>NZ_CACVCE010000012.1:0-266985 GCF_902729445.1 Magnetospirillum sp. LM-5 | reverse complement strand
TAACGCCGATTTGCACACGGGACTTATCCATCGGCGCATAACCATAGTTCCCGATTTCCGCGTGGAATACGAAATGGTTATGCGACGGGTCAGTCACGGGGAATTCGGACGTTAAATAGCGCCGAAGCACTCCAATTGGCTGCAGGCTGATTTTTTCGATCGGAGCGCTGGCTTGGCGCGACCGCATATAATTGTGCCCGCCCTCGTTTGCTCGAATGACCGCCGTGCTCGTATGAAGATTGACACTCGTGTAATAAGGGGCCTTCCCTCCTGCGCCTTCGAACTCGACCACGACCCCCGGAAAGTCGATTTTGTCTGACTTCACCAACGCATATTGCGGGTCGCGGACAGGTGTCGTCGACCCAAGGCGTACCTCCGACCCGACGACCCTCCAACGCCCCTCGTCGATTTCATCGACCGTCCCCATCATCATGAACAGCTTGTAGCGACCATCCGGTCGTAGCGAGATCGCGGATGCGGCGTCCTGCTCGCCAACGAGACGATATTCACCCACCAAGTCGCCCGGTTCAGCATGCGCCGGGGCCAATAAGCTGCCCATGGCGAGCATGACACCGGCGAGAATTGGCCCCCACTTAGGCATGACACCTCCACCACGACAAAGCTCTCTCGGGTTGCTGATGGCAGGATTACACGCCCATGAAGAAACGTCCATTTCAAGGGACACGTCGCCCGCCGGCCAACGCCTGGGAAGCCCCACGCCGCGTGCGGGTCCGCACCTTGCGCGGAGCCGCGCCGAAAACATACCGCCGCTACGGATGATCGGGCAGGAAGCGGAAGGGCGGGCTTGGGAAATTGGAGGGTGGGAGAGCAGATGTTCGATTTAGGTGCACTGGCCCCGTAATCCCCGCGCGCATCGCCACCTCAGCCCCCGACCTCTACGAGGACGATCACTCCGTCCAGACTATAGACACGTACCGGCTCCCCCTCGCGCAGGAGGTTTGCCGGGCTGTAGTTGGATTGTTCACGGGGATAATGGGCGTAGAGGGTGTCGTCGACCTTGAAATAGCCACCCCGCATCGGCGCAAGGTAACGAGTGCCTGAAGATATTTGACGGACCCGTTCGACGTCGTATACGGGACCTTCCTTCATAAGGCAGCCCCCCAGAAGACACCGCTCTACCAACGCGTCGGCTTGGCTGCGTTCGTCGTATTCCATCCACCCGAGGACACCGGCGGCGAGACCGAAGACGAATGTTAGAGGCCGCGCTGAATCGACCAGCGCATCGGGCAGCCAAGCCCGAACCGATCGAGGTGCAAACCACACTGCGCCGAGGCAAAGAGCCAGCGGCGCAATGAGATGAATCAACGATATCAGGCGTGCTTCTTCGCGCAGATCGTAGACAATCACTTTTCCTCTCCAGGCTATACCCGCCTTCGCTGAACAAGTGGCAATTTGAAACACACTTCGGTACCCATCTCCAGCCGTCAGGCGCACGAAGGCCAGGAACACCCGTCCCAACAGATAGGCAGATCAGTTCAGGTGATTGCGCTCTGGTTCGAATCCAGCATGGAGTGGCAATTTTTTTCAAGGTGTTGATTGAGAATTTCACACCTCTTGATTGCCCTGTGATTTCGTGTGAAATGATTTGGATTTCGCGTAGCCTGATTTGGGGGGAAGATGCAGTTGTCGCACCGTAGGGCTATGACCATCATCGGAGCGGCGGCCTTATTTTTGGCTGTGGCAGCCAGCGCCTACGATTTATTTGCCGGCTGGCCGTCGCGCTACAAGGGTGGCGTCCTGTACGACCGGATGGTCAGTGAGCATATCGTGGACAGCGTGACGGCGGGCGCCTTGTTCATTGCGCTGCCGCTGATCCTCTTGCTCTATCAACTGTTCGGTTATGACCGACTCGTCACGGCGTTGTCCTCCCCCAAAAGGCGGAAGCTGGGCGATGCGCTGTTCTACACTGCCACAATCGTCGCCCTCGGGCTTGGTGTTCTCTCGGGCGGCATCCTGTTGATCCAGTTCTTGATGGAAACTGGCCCCCATTGATCGCGACCTGAAGCTGGCTCGATTCCAGAAAATACACGCACCTCAGCGGAGGTGTGCTGCCCCAATGTCCGTTATCGGCATTTGTGATAGGGATCCTCAACGACCGTCCTGGGCGCAAAGCGGTAGTCCCCAAGTGCACTCTTGGGGACAAGAAGCGCGGGGGCAGAGCCCTGGATTGTCCCCGCGGACGGAACCGCTGAGGCGGTCAACTGACCGCCGCATTCGCGGCGGCCAGCTTCCCCACCCCTACACGCTGAAATATTTCGCCTGCGGGTGGACCGTCACGATGGCGCTGGTGCTTTGTTCGGGGTCCAGCTGGAACTCGTCCGACAGCGTCACGCCGATGCGGTCGGCCCCCAGCAGCGCCAGCAATTGCGCCTGATCCTCGATCTTCGGGCAGGCCGGATAGCCGAACGAGAAGCGCGAACCGCGATAGTTCTGCTTCAACAGCTTGTCCATCTCGGCCGCATCCTCGGCGGCGAAACCCAGCTCGGCGCGGATGCGCTTGTGGACATATTCGGCCATCGCTTCCGCCATCTCGACCGACAGGCCGTGCAGGTACAGGTAATCCTGGTACTTGTCGGCCTTGAACCATTGGTCGGCGATTTCGGTGGCGCGCTTGCCCATGGTCACCACCTGCAGGCCGATGACGTCGCGCACCGGGTCCGATACCGGCCGGAAGAAATCGGCGATGCACAGACCACCGTCCTTGCCCTGGCGCGGAAAGGCGAAGCGGGCGGCCTCGGTCTTGCCGTCCTCTTGGAACAGCACCACCGAATCCCCATCCGACGCCGCCCGCCAATAGCCATAGACGCCCTGGGCCTTCAGGATCTCTTCCTTGGCGCAACGCTTCAACAGGTCCAGGGCGATGGGCTTCAGTTCCTTGGCGCCCCAGGCCTTGAACTCGTCCAGCGTGCGGCCCTGCTTCTTATAGCCCCAGTGGAACTGGTACAGCATGGTCTCGTTCAGGAACGGCGCCAGGTTCTGCAGCGGCACGTTCTCGATGACCTTGGCGCCCCAGAACGGCGGAAGCGGGGCCGGGACGTCCTTGTGCAGTTCGGCGCGGCGAAGGGCGACCTCGTCCCAATCGACCGGGCGGAGCGCGCTTTCCAGCTTGGGCTGGCCGATACGCTTGGAATTGCCCGATTTGGGACCAATGCCGCGGGCCTTGACCAGATCATCGAAGGTGCTGTCGGCGACCTTGCTCATCAGGTCCAGCCCGTCGAAGGCGTCGCGGGCATAGGCGACCCGCCCGGAGCCATAGGCGGCACGGCAATCTTCCTCGACATAGCGCCGGGTGAGCGCCGCACCGCCCAACAGCACCGGGATGTCGATACCCTGGGCGGTCAGCTCTTCCAGGTTGTCCTTCATGATGACGGTGGACTTGACCAACAGGCCCGACAGGCCGATGGCGTCGGGCTTGTGCTCGCGCACCGCCTTGATGATGTCGCCGATCGGCTGCTTGATGCCGATATTGTGAACCTTGTAGCCGTTGTTGGTCAGGATGATGTCGACCAGATTCTTGCCGATATCGTGAACGTCGCCCTTGACGGTGGCCAGCACGATGGTCGCCTTGGCGCTGCCTTCGGCCTTGTCCATGTGCGGCTCGAGGAAGGCGACGGCGGCCTTCATGGTCTCGGCCGATTGCAGCACGAAGGGCAGTTGCATCTTGCCGGAACCGAACAATTCACCCACCACCTTCATGCCGTCCAGCAGCAGGTCATTGATGATGGCAAGCGGCTTCCAGCCTTCCGCCAGGGCGCGGGCCAGGTCGTCGTCCAGGCCGGTGCGGTCGCCGTCGATGATGCGAGCCTTCAGGCGTTCCTCGATGGAGGCCGGCAGTTCCTTCTTGTTGTCGGCCGCCTTGCGGTCGCCGAACAGGGCGATCAGCGCCTGCAGCGGGTCGTAACCTTCGGTGCGGCGGTCGAAGATCAGATCCTCGGCGGCCTTGACCTCGTCGGCGGCGATGGTGTGCAAGGGCACGATCTTCGAGACATGGACGATGGCCCCGGTCATCCCTCGCCGGACCGCATGGTCGCAGAACACCGAATTCAGCACCTGGCGAGCGGCCGGCTTCAGGCCGAACGAGATGTTGGAAAGGCCAAGCACGATGCCGCATTCCGGCAGTTCCTTGGCCAGGCGCTCGATGGCGTCCAGCGTCTCGACGCCCAATTTGCGGTCGTCCTCGTTGCCGGTGCAGATGGTGAAGGTCAAGGGGTCGAACAAAAGGTCCGACGCCGGCAGGCCGTGCTTGACCACCGCGAAATCGTAAAGCCGCTTGGCGATGCGGATCTTGGAATCGGCATCCTTGGCCATGCCCTCTTCGTCGATGGTCAGCGCCACCACGGCGGCGCCGAACTTGCGCGCCAGGATCAGGCGGTTCTCGGCGTCCTTCTCGCCATCCTCGAAATTGATCGAGTTCAAGATGGCCTTGCCGCCATACAGCTTCAGCGCCGCTTCCAGCACCGGCAACTCGGTGGAATCGACCACCAGCGGCGTGGTGACGGCGCCACGCAGGCGGCTGACCACCTCGGTCATGTCGCTCACCTCGTCGCGGCCGACGAAGGCGGTGCAGACGTCCAGGGTGTGGCTGCCTTCCTTGACCTGCTCGCGGGCCATGGCGGTGATGCCGTCCCAGTCCTCGGCATCTTGCAGGTCGCGGAACTTCTTGGAACCGTTGGCGTTGCAGCGCTCGCCGATGGCCAGGAAGGCGTTTTCCTGACGCAGCGGCACCTGTGAATAAAGCGACGCCACCGACGGCACCCAATGGGACGTGCGCTTGGCCGGGCTGGGGCGGGTGCCGTTGCCGACCTTCTTCAGCATGGCGTGGGTGGCGGCAATGTGTTCCGGCCGGGTGCCGCAGCAGCCGCCCAGCAGGTTGACGCCCATGGACACGAAGCGTTCGTGCCACACCGCCAACTCGTCGGGCAGCAGCGGATAGCGGGTCTGGCCATCGACCAGTTCCGGCAGGCCGGCATTGGGTTGGATCGAGATGAAGCCGGGCCAGTTTTCCACCAGCCACTTGACGTGTTCCAGCATCTCCTGCGGGCCGGCGGCGCAATTGAGGCCCATGCTGGGCACGCCGAGCGAATGGACCACGGTGGCGGCCGCGGCGATGTCGGCGCCGACCAGCAGCGTGCCGGTGGTTTCCACCGTCACCTGCACCAGGATGGGAATGTCCTTGGCGGCTTGGGCGCAGGCGATCTTGCAGCCATTGACGGCGGCCTTGATCTGCAGCGGGTCCTGGCAGGTTTCCACCAGGAAGGCCGAGACGTTGCCTGCGATCTGGCCGGCGGCTTGCGTCACATAGGCCGCTTCCAGCTCGTCATAGCCGATATGGCCCAGGCTGGGCAGCTTGGTGCCCGGCCCGATGGCGCCCAGCACGAAGCGGGCGCGGCCGTCGGCCTTGAACTGCTCGGCCGCCTCCCAGGCCAGCTCGATGGCGGTCTTGTTGAGATCGAAAGCCTGGCCAGAGATGCCGAACTCGGCCAGGGTCACCGGGCTGGCGCCAAAGGTGTCGGCCTCGACCATGTCGGCGCCGGCCTCGAAATAGCGGGCATGGATGCCGCGAATGACGTCGGGGCGCGACTTGACCAGGATCTCGGTGCAGTTTTCCAGCCCCAGGAAGTCCTTGTCCACCGACAGGTTCATCGCCTGCACCAGGGCGCCGGTACCGCCGTCGCACAACAAGACGCGGTCGGACAGATGGTCGAGAATATTGGTCATGTCGGTTCCTTATAGTCTTCGTCATGTCCGGACGTGATCCGGGCATCCATGGATCGCCGGGTCAAGCCCGGCGATGACGGAACGGATCAGCGCGGCCGAACGCCCAGGATATGCGAAATCGCATAAGCCAGGTCGGCGCGGTTCAGGGTGTAGAAATGGAAGTCCGACACGCCGTCGGCGGCCAGCGCCCGGCATTGCTCGGCGGCGACGGTGGCGGCGACCAGGCGCCGCGTTTCCGGGTCGTTGTCCAGTCCTTCGAACAAGGTGGCCATCCAGCCCGGCACCGAGGCGCCGCAGGCGGCCGAGAATTTCTGCACCTGGGCGAAATTGGTCACCGGCAGGATGCCCGGCACGATCGGCACAGTGATGCCGGCCGCGACGGCACGCTCGCGGAAACGCAGGAACACCGCCGGGTCGAAGAAATATTGCGAGATGGCCCGGGTGGCGCCGGCATCGACCTTGGCCTTTAGATTGTCGAGATCGAAGGCGGCCGACGGCGCGTCGGGATGCATCTCGGGATAGGCCGCCACCGAAATCTCGAAATCGGCGATGCGCTTCAGGCCGCGGACCAGATCGACGGCATAGCCATAGCCGCCGGGCGTCGGCACATAGGCCCCCGATCCTTCCGGCGCGTCGCCGCGCAAGGCCACGATGTGGCGGATGCCTTCATCCCAATAGCGCCGGGCGATGTCATCGACCTCGCCCTGGACATGGCCGACGCAGGTCAGGTGGGCGGCCGGCTTCAGGCTGGTCTCGCGGGCGATGCGGACCACGGTGTCGTGGGTGCGTTCGCGCGTGGTGCCACCGGCGCCATAGGTCACCGAGACGAAGGCCGGCGCCAAGGGCTCGAGCCGCTTGACGCATTCCCACAGGGTTTCCTGCATCTTCTCGGTCTTGGGCGGGAAGAATTCGAAGGAAACCTTGACCGGCTGGGCCGAGGCGGCAGCGATGGGAAGGGGGGAGTTCACCGGATATGCTCCTTGTTTCACGACTTGCCGGGGTTTCACGACTTGATGGCCCGCCACAGGACCACGGTCAAGGGATCGCCCGCCAGGCGGGTCTGGCCGTCGGATTTCAGGCCGGCGGCACTCAGCCAGCCGTCCACCTCGGCATCGGAAAAGCCCAGGCGACGATGGGCATGCTGGTCGCGCAGCAATTCCAGCGCGTGCGGGGCCAGATCGACCAGAACCAGCAGGCCGCCGGGCCTCAGCACCCGGGCGGCTTCCGCCACCACGCGGGCCGGCTCGGCGGCATAATGCAGCACCTGATGAATGGTTACCGCGTCGGCCGAGGAATCGGCCAGCGGCAATTGGGTGATGTCGCCCTGGCGGACCATGCAATGGCGGCAGCCGGCCCGTTCCAGATTGGCGCGCGCCACCGCCAGCATTTCGCGCGACAGGTCGATGCCGACGCCGCGCTGGATGTGGGGGGCCAGCACTTCCAGGATGCGGCCGGTGCCGGTGCCCATATCGACCAGATCGGCGACCTGGCGCCCGGCCAGGGTGGCGACCAGGGCCTGCTCGACCTGGGCATCGTCGACCTGCAGCGAACGAATCTGGTCCCAGCGCGAGGCGTTTTCGGTGAAATAGGTCTGGGCCCGGGCCGCCCGCGCGGCGCGCACCTGGTCCAGCCGCTGGCGGTCCAGCGTCAAGGTGGTGTCCCCCGCCGGCAACATCGGCAGCAACGAGCGGGCCAGGTCGGCGCCGGCGCCGGTGGCGGCCAGCCGGTAGAACACCCAGGCGCCTTCGGGGAAGCGGTCCAGCAGGCCGGAATCGCACATCAGCTTCAGGTGCCGGCTGACCCGGGGCTGGCTTTGGCCAAGGATGTGGGTCAGCTCGCTGACGGTCAGGTCGCCCTGGGCCAGCAACGACAGCAGCCGCAGCCTCGTGGGCTCGGCCGCAGCGCGCAAACCTGACAGGACACGTTCCACCCAACACCTCCGACCTTGCCGTCAGAAAGATATAAACATATCTTTATGCGAAATAGAAGCGAAAATGCAGCCAAGACCCGACACGGCTGTTGCCGAAATGCATCGGTGTGGCAAGGGCCTGGCCCGAATCGACTCATCCCCCCTGGCGTTCGCGTAAGGAACGTGTTACCTCAATTGCGCCGGGAACCATTCGACGGCGTTCGCCTGCTTGTGTATTCGTGCACGAGTTCGTAAAACAAGAAGGTCAAACTGGGTATCCGAAGAATCGACATGCCAACCTTCATTCCTCGCGCCGCGCTCTCCCGTCTCGCCGTTTCCCTGGTTTCGCTGGCCCTGATGGCCGGCTGCGCCTCGCCGCCTCCTGCCGACGACAAGGAGGCCGTGGCCGAGTTCGAGCAGTTGAACGACCCGCTCGAGCCGATGAACCGTGCGATCTTCGAATTCAACCAGGTTGTCGACAAGGCGCTGCTGAAGCCGGTCGCCCAGGGCTACCGCCATGTCGTGCCGGCCTTCGGCCGCGAGCGCGTCCGCGATTTCCTGAACAATCTCAGAAGCCCGATCATCCTGGCCAACGACCTGTTGCAGGGCCAGCCCGACCGCGCCATGCAGACGGCGATGCGCTTCGCCTTCAACACCGGCTTCGGGGCCGCAGGCCTGTTCGACGTCGCCGCCCCCGGCGGCCTGCCCTTCCATGACGAGGATTTCGGCCAGACCTTCGCGGTGTGGGGCATCGGCGAAGGCCCCTATCTGGTGCTGCCGATCCTGGGCCCGAGCAACCCGCGCGACACCGTCGGCCTGGCCGCCGAATGGCTGGTCGATCCGCTGAACCTGCATTTGGACCGTGTCGGCCAGGATTGGGCGATCTGGACCCGCGCCGGCATGTACGGCGTGGACAAGCGCGAGCGTTATCTCGACAAGCTGGACGAGATCGAGCGTGGTTCGCTGGATTATTACGCGTCGCTGCGCTCGATGTACCGCCAGATTCGCGCCACCGAGGTCAAGAACGGCACCGTCGATCTGAAGACCGCGCCGTCGCAGGAGAAGCGTTGATCCGATGCTGAGCCGTCGTCACCTTCTGGCCGCAATCGTCAGCACGTTCGCCCTGGTGTCGTCGCCGGTGTCGGCCTTCGCCGATCCGGCTGCCACGGATTTCATCGTCAAGCTGGCCGACACCGCCATGACCACCGTGGCGGCCAAGGGCCTGAGCGACGACGAGCGCACCAAGCGGTTCCGCACCCTGTTCGTCGACAATTTCGACATCCCCGAGATCGGCAAGCTGGTCCTGGGCCGCTATTGGCGCGTTGCCACGCCCGAGCAGCAAAAGGACTTCGTCGGGCTGTTCGAGGATATCCAGGTCTATACCTGGGCGCGACGCTTCAAGGATTATTCCGGCGAGACGCTGGAAGTGTTGGCCATCGCCAACGAGAACGACGGCGACCTCCAGGTCGAGTCGCGCATCAAGCGCGACAAGCTGGACCCGATCAATGTCGGCTGGCGCGTGCGCAAGGCCGGTGCCACCTATCGCGTGCTGGACATCAAGGTCGAAGGCGCCTCGATGGCCCAGACCCACCGCGCGGAATATTCCTCGGTGATCCAGGCCAATGGCGGCACCGTCGACGGCCTTCTGGCCGCGATGCGCAAGAAGATCACCCAGCTCCAGGCCGAATCCAAGACCAACTGAGCGGCACGCCGGTTACTTCACCGTCAGGCGCACCGATCCGCGGTTGTTGCCGTAGAAGCCCCAGGCATCGTTGGCATAGGCGTAGAAATAGCCTGATTCCTTCGGCGTATAGGTGCAACCCTCGCCGATCTCGAAGGTCTCGTGCTGGGCCGGAGTGCCGGGCTGGCTGCCATTGGCGACGGCCCCCATCAGACAGAACCACGGCGAGGTTTCGTGGCGACGGGTGCCGCGGAAATCGGCGCTGGGATTGCCGGCCATCGACTTGAAGGCCTCTTCCGCCAAACCCCACAGGCTGCCGGCGACATGGGCGATCTCGCCCAGTTGGAACTTGCCGTCGCTGGTTCCGCCCGGCCCGGCGGTGACCTTGGAATCCAGCCACTGCCCCTCGGCCGCGAAGGTGTATTTGCGGCCCTTTTCCAGCCAGAGTCCGGTCTCGTTCCACGGCTCGCGGGCATAGATCGCCAGGGTCAGTGCGTCGCCCGGCTTAAGATCGCGCTGCACCCGATAGGGGGCCTGCTCGATCGGCGGAACCACCAGGCGGTCGAGCGTCGATGCGTGCAGGACCGAATTGGTCGGCTCAAGGCGGGGAACCGCGCGCGGCTGGGTGGCCAGCAGCTTGAACACGCCGTCGCAGGAATCATGGATGACGTCCAGGTGGCTGGCGGTGATCTGATCGCGCATCGGCTTCGCGAATTCCAGGTGGCACTTTTCCGCCTCTTCGATCATCCACAACAGGGCGCCATTGGCCAGCCCGGCCTCGCGGTACGATCCGCCGACATCGCTGTGCACGCCGGGGAACCACATTTCCTTGGCATCCTGCTTCGGCCCGGCAACCCAGCGGGTCGGCTGGAAGGTGGCCCGCATCTCGTCCAGCGCGATGGCGTGGCGGGCAGTCACGATGTGGGGGTTAAGCGTGGTGTCGTGGAAGGTGTAGTCCTTCAGCCGATCCAGCAGATTCAGGAAGGCCATGTCGTCGGGAATGCCCAGGGCGCCGACGGTGTCCCACACCCCCAGGAAGCGGATGGGGATGTCGGCCTTGGTGGGCTGGCTGCCGCCGGGGCCGTGGAACTGCCATCCGGCGGTGTCCAAGGTGCCGCCCTTGCGATAGCCGGTGTCGAACAGGTGCTGCACGCGCCGCCAGGCCACGTCGTCGGCCAGGCCCGACGTATCCAGCAATCCGCAGCGATTGATCAGGCCCGACAGGCTGCGCACCGTATAGGCGCCGCGGCTGAAGCCGAACAGAAAGATGGCATCGCCGGGCCGGTAATAGTCGCACAATTCGCGATAGGCGCTTTGGACGTTGCGGTCCAACCCGGCCCCGGCCCCGCCGCCCATGGCCTTTTCCCACCATGTGCCGTCGGTGCCGACGCCCGGATGGTAATATTTGTGCTGGGCGACGCCATTCTTGTCGGCCGGCGCCAGGGCATTGAACAGGCGGACCACGTTGGTCGGCACCGGCACGCCATCGACCCGCTGGTCGGGAGTGTTCCAGGTTCCATCGCAGCAGATGACGATATTCTTGCCCATCGCACCCTCCAGCAGAGCATGATCAACGATCAATGCGCGTTTGAAGGGCCACTCTATCCAAACGCAACCCGCAATGGAAGCGCTTAGCCGCCAAGGGTCGCCAGGTCTTCCGGGGTGTCGATGTCGGCCAACACCGCCGCGTCGGGCATCTCGACCAGGATGGTATGGGGCCCACCGATCAGGGCGCGGGCACCCTGGTCGCCCGACAGCGCCGCCAGAGCGGCGAAATGGCTTTTGTCGAACAAGACCGGATTGCCGCGCCGCCCCTGGAAGACCGGGGCGGCGATGGTTGCGCCGCCGGCATGGTCCAGGGCGGCCATCAGGGCGCGCAGGTGGCGCGGTCCGACCAGCGGCATGTCGCCCAGCAGCACGAACAAGCGATCGGCCCCACCGACAGCCGCCAATCCGCACACCAGCGACGAGGCCTGGCCGTCGCCGGGGCGGGGATTGACCATCACCCTGGCTCCGGCCGACAGCAGGGCCGAATCCAGCTCGCCGCTGTCCGGGCCGACCACCGCCACCACCGGATCGCAACCGGCCTGGGTCGCCGCCATCACCGGCCAGACCGGCAACGGCCGGCCGTTCCATTCCACCATCATCTTGCCGCCGCCCATGCGGGTGCCCAGACCGGCGGCCAGAACCAGGGCGGCGGTCTTCATGATTCCCGCTGCGACGGCTTGCCCCGCCGGGCGGCGATGATCTGGGCCAGGACCGAGACGGCGATTTCCGCCGGATTGGCCGCGCCGATATCCAGGCCGACGGGCGCATGGATGCGGGCCAGCGCTTCCGCGCCCACCCCCAGCCCGGCCAGACGCTGCAGACGCTTGGCGTGGGTACGGCGGCTGCCCAGGGCGCCGACATAGAAGGCGTCCGAATCCAGCCCACGGATCAGGGTGGCGTCGTCCAGGGCGGCGACATGGGCCAGGGTGACGATGGCGGTGCGGGAATCGAGGATCAGCTCGGGCAGCGCCTCTTCCGGCTGGCGGCTGATCAAAGTGGCGCCGGGAAAGCGTTCCGGCGTCGCGAACGCGCGGCGCGGATCGACGACCACCACCTTGAAGCCGACCAGTTCGGCCATGGCCACCAACGACTGGGTGACGTGGACGGCGCCGACCACCACCAGCACGGTGGCCGGCTCGTGGATGCGGGCGAACAGGCCCTCGGTCGGGCAGCCCGACTGGCCGCTCGCCAGGCGCTGGCCGATATCGGCCATCACCTCGGCCGACAGGGCCAGATGCCCGTGATTGCCGACGGAATCGACCAGGGTCTGCTGGCCGCAGGCGAGGTCGATCACCAGGGCGGCCGGCTGGCGCTGGGCGGTGCGCTGGGCCAGACGGGCCAGCAAAACGGAATCGGGCCGGATCAGCGCCACCACCACATTGCCGCCGCACGGCAGGCCGGCGCGCCGCGCGGTGTCGTCGTCGATGGCGAAATCCATCACCTGGATCGGCTGGTCCAGGTCTTGCGCGGCCTCGATTACGGCGGCCTCGATGCAGCCGCCCGAGACCGAGCCGGCGAACAGCCCGTCCTCGCGCACCGCCATGTATGACCCGACGCCGCGCGGCGCCGAGCCCCAAGTCGAGACCACCACCGCCAGCACCACCGGGTCGCCGTCGGCCAGCCAGCCGGCCGCCGCCTCCAGCACCTGCTGGTCGTCCGAGGGCGCGTGCCCGATGGCGGTCAGTGACATGATCTCAGTCTTCCCACAACCGGTCGATCAGGCGCTTGGCCAGGCCTTGCGCCACCCTGCGGCGGTACTTGGCGCCCATCACCGTGGTCTTCAAGACCAGGCTGGTCTTGCGCACGCTTTCGGTCAGGACCTTGGCGGCGTCGCCATCCCAGGCCTTGCCGATCAATCCGTCGGTGGGAACCATGACCGGGGCCGAATTGGTCCCGGTCACCGCCACCTTGAGCGCGGCGATGGTCGCGCCATCCTTGCGCAAGGACACGGCGATGCCGGCCAGCGGGAAATCGACGGCGTCGCGCACCCGGGCCTTTTCATAGGCCGAGCGCAGGCCATCGGCCGGCGGCAGGTGGATGGCACAGACGATCTCGCCGGGGTTGAGCGCGAGGTGGGCCGCCCCCGATTCGACGAACAACTGGCCCAACGGCAGCGTACGCTTGCCGATGGGTCCTGCGATTTCGGCGGTGGCGCCCAGCACCATCAGGGCCGGCGCCACGTCGCCGTGATAGGTGGCGTAGCAGCGGTCGCTTTTCACCACCACATGGCACTTGTCGCCCTTGAGCTTCAGGCAATAGCCGTTGCCTTCCCGCCACCATTCGCTTTGGTTATAGAAGACGCAGCGGGTGTCCTGGCACAGATTGCCGCCCAAGGTCGCCGCCGCCCGGTGGGTCGGCCCGGCCACCCCCAGCGCCGCCTGGGCCAGGCCCGGATAGGTGGCCAGCACATCCGGGTTCTCGGCGATGGCTTCCAGGGTGACCCCGGCGCCCAGCCGCAGGCCGCCTTCGGCGGCGGGTTCGATGGCGGCGAAACCTTCAAGCGCGGTCAAATCCACCAGGACGGCCGGTTCCAACAGACCACGGCGCAGATTGGGCACAAGGTCGGTGCCGCCGGCCACCGCGTGGGCGCCGGCCTCGGTCAGGGCCTTGCAGGCCTCGGGCAGGCTGGCGGGGCGGACGGTCTTCAGGTCGGGCATCAGGTTCATTGGGCGGCCTCCTGGGTGGCGTCCAGCCATTCGGTGATCCGGTCGGGCGTCAGCGGCAGGGTATCGGGGCGGATGCCGACGGCGTCGTACACCGCGTCCATCACGGCGGGCAGGAAACCGGCCAGCATGCCCTCGCTGGCTTCCTTGGCGCCGAACGGGCCGTTGGGGTCGATGCTTTCGACGATGAAGACCTCGATGTCCGGGCTTTCGGCCATGGTCGGCACCCGGTAATCCAGCAGATTACCATGCAGCATGCGGCCTTCGTCGTAGCGGGTTTCCTCGCTCATCGCCTGGCCCATGCCCATCCATACGCCGCCCTGGATCTGGCCTTCCACCGCCAGCGGGTTGAGCGCGCGGCCGACATCGACCGCCACCCACACCTTGTGGGCGGTGACCTTGCCGGTCACCTCGTCGACACTGGCCTCGACCACCTGGGCGGCATAGCAAAAGCCCATGGTGGCGCCGATGGCGCTGCCCCGGATCTTCTTGTCGCCCATGAACTCGGTCGGGCAGGTGAAGGTGCCCTTGACGGTCAGGGTGCCGGTGTCGATCAGCGCGGCCTTGACCACCTCTTGGAAAGCCAGGCCCGGGTCCTGGCCGCCGGCGACGCGATAAAGCTCGCCCTCGACCTCGATGTCGGCGGGATGGGCGTCCAGCTTCTTGGCCGCCGCCTCGACCAGCACCTTCTTCAAGGCATTGGCGGCGTCGATGCCGGCATTGCCGACCATGAAGGTGACGCGCGACGAGTACGAGCCGTTATCCTTGGGGGTCAGCGCGCTGTCGGCGGAAATCACCTTCAGACGGCCCCAATCGACGCCCAGCACCTCGCCGACCACCTGGGCGACCATGGTGTTCGAGCCCTGGCCGATGTCGGCGGCGCCGGTCAGGATGGTGATGCCGCCGTCGAAATCCAGCTTCAGATTGACGGTGGCGTGCGGCTCGCCGGTCCAGTGCTTCGGCGTCGAGGTGCCCGAGACGAAGTGCGAGCAGGCCAGCCCCAAGCCCCGGCCGCGCCCCAATTTGCCGCGCCGCTCGGTCCAGCCGGACGCCGCCACCACCTTGTCGATGCATTCCGGCAGGCCGTAGCTCATCACCTTCTGGGCATAAAGGGTGGTGTAGGGGATGGCGCCGATCAGATTGACCCGGCGCACATCGGCCGGGTCCAGGCCCAATTCCACCGCCATTTCGTTCAGCAGCGCCTCGAAGGCGGCGCGGGGATCGACGGTGCCGTGGCCGCGCTGGGCGCCGCAGGGCGGCGTGTTGGTATAGACCCGCCAGCCGTCATGCTTGATGTTGGGGATGTCGTAAAGCCCGTGCAGCAGCGCGCCGGAATAGAGGATGGTGATGATGCCATAGCCGGCATAGGCGCCGCCGCGCTGGATCACCTCCATATGACAGGCGGTGATGCGGCCGGCTTCGGTCAGGCCCAGCTTCAGCTTGATCTCGGTGTCGGGGCGGCCGCGATGGGCGATGAAGGTTTCCTCGCGCGTTTGCATCAGCCGCACCGTGCCTTGCGCCTTGCGGGCCAGCAGGGCCGCGATGATCTCGTGGTGCAAAGTCTCGGTGCGCGCGCCGAAGCCGCCGCCCAGGAACGGCTTGATGACGCGGATGCGCGCCGTGTCCATCTCCAGGCACTGGGCCACCTTCAGGTGGACGTAATAGGGAACCTGGGTGGTGGTGGTCAGCGTCAGGGTGCCGCGTTCGGCGTCGAACTCGGCCAGGGTGGCGTTGGGCTCGATATGGGCATGGTTGATCTCGGCGAAACGGAAGCTTTTCTCGCGCACCAGATGGGCGGCCTTGAAGCCGGCCTCGGCATCGCCGAACTCGTTGTGGACGTCGCGCAGCACGTTGTTGGGTTTGTCGTCGTGCAGGACCGGCGCGCCCGGAGCCATGGCCTTCCTGGCCTCGAACACCGCCGGCAGCTTCTCGTACTCGACGCGGATCAGCTTCAGGGCACGGCCGGCGGTTTCCTCGTCGATGGCGGCCACCGCCGCCACCGGGTCGCCGCGGTAGCGCACCTTGCCCTTGGCCAGCGGATATTCGTTCTCGGCGATGGGCAGCACACCGTAAGGCTTGTCGCAATCATCGCAGGTGCAGATGGCGGCGACGCCGTCCAGCGCCAGGGCGGCCGACAGATCGATCGACCTGATCAAGGCATGGGGATGTGGGCTGCGAAGAATGCGCCCGACCAGGGCGTCGGTGGCCTTCATGTCGCCGGTATATTTGGCCTTGCCGGTGACCTTCTCGATTCCGTCGACCAGGGGCGTCGGCACCCCGACATTGCCGGTGCGCGCGGCCTTGTCCAGTTTGCGGGCGGTCATGGGCTTACCCCCTTGGCGGCTTCCACCGATTCGACGATCTTCACATAGCCGGTGCAGCGGCACAGATTGCCGGCCAGGGCCGCCTTGATCTGCTCGCGGCTGGGATCGGGGTTTTTGCGCAGCAAGGCCTCGGCCGCCATGATCATGCCCGGCGTGCAAAAGCCGCACTGGGTGCCCAGCTTCTCGTGGAAGGCCTGCTGCAGGGCGCTCATCCGGCCGGACCGGGTCAGTCCCTCGACTGTCTCGACCCTTTTGCCCGCCACCTGATGGGCCAGGGTCGAACAGGCCAGGCGCGGGCGGTCGTCCACCAGCACGGTACAGGCCCCGCATTCGCCGCCGTCGCAGCCCTGCTTGGTGCCGGTCAGGCCGGCGAAATCGCGCAGGTAATCGATCAGCAGCATGCCGTCGGGAACCAGGTCCTCGCGGCGACGGCCATTGACGGTCAGGGCCAGGATGGATTTCAAAGCGCGCTCTCCTTGGGTTGTCAGTCGGCCAATTGGATCAGCAGGCGGGTCAGTTCCTGGCGATCCTCGGGCGTCAATCTGGCGGCCAGCTCGGCCTCGTGGGCCAGGACCAGTTGCTCCATGCGGGCCAGCTCGGATCGGCCCAGCTCGGTCAGCTCAAGGCAATGCGAGCGGCGATCGACCGCCGACGGCTCGCGCACGATCAGGCCGCGCGCTTCCAGTTGGTCGACAACCTTGACGATGGTCGAACGCTCGACCTCCATCGCCTCGGCCAGGCGGCTTTGCGCCAGGCCGGGATTGGCGGCGATCACCTGCAGCATGCCGAACAGGCCCGGCGTGATGCCGGCCACCTGGCCCACCGTGCGGGCGAAATGCTTGAACAGCGACACCTGGGCGCGGCGCAGGTGGAAGCCCAGCAATCCCGGCAGCATGCCGTAGGACAGCGATCCGGTCTCGATGATGGCAGGCTTGCGGCGGGCGGTCATGGGCGGCTCCTGAGCGTGAGGATATTGTTCACCATGGAAACAAAAATCGTCAAGAAAATTGTATTCCAGGCGAACAATGTCTTCCAAATTTCCCTAGCCGTGCTATTGCCAAGGGAATACCCTTCCGGATGTATGGCGGCATAGGGGCGTCACGATGGGCATGCGGCCGTTGAAGGGCCTGTTGGCAGCTTTCGCCATCTTGGCGATGGCGGCCTTTCCATGGCCCACGGGCGCCGCGCCTGGCTCGATCACCGTGGTCATGGACGACAATTATCCGCCCTACGTCTTCAAGGATGGCGGCGGCAATCTGCAGGGCATCCTGGTCGATGTCTGGGCGCTGTGGTCCAAGAAGACCGGCATTCCGGTCACCCTGCGCGGCCTGGATTGGGGCCAGGCGCTGGCCGAATTCAACGCCGGCAAGGCCGACGCCATCGACACCATCTTCCGCAACCCGGCGCGCGAGAAGATCTACGATTTCTCGGGCCCCTACGCCACCATCGACGTGCCGCTGGTGTTCGACGCCCATCTGTCGGGCATCAAGGACGCTTCGACCGTCAAGGGCTTCACCGTCGGGGTCAAGGCCGGCGACGCCTGCATCGACGTCCTGGCGGAAAGGGGCATCGACACCGTCAAGCCCTATCCCAGCTACGAGGCGATGGCCGACGCCGCCGCCGCCGCCGAATTGAAGGTGTTCTGCATCGACAAGCCGCCGGCGATCTATTTCCTGACCAAGAAGGGACTCGAGCGCCGGTTCCTGACCTCGCCGCCGCTTTACACCGGCCAGTTCCATTGGGCGGTGCGCAAGGGCCAGACCGCGACCTTCCGCCTGATCGAGCAGGGCTTCGCCCAGATCAGCGCCGCCGAGCGGCAAGAGATCGACAAACGCTGGCTGGGCCAGGGCCTGATCAGCGCCGAGGACGAGGAATGGCGGCACAATGTCACCGTCGCGGCCATTATGGCGGTGGTTGCCGGGCTGGGCCTGGCGGCATGGGCATGGTCGCTTAGGCGCCGGGTCCGCATCAAGACCGCCGAGCTGCGGGGCGCCCTGGACCGGCTGGCAATGTCCGAGCAGCGCTTCCGCACCATTTTCGACAATATCAGCGACGCCATCTTCATCCACGATGCCGACACCGGGACCATCTTGATGGCCAACCAACGGATGCGCGACATGTACGGCCTGCGCACCGAGGCCCTGGCCGATATTCGCGTCAACGACCTGAGCGAAGGCAGCCCGCCCTATGGCGAGGCCGAGGCCATGGCCTGGATCGCCCGCTCGGCCGACGGACCGCAATGCTTCGAATGGTACGCCCGGCGCATGGACGGCCGATTGTTCTGGGTCGAGGTCAGTATGCGCCGCGCCTTCATCGATGACGGCCCCGAGCGGCTGCTGGTGGTGGTGCGCGACATCGACGAACGCAAACAGGCCCAGGACCAGCTGACCCGCACCATCGATGCGCTGAGCCGGTCGAACACCGACCTGGAACGCTTCGCCTATGCCGCCTCGCACGATCTGCGCGAGCCGCTGAACACGGTGATCCGCTTCGCCCAATTGCTGGAAAGCCGCTACGCCCCCCAATTGGGCGAGGACGGCGCCGACATCGTCGGCTTCGTGGTCCGGGGCGCCAAGCAGATGGTGGCGCTGGTCGATGGCTTGCTGGACTATTCCCGCGTCAACGCGCTGGTCGAGCATTTCGAGCCGGTCAGCCTGGACAAGGTCTTAGCGGTGGTCGGCGACAATTTGCGGGCAGCCATCGCCGATTCCGGGACCCAATTGACCATCCCGGCGCTGCCGGTGGTCACCGGCGACGAGATCCAGCTGATCCAGCTGTTCCAGAACCTGATCGGCAATGCCATCAAGTACCGCCGCCCCGAGGCCGCCCCGGTCATCGCCCTGGAATGCCGGGCCGAGGGCTTAAGCTGGCATTTCAGCCTGACCGACAACGGCATCGGCATCGCCCCGGAATTTCGCACCCAGGTCTTCACCATCTTCAAGCGGCTGCACACCCACAGCGCCATCCCCGGCGTCGGCATGGGCCTGGCCATGTGCAAGCGCATCGTTGAACGCCACGGCGGACGCATCTGGGTCGACGAGGCTGCAAGCGGCGGCACCGTCTTCCATTTCGTGCTGGGTCAGTGATCGGAGCCGTGCAGGATCTTGTCGGCCAGGCCGGTATCGTAGTCCTGGCCGGCCTTGGTCAGGGTCAGGGCATAGGGGAAGGTTCCGCGGATCAGGCCCTTCCTTTCCAGCGCCACCCACACCGCCTGATTGGCAAGGCCGGTGGCATCGGCGGTCATCACCACCTTGCGCCCGACATGGAAATGGTTGCCGTGCGGCTGCGGCAGGGTGGTCAGCACCTTGTCGCCGCTTTCCAGCGTGTTGCTGGTCTCGTCGGACTTGGCCAGTTCCTGGAACAGCACCAGGGTCTTCGACTGCAGGGGATTGAGCTTCAGCGGGTTGATCTTCGGCGGCATGGAAATCTCCGGGTCGGGGGTGCGGATTATGCCCCTCGGGGCGGCGTCCGCCAATCCCCGACGATGGCTTGAACCACCGCCAGGGCGGCGATGGCGGCGGTTTCGGCCCGCAGGATGCGCGGCCCCAGCGACACCGGCCGGGCAAAGGCGCAGGTGGCCAGCAAGGCGCGTTCCTCGGGGGCGAAGCCGCCTTCCGGGCCGACCAGTACCGCCAGCGGGCCGGATTGCGGCAAGGCCTGGGCCAAGGGCGGGCCCGATCCGCTTTCATCAAGGAACATCAAGGTGCGCGCCTGGTCCCAGTCGGCCAGCACCTTGTCCAGTGCCGCCGGCTCCGCCAGTTCGGGCAGGGTCAGGCGCTCGCACTGCTCGGCCGCTTCCATCAGGTGGGCGCGCAGGCGGTCGGTATTGACGCGGGCCGCCACCGTGCGCCGGGTGAAGACCGGCCACAGGCGGCTGACCCCAAGCTCTGCCGCCTTTTCGGCGACCAGATCGGTATTGTCCTTCTTCAACGGCGCCGCCAGCAGCCACAGATCGGGCTCGGGCGCCTGGGGGCGGGTCTGCGCGCCGACCGTGAGGCGCACCGCGCTCTTGCCGACATCGGCCAGCGCGCCCAGCCACTCGCCGTCTTGGCCGTTGAACAGCAGCACCATCTCGCCCACCTTGGCCCGCATGACATTGGCCAGATAATGCGACTGGTCCTTGCCCAGGGTCAGGACGGCGCCTGCGGCCAGGTCGGCGGGGATGAAGAGACGAAGGCGGGGGCGGTCGGTCATGCTTCCTCCATATCACAAAGTGTCGCCGTCAATCTGCCGGAACTTGCCCGCCGGACCGGCTCGGGGCATAACCCAGGCAGGGATCACGGAGGAACAGCATGGACAGCATCGGCATCGTCGGCGCAGGGGCGTGGGGAACGGCTTTGGCGGCCACCATCCGCCGGGCCGGGCGCAACGTCGTGCTGTGGGCACACGAGCCGGAAGTGGTGGCCGGGATCAACGCCACCCGCGCCAACGCGGCCTATCTGCCCGACATCGCGCTGGAATGCGGCATCCGCGCCACCATCGACCTGGCCGAGATCGCCGCCCAAGGGGTGGTGCTGCTGGTCACCCCGGCCCAGCACCTGCGCGCCACCGCCCGCGCCCTGGCCCCGCTGTGGCGCCCCGGCACCCCGGCGGTGATCTGCGCCAAGGGCATCGAGCAGGGCACGCTGGCGATGATGACCGAGGTGGTGGAAGCCGAACTGCCCACCGCCGCCATCGCCGTACTGTCGGGCCCGACCTTCGCCATCGAGGTGGCGCGCGGCCTGCCGACGGCGGTGACCCTGGCCTGCGCCGACCAGGCGCTGGGCAAACGCCTGGTCGAAGCGGTCGGCACGCCGACCTTCCGCCCCTATCTGGCCGACGATCTGGTGGGCGCCGAGATCGGCGGCGCCGTCAAGAACGTGCTGGCCATCGCCTGCGGCATCGTCGAGGGGCGCGGCATGGGCGACAATGCCCGCGCCGCCCTGATCACCCGCGGCCTGGCCGAGCTGACCCGGCTGGCGGTGGCCAAGGGCGGCCGGGCCGAGACCCTGATGGGCCTGTCCGGCCTGGGCGACCTGATCCTGACCGCGTCGTCGTCGCAATCGCGCAATTATTCCCTGGGGTTCGCCCTTGGCGAAGGCCGCTCGCTGGCCGATATCCTGGCCAGCCGCCGCGCGGTGACCGAAGGGGTGTGGAGTGCCGGCGCGGTGGTCGAACTGGCCGGCCGCCTGGGCATCGAAATGCCGATCTGCGCCGGCGTCGATGCCGTCATCAATCGCGGCCAGGACCTGGACCAGGCCATCGCCGCCCTGCTGAACCGGCCGTTCAGGGCCGAGACCCGATAAAGCGAAGGAGAGCCCCCATGTATGTCGTTCATTGCCAAGACAAGCCCGGCGGCCTGCAGCTGCGCCTGGACAACCGCGCCAACCACCTGGAATACCTGAAGGCCCATCCGGACAAGGTGGTGATGGCCGGCCCGGTGCAGACCGAGGACCGTACCGGCATGGTCGGTTCGGTGCTGGTGCTCGATTTCGCCACCCGCGCCGAGCTCGACACGTTCCTGGCCGGCGACCCCTATGCCAAGGCCGGCCTGTTCGAGACGGTCACCGTGCTGCCCTACAAGAAGGTCCTGCCCTGATGGCCCGCTGGCTGGTCAAGTCCGAACCCGGCGCCTGGTCGTGGGACGATCAGGTGCGGGACGGTGTCACCGCCTGGACCGGCGTGCGCAACTACCAAGCCAGCAATTTCCTGAAGGCGATGAAGGTCGGCGACCTGGCGTTCTTCTATCACTCGGTCGACGAGAAGCGCATCGTCGGCATCGTCGAGGTGGTGCGCGAGGCCACTGCCGACCCCACCGCCGACGACCCGCGCTGGGTGTGCCCGGACCTCAAGGCGGTGCGGCCGGTCCCCAACCCGGTGACCCTGGCCGCCATCAAGGCCGACCCCCGCCTGGCCGATTTGGCCCTGATCAAGCAATCGCGCCTGAGCGTCATGCCCATCGACGACCAATCATGGGACATCCTGTGCGGGCTGGGGGGCGTGGGCTGAACGGAACGCCTGCTCGCGCAGGGTGCCGAACACCGCCTGGTCCAGAATGTGGCTCAGGTGGTGGGGACCGAAGGTCCTGAAACGCTGATTGTAAATCAGGTTCTCGTAGGTCGAGCCTTTGCGCTCCGGCTGATCGGGAAACTTCAGATATTCGTGCAGATGCTCGTCCAGGATTGTGACGTCAAGCGGGGTCCACTGCTCGCCGTCACCCCCCTTCGGCAAGGGATACTTGCCGGTCGTCGCCCACCGTCGCAACGATTTCACCGCCACATGGACCGCCAACCGCTCATTGATCGTTATGATCTCGCGGGTCGCCAGCACCCGATCCCCCAGAGCCTCTCGCTGCTTCAAGTCTGAAATGCGGTAAGCGTCGGAAACAGGCTTCAGCTTCCGAATCCAGAAAACCTGATAGGCAATGTACTTGACCGGATGCACACCCTTTGGCTGGCCATCTTCAAGCCTGAGGACGTCGCGGCGCCAGCGCCTGATCACGTCTAGCGTGACCGCCATGGATATTCTGCCCTGAATCGCCAACTCGGCCAGACAATCCTGCATTATGATTCGCAGATTCTGGGCCTGGGTCCATATCACTTCCTCGCCCTCAACTCCCTCGGGAAGGCAATTGTCCATGAATTATTCTCGTATAAAGGGACATTGAAGGCAAAAAAAATCAGCCCAGATTATCAGGAATGATATGCGTCACACTTTCGTTTTGCCGCGCCAGCGACGCCAGGATGTCGCAGGCGTCCTTGAAGGTGATTCCCGTATTCGGAGGCTCCCCACACGCATTGTGTCCGGCGGTTGCCGTGATATGCGCCAAGTCTTTCAATGTCTGGGGGTCTGCGGGAGTCCAGGGCTCGTCGGAAGGCGTCTTGTATTGCATTGCGTTCGTCCGCGGTTGAATCCACTCTGGCTTCCGCCGGGCCGGAATTCAGCCGCAGGGAGCCAGCAAAGTCAACGCAAAATGGAATCAAGGTCTACGTTACTATATATAGCGCGACAACGTCAATGCAGAATACAGACCCTAGACTCGCCAACTCTTGCCGCCGCACTCTGTGCGCCCTGGCCGACCTGCCGAAGAAGGGCGCCAAGGGACCGTTCCGCCTGACCATCAACGGCCAGGTCGAGGCGGTGTTCGTGGTCCGCCAGGGCCCGTCCGTCACCGCCTTCGTCGATCGCTGCCCCCATGTCGGCGCACCGCTGGAAATGGAACCCGACCATTTCCTCGATTTGTCCAAGACCGAGATTTTATGCTCGATGCACGGCGCCCGCTTCGACCCCGCCACCGGGCTGTGCCGCCTGGGCCCCTGCAAGGGCCGCTCGCTGGTCGCCGTGCCGGTTTCCATCGAGGATGGAATGGTGGTCGCCCCAGAGTGACCATCCGCTGACAACGGCGTTACAATGTTGCGCTGCAGCACGGGGGAATCTGTCGTTTATTGCGTCCAGGGGGTTGAGTCATTCCAACAACTTGACCATAATCCCCGCCTGCACCGGGGTTAACAACAAAGCCCGCCTCCCCCTTCCTACGGGCAAAACCATAATCGAGTGGAGACAAACCGACATGGCCGACCTTTTTCCGGTTCCCGCGGAATTCGCCAAGAATGCGCTGATCAACGAGAAGACCTACCAGGAGTGGTATGACCGGTCGGTCAAGGACCCCGATGGCTTCTGGGGCGAGCACGGCAAGCGCATCGATTGGATCAAGCCCTACACCAAGGTCAAGAACGTCAGCTATTCGGGCGACGTCAGCATCAAGTGGTTCGAAGACGGCACCTTGAACGTCGCCGCCAACTGCCTGGACCGCCACCTCGAGAAGCGCGGCGACCAGACCGCCATCATCTGGGAAGGCGACGACCCGAACGAATCCAAGCACGTCACCTACCGTGAACTGCACGAGCAGGTGTGCCGTCTGTCCAACGCCATGGAAGCGCTGGGCGTCAAGAAGGGCGACCGCGTCACCATCTATCTGCCGATGATCGTCGAGGCCGCCGTCGCCATGCTGGCCTGCGCCCGCGTCGGCGCCATCCACTCGATCGTGTTCGGCGGCTTCTCGCCCGACGCCCTGGCCGGCCGCATCCAGGATTGCGACAGCTCGCTGGTGATCACCGCCGACGAAGGTCTGCGCGGCGGCCGCAAGGTGCCGCTGAAGGCCAATGTCGACAAGGCGCTGGAGACCTGCTGGTCGGTCAAGAACGTCATCGTCGTCAAGCGCACCGGTGGCAACATCCACATGGTCACCGGCCGTGACAGCTGGTACCACGACCTGACCGAGAAGGCCGCCCCCACCCACAAGCCGGCCGAGATGAACGCCGAAGATCCGCTGTTCATCCTTTACACCTCGGGCTCGACCGGCAAGCCGAAGGGCGTGCTGCACACCACCGGCGGCTATCTGGTCTATGCCTCGATGACCCACCAGTACGTCTTCGACTACCACGAGGGCGACATCTATTGGTGCACCGCCGACGTGGGTTGGGTCACCGGCCACTCGTACATCGTCTACGGTCCGCTGGCCAACGGCGCCATCACCTTGATGTTCGAAGGCATTCCGACCTATCCGGACGCCTCGCGCTTCTGGCAGGTGGTCGACAAGCACCAGGTCAACATCTTCTACACCGCGCCCACCGCCATCCGCTCGCTGATGCGCGAAGGCGAGGAACTGGTCAAGAAGACCAGCCGCAAGAGCCTGCGCCTGTTGGGTTCGGTCGGCGAGCCGATCAATCCGGAAGCCTGGACCTGGTATCACCGCGTCGTCGGCGACAACCGTTGCCCGATCGTCGATACCTGGTGGCAGACCGAGACCGGCGGCATCCTGATCACCCCGCTGCCGGGCGCCACCGCCCTGAAGCCGGGTTCGGCCACCCGTCCGTTCTTCGGCGTCAAGCCGCTGATGGTCGATGCCGAGGGCAAGGTGCTGGAAGGCGCCGTCGAAGGCAATCTGTGCCTGGCCGAGCCGGGCTGGCCGGGCCAGATGCGCACCATCTACGGTGACCACGAGCGCTTCGGTCAGACCTATTTCTCGACCTATAAGGGCCTGTACTTCACCGGTGACGGCGCGCGGCGCGACGCCGACGGCTATTACTGGATCACCGGCCGCGTGGACGACGTCATCAACGTGTCCGGTCACCGCATGGGCACCGCCGAGGTCGAATCGGCCCTGGTCGCCCATCCGAAGGTGGCCGAGGCCGCCGTCGTCGGCTATCCGCACGAGATCAAGGGCCAGGGCATCTATGCCTATGTCACCCTGATCCAGGGCGAAGAGCCGTCGGAAGACCTGCGCAAGGAACTGGTGGCCTGGGTCCGCAAGGAAATCGGCCCGATCGCCAGCCCCGACCTGATCCAGTGGTCGCCGGGCCTGCCCAAGACCCGTTCGGGCAAGATCATGCGCCGCATCCTGCGCAAGATCGCCGAGAACGATTACAGCACCCTGGGCGACACCTCGACCCTGGCCGATCCGACCGTGGTCGATGATCTGATCGACAACCGCATGAATCGCGGCTAAAACGGTTCCGATGACTGGGAAGGGCCCGCCGCATCGTCGGCGGGCCCTTTTCTTTGAACGGACCCGATGAAAAGGACGCCGTGGGTGATCGCCGAAATCCTGGTGGCACTGGTCGCGGGTTACCTCGTGCTGGTCGCCGCCACCGCCTTGTTTCAGCGTTCGATGATCTATCATCCCGGCCGCACCCGGCCCGAGCCGGCCGCAATCGGCCTGCCCGAAATGGTATCGCTGCAGGTGTCGTCGGCCGACGGCTGGCTGGTCACCGGCTGGTACGCGCCGCCCACCAAGCCCGACCGCGTCACCATCGTCTTCTATCACGGCAATTCGGGCACCATCGCCGACCGCGCCGCCAAGGCGCGCCCCCTGCTGGATGCCGGCCATGGCGTCTTGTTGGTCGGCTATCGCGGCTTTGGCGGCAATCCCGGCACCCCCACCGAAGCCGGCCTGGTCATGGATGGCCGGGCCGCCCTGCACTGGCTGATCGGCAAGGGCATCCCGCAAAGTCGCATCGTGCTGTACGGCGAATCCCTGGGCACCGGCATCGTCACCCGCCTGGCCGGCGAGCTCGAGGATCTGGCCGGCGTGATCCTGGAAGCCCCCTTCACCTGCCTGCCCGACCTGGCGCCGTCCTATCTGCTGCCCGGCCTGGCCCGGCTGCTGATGGCCGATCGCTTCGACAACCGCGTGCAGATCGGGGCCGTCACCGCGCCCTTGCTGCTGCTGCATGGCGAGGAAGACGATTTGGTGCCGGTGAGCATGGGCAAGGAAATCCTGGGTCTGGCGCGGTCGGCTCGCGAGAAGCGCGGCCTGTTCCTGCCCGAGACCGGGCACAACGACATCTGGGACAAGGGCGGCGCCGACGCGGTCATGGACTTCCTGGCCGAATTGACGCGTTGGTAGCGAGAAGTCGCCGCTGGCCTAGCCTTTTGTATCATGCCATAGTTTATTGAGATTTCAGTAGGGAGTGGCCATGGCGGCTGGCGATCTGGCCCGCTCGCGCGAGATTTACGTAGCCTTCGCTTTCGCAGCTGCCGATCTGCTGCTCGAAGTCGACGAATCCGGGCGCATCACCTTCGCCGTCGGCGCTGCCATGGCCCTGACCAGCAAGCCGGCGCGGGCGTTGACCGACCTGCAATTGGCCAACCTGTTCATCCCCCAGGACAACGAACGCGTCGATCGCGCCCTGGTCCGCATGGACGAGGGCGAGCGGGTCCGCCACCTGCTGCTGCACACGCCCGGCGACCAGGCCCGTCAGCCCAAGCCGGTGGCATTGGCCGGCTATCGTCATCCCGACCAGCCCGGCGCCCGTCTGATCGCCCTGACCCACGCCGCCTCGCTGGAAGTCCCCGACGAGAACCGCAATCCGGTCAGCCGGCTGCTGGGGCGCGAGGATTTCTCGGCGCTGGCGCGGCGGATGATGGACGAAGGCAGCATGGGCGGCGACCCCGACCAGTCCTATCAGCTGACCATGGTCGAGGTGCCGCATGTCGAGCAGGTTCGCGCCGCCGTCGGCACCGTCAAGGCCGACGAATTCGTCGCCGAGTTGGGCGAAAGGCTGAAGGCGGCGTCTGTCGGCGGCGACGCGGCGGCCGAACTGGGCGAAGGACGCTTCGGCATCATCCATTCGCCGCTGGTCAGCGCCGGCGCCATCGAGAATGCCGTCACCGATCTGGTCAAGGCCTTCCTGCCCGACGACAAGGTCGAGCCGATCCAGGCCATGACCCTGGCTCTGGACGCCGCCGGAATCTCGTCGGAGGAAGCCACCAACGCCCTGCTTTATTCGCTGAACCGTTTCGCCCAGGGCGAAAGCATCAGCCTGGACAGCATGGCCCGCGACGTCCGCACCAGCCTGTCCGACACCGTCGGCCAGATCCGCCAGATCAAGGAAACCATCGACCACGGCCGCTTCGAGCTGGTGTTCCAGCCGATCATCGATCTGTGGACCGACGTGGTGCACCATTTCGAATGCCTGGTCCGTTTTCCCGGTCAGGCCTCGCCGTTCGAGACGGTGACCTTCGCCGAGAATGTCGGCATCGTCGGCACGCTGGACATGGCCATCCTGCATCGGGCCATCAATTTCATGCGCTCGCCGCAGGGCCACCACGAAGCGCTGCGCTTCGCCGTCAACCTGTCGGGCCGGTCCTTGTCGCACGCGCCCACCGCCCGGCGCTTGTTGGACGTCGTCGCCTCGTGCGCCGACCTCAAGGGACGGCTGCTGTTCGAGCTGACCGAATCGGCCGAGGTCGATGATCTGCCGTCGGTCAACGGCGTGCTGCAGACCCTGCGCCGGCAGGGCTTTCCGGTCTGTCTCGACGATTTCGGCGCCGGGTCGGCCGCCTTCCATTATCTGCGCGCCTTGCAAGTCGACCACGTCAAGATCGACGGCAGCTATATCAAGGACATCACCGACGAAAGTGCGGCGATGCCGTTCCTGCGCTCGATCGCCGCCTTGTGCGGCGAATTGAAGGTCGGCACCATCGCCGAATATGTCGAAACCCCCAAGACGGTGGCGCTGCTGCGCCTGTTGAAGGTCCGCTTCGGCCAGGGCTACATGTTCTCGAAGCCGATGCAGCCGGCCCACGACGATTCCGCCCCCACCAAGGGCTGGGCCATCAACAATCTGGTCTGGCACAACGGCTTGCTGGTGTACCGCCCCCCGGCCCCGAAGAAGGATCCCGCCAAGACCAATGGCGGCACCGGCTGATTTCGGCTATTGCTTGGCGCCATGAACACCCCTGTCTCCCTGAACGGCGACATCCCGGTCGGCAACTGGATCGATCGCTGGATTCCCGCCCCGGCCCGGCCCTATTTGCGGCTGATGCGGCTTGATCGCCCGATCGGCACCTGGCTTTTGCTGTTTCCCTGCTGGTGGAGCAGCGCCCTGGCCGCCGATGGCTGGCCGGACATCCGCCTGTTCATCCTGTTCGCCGTCGGCGCCGTGGTGATGCGGGGTGCGGGCTGCACCGTCAACGACATCGCCGACCACAAGTTCGACGCCCTGGTCGCCCGCACAGCCGGCCGCCCGATCCCCTCGGGCGCGGTCAGCGTGCCCCAGGCCGTGGCCTTCCTGGCGCTGCAATTGCTGGCAGGCCTGGTCATCTTGCTGCAATTGCCGCCCTTCGCCATCATGGTCGGCGCCGCCTCGCTGCTGCTGGTGTTTCCCTATCCGCTGATGAAGCGCATCACCTGGTGGCCGCAGGCCTGGCTGGGACTAACCTTCAATTGGGGGGCGCTGTTGGGCTGGGCGGCGGTCACCGGCGAAATCGGCCCGCCCGCCCTGGTCCTGTACGCCGCCGGCATCCTGTGGACCCTGGGCTACGACACCATCTACGCCCACCAGGACAAGGAAGACGACATCATGGTCGGCATCAAGTCGACGGCGCTGCGCCTGGGCGATTCCACGCCCGCCTGGCTGATCGGCTTCTATGGCGGCACCCTGGCCCTGGTCGGGTTGGCCTGCTGGCTGGCCGGGCTGTCCTGGGCCTTCTGGCCGGGATTGGCCCTGGCCGGGCTGCAACTGGCCTGGCAGGTCAGGACCGTCGATATCGACGACGGCGCCGACTGCCTGGACAAGTTCAAGTCCAACCGCTTCTTCGGCTGGGCGCTGCTGGCGGCGATCATCGCCGGGAAATTGACATGAGCCTGGACGTCGATCACTGCCGGGCCTTGATGGCGTCCGATCCGGCCGCCTTCATCCGCGAGGTGACCATGGTGGCCAGCCCGCCGGCCTGCCCGGAAATCAAGCTGCACCTGGCCACCGAGATCACCCCCTTGTGGCAGGCCACCGAGGACGCGCTGGACGGCATGAACGTGCCGCCGCCCTATTGGGCGTTCTGCTGGGCCGGCGGCCAGGCCTTGACCCGCTATGTGCTGGACCACCCCGAGCTGGTGCGGGGCAAGCGGGTGCTGGATTTCGCCGCCGGCTGCGGCGTGTCGGCGGTCGCCGCTGCCATCAACGGCGCGGCCCTGGTCGAAGCGGCCGAGATCGATTCCCTGGCCGGGGCGGCCATCTTGAACAATGCCCGCCTGAACGGCGTCGAGGTGAGCGTGGTGCTGGACGATCTGGTCGGCCAGGCCAATCGCTGGGATGTGGTGGTGGCCGGCGACGTCTGCTACGAAAAGCCGATGACCGAGCATATCTGGCCGTGGCTTCGAAAGCTGGCCGCCGACGGCGCCATGGTGCTGATGGCCGATCCCGGCCGGGCCTATCTGCCCAAGATGGGCCTGCTGGAAGTCGATCGCCGGGTGGTCCAGACCAGCCTGGAGCTGGAAGACAAGACCTCACGCGAGGTGGTGGTCTACCGCATCGTGGGGTAAGATGGCGCCAAGCTCCGCGCGAGGCCGCCCATGTCCCATCTGACCATCGAGCAGATCGCCGTCCTGTCGGACAATTACATCCATCTGCTGCACGAGCCGGAAAGCGGCGCGACGGCGGTGGTCGATCCGGCCGTCGCCGCCCCGGTGCTGGATATGCTGGCGGCCCGGGGGTGGGGCCTGACCCACATTCTCAACACCCATCACCATGGCGACCATACCGGCGGCAATCTGGACCTGAAGAAGGCGACCGGCGCCCAGGTGGTGGGCGCGCGCAAGGATGCCGAGCGCATCCCCGGCATCGATCTGGAAGTGGCCGAGGGCGACACCTTCCTCTTGGGCCACGCGGCGGCGATGGTGTTCGAGACGCCGGGCCATACCAGCGGCCACATCGCCTTCTGGTTCCCGGATTCCGCGGCGCTGTTTTGCGGTGACACCTTGTTCTCGCTGGGCTGCGGTCGCCTGTTCGAGGGGACCGCCGACCAGATGTGGGCAAGCCTGGCCAAGCTGCGCGACCTGCCCGATCACACCAACATCTATTGCGCCCACGAATACACCGCCGCCAATGGCCGTTTCGCCAAGGTGCTGGACCGCGACAACCAGGCCTTGAAGGCGCGTATCGAGCAGGTGGCGCGACTGAACGCCCAGGGACGGTCCAGCATCCCGGTCACCATGGAAGACGAGCGCGCCACCAATCCGTTCCTGCGCCCCGACCAGGCCTGCATCGCCCAGGCGGTCGGCCTGCCCCCCGGGACGCCGCCGGCCCAGGTGTTCGCCGAGTTGCGCCGCCGCAAGGACGTGTTTTGATCTTTCTGACCGGAGAACCGATGATGAAACTGCGCTATTCCCACACCTCACCCTACGCCCGCAAGGTGTGGATGACGCTGATCGAGTGCGGCCTGGACCACCGGGTCGAGATGGTCCCGACCAACGCCTGGGCCTCGGAAGCCGACCTGACCGCCGACAATCCGCTGTCGAAGGTGCCGGCGCTGATCCTGGAGGATGGCCAGGCGCTCTATGATTCTCCGGTGATCTGCGAGTACCTCGATTCGTTGCATGCCGGCCACAAGCTGTTCCCGGCCGACGGCCAGGAGCGCTGGCGGCAGCTGAGGATCCAGGCCCTGGCCGACGGCATCCTGGACGCCGCCGTGGCCATTCGCGTCGAAGAGACGCTGCGCCCCGAGGACAAGCGCTGGAGCGGCTGGATCGATCGCCAGAAGGCGGCCATCACCCGCTCGCTCGATCATCTGGAAAAGGATATCGGTCACTGGAGCAGCGTCTTCCTGATCGGGCCGCTGACCGTGGTGGCAACGCTGGGCTATCTGGACTTCCGCGGCGCCGTCGGCGATTGGCGCACCGCGCGTCCGCATCTGGCCCATTGGTACGCCACCACCCATAACCGCCGTTCGGTCCAGGAAACCGAGCCGAAGGAATGAGCGACCAGGCCGATGCCATCATCGCCCGGCTGGGGCTTCGGCCCCACCCGGAGGGCGGTCATTACGCCGAGACCTTCCGCGATGTCGGCACGAACGGCGGGCGCGGCGCGTGCACGGTGATCCACTTCCTGCTGAAGGCGGGCGAGGCGTCACATTGGCACCGCGTCGATGCCGCCGAGATCTGGGCCTGGCACGCCGGCGGGCCGCTGACGCTGAAGATCGATGGTGCAGAACTCATCCTGGGCGGCGACGTCCTGGCCGGCCAGGTGCCCCATGCGGTGGTACCGGCCCATTCCTGGCAGGCGGCCGAACCGCTGGGCGAATGGGTGCTGGTCTCGTGCGTGGTGGCGCCGGCCTTTTCCTTCGACGGATTCGAAATGGCGCCGGAAGGGTGGCGCCCCTAAAGGTAAGCGGGGCAAAAGTCCGGGCACGCAANGCGGCAAAAGCCCCCGCCGGGCCGCCGCCAAGATGGTCTGGGCCTTGGCGGTGGTGCCCAGTTTGCGACCGCAATTGGCCAAGTGGAATTCCACCGTCTTGGGCGATATCCCCAGGATCGAGGCGGTTTCCCACGCTGTCTTGCCCTGGGCCGCCCACAGCAGCACCTCGCGCTCGCGGCCAGACAATTCGGGCGCGGCCTGGGCGCCGCCCGTGTCCGCCTCGCGGGTGAACACCTTCATGATGCCGCCATCGGCCATCGCCCGGCCCTGGACCCGGATCAGGGTGCCATCGGGCCGACGCCGGGCATAGCTATCGGTCAGGCTGGCCAGACGTTGGCGCACGATCAGCCGGCTCTCGCCGCTGCCATGCTCGCCGCGCGCGATATTGAACTCGACGAAGGCCAGGAACGGCGTGCCGGGAACCATCATCTCGGGCGGAAAGCCCATCATCTCGATCAGGGCGCGGTTCCACGCCACCAGCTTCAGCTCGGCATCGAAGCGGATGATGCCGACCTCCAACTGGTCCAAGGTGTCTTGCAGGATATCCATCACCATCTGCCTCGGAATCCCCCGGGTGGGCTCGCCCCCCATGGTGGCGCAAACTTGTCCGCGTTGCAAAGGAGGCCCGCGATGAAATCCTCGCCCCAGGTCGGTGACGTCTTCACCTTCGCCTTCACCGTCACCGATGCCAAGACGGTGCCGGCCCTTTACCCGGAATCGCCTTTGTTCACCGCCATGCCCGGGGTGTTCGCCACCGGCTACATGGTGGGATTGATGGAATGGGCCTGCATCGAGGCGCTGGCCCCGCATCTGGACGAGGGCGAGGGCTCGTTGGGCATCGCCATCGCCGTCGATCACACCGCCCCCACCCTGCCCGGCCAGACGGTGACGGTGACCGTCACCTGCGACCGGGTCGATGGACCCCGCCTGGGCTGGAGCGTGGTGGCCCGTGACGAGATCGACCAGATCGGCGCCGGCCGCCACGACCGCAGTGTGGTGGCGTGGGACCGCTTCAATGGCCGCCTGGCGAAGAAGCGGGCGGCCCTTTCGCCCTGATCCGGGCGCTTGATCCCAGGGCGGCGCCGCCGACGATCAGGGCGGCAGCCGCCATCACCCGGGCGTCCAGATCCCCCTTGCCGAACAGCGCCAGCAGCAGCGTCGAGGCCAAGGGGGTGCCATAGGCCAGGGTGCCCAGGGTGCGGACATCGCCATGCTTGACGCCAAAATCCCACACGAAGAAGGCCGCCCCCACCGGACCGGCCCCCATCAGCGCCAGCACCAGCCATTCCGCGCCGGAAGGCGCCACCCAGCTCTCGAAGGCCAGATGGGCGATGGCGGCCAGCAGGGCGGTGGCCGCGCAAAATCCGGTGACGGCGTCGGACGGCACGCTCGCATAGCGCCGGTTGGCCACCGAATAGCCGGCCCACACCAGCGCGCAGGCCAGGGCGGCCAGATAGCCCGGCCAATGGACCGGATCGAACGAGGCGCCGGTCATCAGCAGGCCGACGCCGACGAAACCGGCCAGGGCGCCGGCCAGATGGCGGCCCGACAGGCGCTCGCCCGGCAGCAGGGCCGAACCCAGCACGATCAACAGCGGCCACAGATAATTGATCAGGTTGGCCTCGATCGACGGCGCCGCCTTCAGGGCCAGGAAGTAAAGGGCGTGATAGCCGAACAGCCCGCCCACCGACAGCAGCCAGGCGCCGGCCGGCTGACGCAGCCGGGCCAGCGGGTCAAGCCCCCGCGCCACCTGAAGGGCGATGCCGATCAGGGCCGCCAGGCCGAAGGTCACCGCCACCATCTGGAAGGGCGGCAGGTCGCCGCTGGCGGCGGTCAGCAGCGCCAGGCTGGACCACAGCGCCAGCGCCGCCGCCCCGACCAGGGTGGGGTTCAACGGCCCAGAAGCTTCAAGATCGCCGCCACCGTGGCGGCAGCGCCGTCGGCGATCTGGCCGATGCTGGCATCCAGCATGTAGCAGGGCGAGGTCACCACCTTGTGGGCCTGATCGACCACCACCTCGGCATGGGTGGTCGGGCAATGGGTGGCGCCCATGGCCTCGATGGCGGCGGCGGTGCCGGCGTCCGACCCGATGGTCAGCGACACCTTGTCGCCCAACACCTTGGCCAGCACGGCGGGCGCGATGCACAACGCGCCGATCGGCTTGCCGGCCCGATGCATGGCGGTGATGGCCGCCGCGACATCCGGGTCGACCGAACAGCCCGGCCCATCGATTGCGAAGCTTGACAGGTTCTTGGCGGCGCCGAAGCCGCCGGGAAAGATCAGGGCGTCGAAATCGGCGGCCTTGAAGGCCGACAGCGGCGAGATCTTGCCGCGCGCGATGCGGGCCGATTCCACCAGCACGTTGCGGCTTTCGGCGGTGGCCTCGCCGGTCAGGTGGTTGACCACATGCATCTGGGCGCGGTCGGGGGCGAAGCAGGCAGAGGTGCCGCCGGCCCGGTCGATCGCCAGCAAGGTCAGGACCGCCTCGTGGATCTCGGCACCGTCATAGACGCCACAGCCCGACAGAACCACGGCGAAACTTGGTTTGGTCATGGACTTGCCCCCTTCCCATCTGTACGAAGGAAGGCAGTGTAGCCAAGGAGCCCCCATGTCCGCCACCCCCGCCACTGACCGTCTGGAAGCGATTTTCGACAAGGCCGCCACCCTGGGCGAGGCGTTGGCCGTGCTGTCGTGGGACATGTCGGCGATGATGCCGGAAGGCGGCGCCCGGGCCCGGGCCGAGCAGATGGCCCTGATCAAGACCATCATCCACCAGACCGTCACCGCGCCCGAGGTGCAAGACCTGCTGGGTGCTGCCGGATCCGAGGCGCTGGACCCGTGGCGGGCCGCCAACCTGCACGAGATGCACCGCGACTGGGTCCATGCGGCGGCGGTGCCGGCCCAACTGGTCGAGGCCCTGTCCAAGGCGGAATCCACCTGCGAGATGGTGTGGCGGGACGCCCGCCCGGCCGCCGATTTCCAGCGCGTGCTGCCGACCCTGAAGCCGCTGCTGGCCCTGGTCCGCGAGGCCGGCCAAGCCAAGTCCGAGGCGCTGGGGGTCGGCATCTACGATGCCCTGCTGGACCAGTACGAGCCCGATGGCCGCTCGGCCGACATCGACCTTGTGTTCGCCGACCTGGAAGCCTTCCTGCCCGACTTCATCGAGCGGGCATTGTCGGTCCAGGGCGCCCGCCCCGCTGCCCTGCCATTGCCCGGTCCCTTCCCCACCGCCGCCCAGAAGGCTCTGGGCAAGACGATCATGGGCGTGCTGGGCTTCGATTTCGGCCATGGCCGGCTGGATGAGAGCCTGCATCCCTTCTGCGGTGGCATCCCCGACGATGTGCGCCTGACCACTCGCTATGACGAGGCCCAGTTCACCAAATCGCTGATGGGGGTGATCCACGAGACCGGCCACGCCCTTTACGAGATGGGCCTGCCGGCCGCGCCCTGGCGGCGCCAGCCGATCGGGCGGGCGCGCGGCATGCAGATGCATGAAAGCCAAAGCCTGCTGATGGAGATGCAGGCCTGCCGCAGTGCTGAGTTCCTGACCTTCGCCGCCCCCTTGCTGCGCGAAGCCTTCCAGGCTGAAGGCCCGGCCTGGGAGCCCGACAACTTGGCCCGCCACTTCACCCGGGTCGAGCGCGGCTTCATCCGCGTCGATGCCGACGAGGCGACCTATCCGGCCCATGTCATCATCCGCTATGGCCTGGAAAAGGCCCTGATCGAGGGGCGGATGGAACTGGAGGACCTGCCCGAGGCCTGGGACGCCGGCTATCGGCGCCTGCTGGGCATCACGCCGCCCGACGACCGGCTGGGCTGCCTGCAAGACATCCACTGGTTCGGCGGCGCCTGGGGTTACTTCCCCACCTACACCCTGGGCGCCATGACCGCCGCCCAATTGTTCGACGCCGCCAAGAAGGCGGTGCCGGGCATTCCGGCCGCCATCCAGCGGGGCGACTTCGCGCCGCTGTTGCTGTGGCTACGCGAGCATGTCCACGGCAAGGGCTCCAGCCTGTCGACCCGCGACCTGTTGACCCAAGCCACCGGCCGACCGCTGGATGCCGGCGTGTTCAAGGCGCACCTGGCGGCGCGGTATCTGGTTTAGGGGGAGGCCTCGTCCGTTTCCGAGAAATGGGCGTCAATGTCGCGATGGCCTTCCAGAACGGGGATTTGCAGCGTGGTTGGGCTGCGCAACAGAATAGTAAAATGCCGCGCATTCGGCATGAACCAGCGCGTTGAGTGCGCAATATGGCGCATAGTAAGGCGAGAAATCTTGCCAGCGCGACGGGTGGCGGGGTGCGCGGTGTTTGCTGTCATAGCGGGAGGGTTCATGCTCAGGCGTCTGCCCAGCGACACCTTGACCGTGGATGGCCTGCCCTGGGGGTGCAGGGCCTTGGGCAGCGGCCAACGCAGGTAGAAGACCCGGTGGCGCGAGACGTGCAGATAGGCGGGAGCGTGCAAAGCCAATGTTCCACCTTGATGTCCCACCAGGGGCTCATCAAGGCTATGTCATTGACTTTGCAGGATTTGGTGGGCCCGGCAGGACTCGAACCTGCAACCAGACCGTTATGAGCGGCCGGCTCTAACCATTGAGCTACAGGCCCCACCGGAAACGGGTACCATAACGCGAAGCGGCCGGGCGTCAAGCCCGGCCGGGTTCGGTCAGAACACCCCTAGGTGTCGAGGAAACTGCGCAGCTTGCGGCTCCGCGAAGGATGCTTCAGCTTCCGCAGCGCCTTGGCCTCGATCTGGCGGATGCGTTCGCGGGTCACGCTGAATTGCTGGCCGACCTCTTCCAGGGTGTGGTCGGTGTTCATGCCGATGCCGAAGCGCATCCGCAGAACGCGCTCCTCGCGCGCGGTCAGGGACGCCAGCACCCGGGTCGTGGTCTCGCGCAGGTTGGCCTGGATCGCCGCGTCCAGCGGCAGAACCGCGTTCTTGTCCTCGATGAAGTCGCCCAGGTGGCTGTCTTCCTCGTCGCCGATCGGGGTTTCCAGCGAGATCGGCTCCTTGGCGATCTTTAATACCTTCCGGACCTTCTCCAGCGGCATCGACAGCTTTTCCGCCAGCTCTTCCGGGGTCGGCTCGCGGCCGATCTCGTGCAGCATCTGGCGGCTGGTGCGGACCAGCTTGTTGATGGTCTCGATCATGTGCACCGGAATACGGATGGTGCGGGCCTGATCGGCGATCGAGCGGGTGATCGCCTGGCGGATCCACCAGGTGGCGTAGGTCGAGAACTTGTAGCCACGGCGGTACTCGAACTTATCGACCGCCTTCATCAGGCCGATATTGCCCTCCTGGATCAGGTCCAGGAACTGCAGGCCGCGGTTGGTGTACTTCTTGGCAATGGAAATCACCAGGCGCAGGTTGGCCTCGATCATTTCCTTCTTGGCCTTGCTGGCCTCGCGCTCGCCCCGCTGCACGGTCTGGACGATGCGGCGGAATTCGGAAATCGGCAGCGCCGCCTCGTTGGAAATGCCGCCGATCCTGGTCCGGATCTCGCCGATCTCGGTCTTGTGCTTCTCGGAAAAGTCCTTCCACTGCTTGGACTTGGCCGAAACGGTGGCGATCCAGTTGGGGTCCAGCTCGCTGCCGAAATAGCTGTCCAGGAAGTCCTGGCGCTTGACCCGGCACGATTCGGCCAGGCGCAGCAGCCGGCCTTCCTGCATCATCAGCTTCTTGTTGAGCCCGTTCATCTGCTCGACCAGCGATTCGATGCGGGCATTGTTGAGGTGGACGCCTTCCATCAGGCGGACCATCTCGGTCTTCAGCTTGTCGTACTTCTTCTCGATGCTGGCCGACACGGTCTCGCCCTTCGACAGGGCGGCCAGGCGGTCCTTTTGCACCTTCTCCATCTTCTGATGGGTGGCGGCGATGGCCTCCAGGGTTTCCAACACCTGCGGCATCAGCTGGGCTTCCATGGCGGCCAGCGAAATACCGCTATCCTCGCCCTCGCCTTCCTCGCCTTCGCCCTCGGCCTCGCCTTCCGGCGCCTCGGGTTCGTCCTCGGCGCCCTCGGCGGCCTCGCCCTCGGCGGGTGCCGCCTCTTCCTCGGGGCCGCGTTCCAGGTCCTCTTCGGTCAGTTCGCCGCCGGGGCCGCTGCCGTAGGTGGCGTCCAGGTCGATGATGTCACGAAGCAACATGCGGCCGGCCTGCAGGGCATCGTGCCAGTCGACCAGGGCGCGGATGGTGATCGGGCTTTCGCAGATGCCGCCGATCATCATCTCGCGGCCGGCTTCGATGCGCTTGGCGATGGCGATTTCGCCCTCGCGGCTCAAAAGCTCGACCGAGCCCATCTCGCGCAGATACATGCGGACCGGATCGTCGGTGCGGCCCAGGTCCTCTTCGTCGACATTGCCACCCGAATAGGCCTCGGTCTCTTCCTCGTCGGCCTCGGCCGGGGCGGCTTCCTCGCCTTCCTCGCTTTCGACGACATTGATGCCCAGCTCGGACAGCATGGCCATGGTGTCTTCGATCTGCTCGGACGACACTTCGTCGGGCGGCAGGGCGGAGTTCAATTCGTCATAGGTGACGTAGCCGCGTTCGCGGCCCCGCGCGACCATCTTCTTGACGGCGACACCCAAGGTATCGAGCAGCGGACCATCCAGGGTCTCTTCCTGGGTCTCGCTGACTTCCGCCGTATTCTGAGCCTTGGTCGCCATGAACTGCCTTGCTCCTGATCTTTGTCCGCTTATGTCCCGACCGGGTCAGAACCCCTGCCGGTCGTCGTCGTCGTCCTTGTCCTCGGCGATGCCGCTGCCCACCTGCTTCAGGGCGGCAAACCGATCAAACGCGCCGGCCGACATGTCCTGGCCGAGTTTCTCGGCGGCCTGGCCGATGTCGTTCGCCAGGCCCCGCTTCCACGCATAGCGCTTGAAAAGACGATCCCAATGCTGCTTGGCCTCGATGATCGTTTCCGGGCGGCCGATCCTGTATTCGTCGGTGTCCAGCAGATGGTCCAGCACCGGGGTTAAACCGTCCGCCCTCAAATGGTCGCAAAACGCATCCGAGTCAAGGTCGTGGACAGTCTGCAGGTGCTTTAGAATCCCGCGTCGAAGGTTGTCAAGGGCGTTGTCCGAAAAGCCGGTCTCGCCCAGGCTTTCGCACACCTGTTCCAGCAAGGGCGGCTGGTGCAGCAAAAGCGCCATCAATTGTGTCTCGCAGCTTTTCAACCACAAGGGATCGCTGTCGCCGGCCGGCGGACGCGGCTTGCCGGCGCCGGGCAGACGGCCATCGGGGGCGCGCAGCGGCGGATCGTTGGGCCGGCGCTTGAATTGGGCGCGTTGGCCCATGCCCGGTCCGGGCTGAGCCCGCTGCGGTCGCAGCATCTCGCGCAGGCGGTCGCGGAAGGCCGACAGGTACTGCCAGCGCACCGTCTCGTCGGCGATGGCGAAGGCCTTGTCCTTCAATTCCTTCTCGATGGCGGCGCGCCGTTCCGGGGTATCCAGCGGTCGGCCGGCCACCGTCAGGTCGAACAAAACCTCGAACAGGCCGCGCGCCTGGTCCAGCACCGATTGCATGGCGGCCGGCCCCTTGGCCTTGATCAGCGAATCCGGGTCCTCGGGGTGGGGCAGCAATGCGAAGCGCAGGGACTTGCCGGGCTTCAGGATCGGCACCGCCCGCTCGGCGGCGCGGCCCATGGCCCGCTGACCGGCATTGTCGCCGTCGAAGCACAGGGTCGGCTCGTCGGCCAAACGCCACATTTCCTCGATCTGGGCCTCGGTCAGGGCGGTGCCCAAGGGCGCCACGGCAAAGGTGAAGCCGGCCTGATGCAGGGCGATGACATCCATATAGCCCTCGGCCGCCAGCACCATGCGCTTCTCGCGCGCCGACTCACGCGCATGGGCCAGGCCGTACAGGGTCGAGCCCTTGTGGAACAGCGGCGTGTCGGGGGAGTTCAGGTATTTCGGCTGGCCGTCGCCCAGGGTGCGGGCGCCGAAGGCGACGATGCGGCCGCGGCGGTCGGTGACCGGAAACATCACCCGGCCGCGGAAGAAGTCAAACGAAGCCCCGTCGCCCTCGGGCTTCTTCAACAGCCCGGCTTCGATCAGCAGCGATTCCGGCGCAGCCTCGCTCATCAACGCCTTTTTCAAGGCATCGCGCGACTCAGGCGCCCAGCCCAGGCGGAAGCGGGCAATGGTCTCTTCCGACAGGCCGCGATCGCGCAAATAGGCCAGGCCGTCACGGCCGGCCGGCCCGCGCAGGGATTTCTCGAAGAACTTGCAGGCCGCGTCCATGACGTCGTGCAGCGAGGCGCGCCGCGCCTCCTGCTGGCGTTCCTGCGGCGTCGCCTTGGGGACTTCCAGGCCGCATTCGGCCGCCAGCTTCTCCACCGCCTCGGTGAAGGACAGGTGGTTGGCCCGCATCTCGAAGCCGATGGCGTCGCCATGGGCGCCGCAGCCGAAACAATGAAAAAAACCCTTCTCCTCGTTGACGGTGAAGCTGGGGGTCTTTTCGTTGTGGAACGGGCACAGGCCCTGTTGCTCGCGGCCCTTGCGGGTCAGCTTGACCCGGCGGCCGACCACGCCGGTCAGCGGCACGCGGGCGCGCAACTCGTCCAGGAACTGGGGCGGGAAGGCCATGATCCGTCAGCCCCCGAACCGGCGAGGGGCTGGGTTCAGCCCCCCAATTCCTTCTTGGTGGCGGCGCTGGCCTTGGTGAAGTCCATGCTGCCGGCGAAGCGTTCCTTCAAGGCGGCCATCACCCGGCCCATGTCCTTCAGGCCGCCGGCACCGAGTTCGGCGATCACCGCGCGCACGGCGTCCAGGGTCTCGGCCTCGGACAGCTGGCGGGGCAGGAACCGCTCGATGATGGTGATCTCGTCGGCTTCCTGCTGGGCCAGTTCAAGCCGGCCGCCCTGTTCATAAAGGCTGATGCTCTCGCGCCGCTGCTTGATCATCGATTGCAGCATCGACAAGATCTCGTCCTCGGTGATGCCATCCATGACATTGCGCGAACGCGCCGCGATGTCGCGGTCCTTCAGCGCCGCAAGGATCAGCCGCACGGTGGAAACGGTCCGCGCGTCCTTGGACAGCATGGCGGACTTCAATGCGTCGTTGAGCTGCTGGCGCAGCATGGGACCTCACGGATGAAACTCGGGAAAGGGGTCAAACTAGCCTGAATCGGCCTTTCTGGCAACACCTTTAATTGCTTGAAAACATTCGGTTTTACGCAGGGCAGGGAAGTCTTGACTTAAGGGCCGGTTTTCTATAGACCACGCGAAATTTGCCTGCCGCTTCCCGGGCCGCCAGTGCTCCCGCCGGAGGACGTCGCGTCGATACCGACACGAGTCCTTGCGCCCGAGTGCGACCTGTAGGCACCCTTGGATTTCCGCCCTGACCGGGGCCTGCTTTTAGGACCGCCATGACCCGACCGCCCGCGCCGAATTTCGACATCCCCCGCCCCCCCCATGCCGACGCCGCCCTGGTGCTGGCCGACGGCACGGTGCTGTGGGGCAAGGGAATCGGCGCTGCCGGCATGAGCGTCGGCGAAGTGGTGTTCAACACCGCCATGTCGGGCTATCAGGAAACCCTGACCGACCCGTCCTATGCCGGCCAGATCATCACCTTCACCTTCCCGCATATCGGCAATGTCGGCGCCAACAACGAAGACATCGAGACCGTCACCCCGGCGGCGCGCGGCCTGATCATCAAGGCCGACATCACCGAGCCGTCCAACTGGCGTTCGGCCCAGCACCTGGATGCCTGGCTGAAGTCGCATTCCATCACCGGCCTGGCCGGCATCGACACCCGGGCCCTGACCCGGCGCATCCGGTCCAAGGGCGCCCCCAACGGCGTGGTGGTCTATGCCCCCGGCGGCGCGCCCGATCTGAAGGCGGCGTGGGAGATGGCCGCCGGCTGGCCCGGCCTGGAAGGCATGGATCTGGCGCGTGACGTCACCTGCCGCCAGACCTATGGCTGGGACGAGACCGAGTGGGCCTTGACCACCGGCTATGGCCGCCAGGACAACCCGCGTTTCCATGTGGTCGCCGTCGATTTCGGCGCCAAGCGCAACATCCTGCGCTGCCTGGCCAGCGCCGGCTGCAAGGTGACGGTGGTCCCGGCCGACAGTTCGGCCGAGGATGTGTTGAAGCACCAGCCCGACGGCGTGTTCCTGTCCAACGGCCCGGGCGACCCGGCCGCCACCGGGGCCTATGCGGTGCCGATGATCCAGGGCGTGATCAAGGCCGGCAAGCCGGTCTTCGGCATCTGCCTGGGCCACCAGATGCTGAGCCTGGCCTTGGGGGCCAAGACCTTCAAGATGGACACCGGCCATCGCGGCGCCAATCACCCGGTCAAGGACCTCGAGACCGGCAAGGTCGAGATCACCAGCCAGAATCACGGCTTCGTGGTCGATGAGAGGACGTTGCCGGCCGGAATCACCGTCACCCACCGCTCGCTGTTCGACCAATCGGTCGAGGGCATCAAGGCCAAGGACAAGCCGGTCTTCTCGGTGCAGTACCACCCCGAGGCCAGCCCCGGCCCGATGGACAGCCATTACCTGTTCGACCGCTTCGTCGCGATGATCGAGGCGTCGAAGTGACGTCGCATGTCTTTTCAAGACACAGATGAACACAGATGAACGCCGATGATGATCATCCCCCGTTCCCAACCTATCTGTGTCTATCTGTGTTCATCTGTGTCTGAAAAATAATTCCTGAAAGCCGCCACCATGCCCAAACGTACAGACATCCAGTCCATCCTGATCATCGGCGCCGGCCCCATCGTCATCGGCCAGGCGTGCGAGTTCGACTATTCGGGCGTGCAGGCCTGCAAGGCGCTGAAGGAAGAGGGCTACCGGGTCATCCTGGTCAATTCCAACCCGGCCACCATCATGACCGACCCCGGTCTGGCCGACGCCACCTATATCGAGCCGATCACCCCGGACATCGTCGCCAAGATCATCGAGAAAGAGCGCCCCGACGCGCTGCTGCCGACCATGGGCGGCCAGACCGCGCTGAACACCGCCATGGCTTTGGCCGATCAGGGCGTGCTGGAGAAGTTCGGGGTCGAGATGATCGCCGCCAAGCGCGACGTCATCGCCAAGGCCGAGGACCGGCTGCTGTTCCGCGACGCCATGGACAAGATCGGCCTGGACAGCCCGAAATCGAAGGTGGTCAAGACCCTGCAGGAAGCCCGCGACGCTTTGGATTTCGTCGGTCTGCCGGCCATCATCCGCCCCAGCTTCACCCTGGCCGGCACCGGCGGCGGCATCGCCTACAATATCGAGGAATACGAGACCATCGTCTCGGGCGGCCTGGCCGCCAGCCCGGTCCATGAAGTGCTGGTCGAGGAATCGGTGCTGGGCTGGAAGGAATACGAGATGGAGGTTGTCCGCGATAAGAAGGACAACTGCATCATCATCTGTTCCATCGAGAACGTCGATCCGATGGGCGTCCATACCGGCGATTCCATCACCGTCGCGCCGGCGCTCACGCTGACCGACAAGGAATACCAGATCATGCGCAACGCCTCGATCGCGGTGCTGCGCGAGATCGGCGTCGATACCGGCGGCTCGAACGTGCAGTTCGCGGTCAACCCGAAGGACGGCCGCATGACCGTCATCGAGATGAATCCCCGCGTGTCGCGGTCCTCGGCGCTGGCCTCGAAGGCCACCGGCTTCCCCATCGCCAAGGTCGCCGCCAAGCTGGCGGTCGGCTATACCCTGGACGAACTGGCCAACGACATCACCGGCGTCACGCCCGCCAGCTTCGAGCCGACCATCGATTACGTGGTCACCAAGATTCCGCGCTTCACCTTCGAAAAGTTCCCCGGCGCCGACCCGAACCTCACCACCTCGATGAAGTCGGTGGGCGAAGCCATGAGCATCGGCCGCACCTTCCAGGAAAGCCTGCAAAAGGGCCTGCGGTCGATGGAGACCGGCCTGACCGGCTTGAACGAGGTGGAAATCCCCGGCGCCTCGGCCGCCGACCGCAAGGACGCGGTCAGGAAGGCCCTGGCCCAGCCGCGCCACGACCGCCTGCTGGTCATCGCCCAGGCCTTCCGCTTAGGGTTGACCGTCGCCGAGGTGCAGTCGGCCTGTTCCTACGACCCATGGTTCCTGGAGCAGATCAAGGCCCTGGTCGAGGCCGAGGAAGAGGTCCGCGCCAAGGGCCTGCCCATCGACGCGCCCGGCATGCTGCGCCTGAAGAAGATGGGCTTTTCCGACCAGCGTCTCTCCCAATTGTCGGGCAAGACCCTGGTGGAAACCACGTTCCGCCGCGAGGTGCTGAACGTCAAGCCGGTGATGAAGCGCATCGACACCTGCGCCGCCGAGTTCCCCTCGTCCACCGCCTATATGTATTCCTGCTACGAGGGCGACGGCATCAACCCGGCCGAATGCGAATCCGAGGTCTCGGACCGCGACAAGGTGATCATCCTGGGCGGCGGGCCGAACCGCATCGGCCAGGGCATCGAGTTCGATTATTGCTGCGTCCATGCCGCTTACGCCCTGGATGACGCCGGCAAAGAGACCATCATGGTCAATTGCAACCCGGAAACGGTGTCCACCGACTACGACACCTCGGACCGCCTGTATTTCGAGCCGCTGACCGCCGAAACGGTGATCGAGCTGGTCAGGAAGGAACAGACCCGCGGCCGGGTGCTAGGCTGCATCGTCCAGTTCGGCGGCCAGACGCCCTTGAAGCTGGCCCATGCCCTCGAGCAGGCCGGCATCCCGATCCTGGGGACCAGCCCCGACAGCATCGACCTGGCCGAGGACCGCGAGCGCTTCCAGCTGCTGCTGCAGGAGCTGGGCCTGAAGCAGCCGCCCAACGGCACGGCCCGCTCGCTGGAGGAAGCCAAGGCGGTGGCCGAGCGCATCGGCTATCCCGTCGTCATCCGCCCCAGTTTCGTGCTGGGCGGCCGCGCCATGCAGATCGTCTATGATCACGAGGCGCTGGAACGCTATATGAAGGAAGCGGTGGTGGTGTCGGGCGACGACCCGGTGCTGATCGACTTCTACCTGAAGGACGCCATCGAGGTCGATGTCGATGCCCTGGCCGACGGCACCGACGTCTATGTCGCCGGCATCATGCAGCATATCGAGGAAGCCGGCATCCATTCGGGCGATTCCGCCTGCTCGCTGCCGCCCTATTCGCTGGACGCCAAGACCCAGGCCGAGCTTGAGGCCCAGACCATCAAACTGGCCCGCGCCCTGAACGTGGTCGGCCTGATGAACGTGCAGTACGCGGTCCAGGACGGCACCATCTACATCCTGGAAGTCAACCCGCGCGCCAGCCGTACCGTGCCCTTCGTCGCCAAGGCCACCGGCATCCCGATCGCCAAGATCGCCGCCCGGGTGATGGCCGGCGAGACCCTGGCGTCCTTCAACATCAAGAAGGAAAAGCTGGATCACGTCGCCGTCAAGGAAGCGGTGTTCCCGTTCGCCCGCTTCGCCGGCGTCGATATCCTGCTTGGCCCGGAAATGAAGTCGACCGGCGAGGTGATGGGCATCGATCGCGACTTCGCCCTGGCCTTCGCCAAAAGCCAGCTGGGAGCCGGTTGCGTGCTGCCGACCAAGGGCTGCGCCTTCATCTCGGTGCGCGAAGGCGACAAGGCCGCGATGGTCGAAGTGGGCCGGCGCCTGCTGGCCATGGATTTCTGCCTGATCGCCACCGAAGGCACCGCCAAGTATCTGCGCGGCCACGGCCTGACGGTGGATATCGTCAACAAGGTGCTGGAAGGCCGGCCCCATTGCGTCGATGCGATGATGAACGGCCAGGTGCAACTGGTGGTCAACACCACCGAGGGCAGCATCGCGGTCAAGGATTCCTTCTCGATCCGCCGCACCGCTTTGCAGCTCAACATCCCGCACTACACCACGGTCGCAGGCGCCCGGGCGGCGGTCGAGGCGATCGAGGCCCTTCGCACCGGGGCGCTTGATGTCGCGCCGTTGCAATCGTACTTTAAAAGCTCGTTCTGACGCGGGGGCTTTGAGACGTATGGAAAAAATTCCGATGACTCCGGGGGGACTGACCCAGCTGGAGGACGAATTGCGGACCCTGAAGTCGGTGGAACGGCCGGCGGTGATCAAGGCCATCGCCGAAGCGCGTGAGCACGGTGACCTGTCGGAAAACGCCGAGTACCATGCCGCCCGCGAGCGCCAGAGCTTCATCGAGGGCCGGGTCGCCGAACTGGAAGACATCATCAGCCGCGCCCAGGTGATCGACGTCACCCAATTGTCGGGCGATCAGGTGCGTTTCGGCGCCACCGTCACCCTGGCGGACGAGGATGCCGAGGACGAGGTGGTCTACACCATCGTCGGCGCGCACGAGGCCGACATCAAGTCGGGCCGCATGAGCGTGCACTCGCCGCTGGCCCGCGCCTTGATCGGCAAGCATATCGGCGACACCGTCGAGGTGACCACGCCGGGCGGCTCGAAGTCCTACGAGGTCATTGACGTCAAGTTCGTCTGACGCACCTGCGATCGAGGGGCGGGGGATCATGAAGCCCGAAGAGATTTTTGGCAACCTGACGGCGTTCCAGCATGCCCTGGCCGGCCATTTCGATTGGCTGCATCGCTGGTATCAGGCGATCCTGCACCGAGATTCCGGCGCCACCATCCCTGACGCCGCCGCCGCCGTCTGCCCGTTCGACCTTTGGCTGCGCCGGGCCGAGCGGACCGAGTTCGCCGCCTTTCCCGGTTTCGTCAGCCTGGGCGTCCAGCACGAGGCGGTGCACGACAAGGCCGAGCAATTGTCGGTGCGCGCGCGGGCCGGCCAGACCGTCACCACCTCGGATTACGAGACCTTGATGGTGTCGGTGCTGGATTTCGGCGCCACCGCCCAGGCGCTGGAGCGCGAGGTCTGGACCGCGCTGGCCACCGTCGATCCGCTGACCGGGCTGGGCAACCGCCAGTCGATGCGCACCCATCTGATCGGCGAACGCGACCGCGCCATCCGCCAGAAGCAGCCGCTGTCTCTGGCCCTGACCGACATCGACCATTTCAAGCGGGTCAACGACACCTTCGGCCACGCCCAGGGCGACAAGGTCCTGCGCGAGGTGGCCCAGGTGCTGCGCAACACCGTGCGCCCCTATGACGTGGTCTACCGCTATGGCGGCGAGGAATTCCTGATCTGCCTGCCCGGCACCAGTGTCGAGGTCGGCGCCCAGGTGCTGGAACGCATCCGCGCCAACATCCAGGCCCTGCAGCTGACCGACGAGAAGGGCGCCCCCATCCCGGTCACCGCCACCTTCGGCATCGCCGCCATCACCGCCGAGACCTCGATCGAGGACGCCATGGAACAGGCCGACAAGGCGCTCTACGACGGCAAGCGCGGCGGCCGCAACCGCGTGGTGGTGTACGACGGGGACTGACATTTCCTGACCTTGCCTAACCTTCAGCCATCCCATACCCTTGGTTGCGCGACCAAGGAGGCAGGATGAGCTGGAAAGACCTCGATCTATGGCAGTGGCTGAAGGCAGACGCCGACGAGGATCTGCGGGACCTGACCAGGAAATGCCTGGTATTGGCGTCGAAACAGGCCGACGACACCAAGCTCGACGATTTCACCCTGCACGATTCCGGCCATGCCGCCCGGGTGGCTGCCCGGATGTGGGACCTGATGGGGCCCGAGGCCCGGAACGGTCTGTACCCCGAGGAACGCGCCCTGCTGCTGTTGTCGGCCTATCTGCACGACATCGGCATGAGCCCCAATCACGGCGTGGTGCGCGACCTGCACAAACATCTGCTGGAGGGCGGCCACCCGCCCGAGGGCGAGGCGGCCCCCTTGAGGGCCTGGCTGGATACCCAGGGCGAGCCCGTTGTGCCGCTGCCCGAGCGTGACGGCGCCTCGCGCTTCGACCGCGCCGCCCTGCTGGTCACCCATTATTGCCGCTCGCGCCACACCGCCTGGAGCAGTGACTGGATCACCGCCAACATCCCCGACGATGAAACCCGGCCCGGCTTTCGCGCCGCCCTGATCGATTTGTGCCTGAGCCACCATTGGGGCTGGGACCGGGTAATGGAGCTGAAGCCTTGCCCGCTGTCTGGCGGCCGCGTCGCCAATTTGCGTTATCTGGCGGTATTGCTGCGCGTCGCCGACGTGCTGGAAATCAGCCCCGAACGGGTACCGCCGGTGATCCGCGACCATCGCGCCATCTCGGCCGGCAGCAGGACCTATTGGGCCAAGGATCTGGTCAGCGCGGTCAGTTGCGCCGATGGAGAAATCCGCCTGACCGCCACCCCCGACAGCGCCCGCCTGCATCACGCCATCATGCAGACCATCGAGCAGATCGACCTGGAATTGCGCCAGGCCCACCACCATGCCGACATGAAACATCTGGTCACCGACATCCGTGCAGGTGCCGAGCGCTATGCCTGGCCCTGGCCGCCCAAGGTGATCGAGGATATCCACCCGCGGGGCGATTATGTCTATATCAACGGGTCGTTCCGGCCCGATGTCCCCAAGATGCTGTCCATCCTGGCCGGCACCGCGCTTTACGGCGATCCCTTCGCCGCCATCCGCGAATTGCTGCAAAACGCCTTCGACGCCGTGCGCTGGCGCATCGCCGAGATTGTGTGCGATCGGCTGGCCGAGGGGACCGGCCAAACCGTCGCCACCTTGCGCGCCGATCAGGCCCGCGCGCACCATGTGACGCTGACGGTCAAGGCGGAAGGCGACCGGCTGTAGCTGGTCTGCCGCGACAACGGCATCGGCATGAGCCGCGACCAGATCGAACATCGCCTGCTGGTCAGTGCCAGCGCCCGGCGGCCGGACCAGTTGAACCTGGAACGGCGCTGTGCCGAACACGGCTTCTCGCCCGAACTGACCGGGCAGTTCGGCATCGGTGCGCTCAGCTATTTCATGCTGGCCGACCGCGTCGAATTCACCACCCGCACCCTTGCCAGCGCCGACACCTGGACCTTCGTCAGCGAGGGGCTGGACGATTTCGGCGAATTGCGGTGGGTGAAGAACCTGCCCGACGCCGGCACCGAGGTCCGCCTGCGCCTGCGGCCACGCATCGAGCGCCGGGGAAAGACGCTGGAACTGGCCCAGCCCGCCGATCTGTGGCCGGCGCTGAACGACTATCTGCAGGAAACGGTGATCCACACCCCGTGCCGTGTCCTCCACCCCCTGGCCGACGGCACCATGCGCAATGGCGATCCCGGCTGGTTCCGGCCGCAGGAATGGTATGCGGAAACGGCGGTGGCGAATATTGCGCTTGACCCAACGGATGCCCCTCATCCCGCCGGCAAGACGGCCGAACGGGAGGCAACGGAGGCCTTGCTGGCAATGCGGCGGAAGGCCGCACGCGACGGACTCACCTGGACGGAAGAACAATGGGAGGAGGATTTTGCCAATCTCGGACTGCGCCTGCGCGGGCGCGCGCTCAGCACATTGTTTCCGTCCTCAGCCGGCCCGATGCCGATGTGGATCGACGAGGGACCAGAGATCATCGAGGGCTGCCGCTGGGCACCACCACAAGAGCGACTGACCACCGCCTGGCGCGGCATGGCGCTGGACCTCGTGTGGGAAGATAATTGGCAGGATGAGGAAGGAACGTCCTGTTACTGGCAGCAGGTTGAGCTGGACATCATCGCCGCCCCCGCCGCCACCCTGGCCGCCCATCGCGGCGGCCTGACGCTGCCAAAGCCGACACGCGTCCAAGTGGTCGAACGGATCGAGGACCGCCTGCACGAACGACATCTGACCCTGCTGGCCGACCATCGCACCGGCCGCTTCGGTGGCTGGCTGACGCTGAATTCCCCCGTTTGGATCGAGGATTGGACCTTGTCCGCCGACCATGCATGGGTCTGGAATCGCCGCCGCCCCGCCCCACCGGACTGGCCGCTGGCCGTGTCGATGTATTCATTCGGGCGCGAGGGGGGCGACGGCCTAGATAGAACGCCGCTTCAGTGCGACGGACAGGCGGTCGGCCTCGTTCAAGGCCCGGGACTGTACGCCTTCGTCGCGCATTTCCCCCCCGACCGGCTGGTATACCGAAAGGAATCCGCATCCTGGCTGTACCAGGACCGGCCGAGCGCCCCAGCTAAGCGGCACCGCTGGTGGAAGATGGACTTTCCGTCGGATTGGCAGGATATCGACGTCATCTCCGGCGAGGGTCCCTTCGCGGTGCGGACCGACAGCCCGCTGGCAGCCGCATTGGCGCCGCTGGCCGCGTGGGCCAAGGATGCGGCGGACTTACCGGACGACATCCGCAGCCAGGCCGAGCGGGTCCGGGCCCAGCCAAGCCTGTTGCTGCTGTGGCTGATGCACCACGCGTTTTCCCGTAGGCGCCTCAACACCGCCATCATGTCCGCCGCGTCCGCCCTGATCGGTGAGTTGTGGCCCACTATCCTGCCCGCCTGCGACGCCATCGTGGTGCAAGGAGCTTTTGAACGCGTCACCCTCCGCCGCGACGGCAGCCTGAAGGAAGAACGGACCCGCCTCCCCCGCCCGGCCGACCCGAAATGGCGGCTGGACGATTGATTCCGGTCGCCGCTTGACGTGCCTCTCCCCTCCCCTTTCATGGGGAGGGGTCGGGGGTGGGGTTGCTGGACGCAAGCGAGCTCGCCGCCGCCCCCACCCCAGCCCTCCCCACCAGGGGGAGGGGGGAAAGGGGAGGGAGGTGAAATGAACCCACCGCCCTCGGGTGTTTCCCGGGTTGTGGTGGCGGGCGAAATCGGGGATCGTTCGATCCTGCCAGACCATCACCCCCGGAGCGACCATGCGCCTGTTTGCCGCCCTTGCCGTTGCCCTGACCCTGTCGATCACCGCCCACGCCGCCGAGCCGGCCAAGCTGTGGGAGGCCACCGGCTTCCAACTGCCGGAATCGGTGCTGTTCGACGCCGCAAAGAACGTGCTTTACGTGTCGAACATCAATGCCGACCCGGTGGCCAAGGACGGCAACGGCTATATTTCGAAGCTGTCGGTCGAAGGCAAGCTGGTCACCGAGAAGTGGGTCACCGGCCTGGACGCCCCCAAGGGCATGGCGCTGGCCAAGGGAAGATTGTATGTCAGCGACATCGACCGCCTGGTGGTCATCGACGTTCAGACCGGCAAGATCACCAAGACCTACGGCGCCCCCGGCGCCAAGTTCCTCAACGATATCGCCGTCGATGCCGACGGCGCCGTCTATGTCTCGGACATGATGGACAGCGCCGTCTGGCGCCTGAAGGGCACCAAGTTCGAAAAGTGGCTGGCCGATCCCCAGTTGGAAAATCCCAATGGCCTGCGCATCGATAACGGCCGGCTGGTCGTCGCCGCCTGGGGGCCGATGACCGGCGACGGCTTCGCCACCTCGAAGCCCGGCCCGCTGAAGGCGGTCAGCCTGGCTGATCGCATGGTGCGCGACATCTCGCCACCCATCGGCAACCTGGATGGCCTGGAACCCGACGGCAAGGGCGGCTGGCTGGTCAGCGACTGGATGAAGGGCGGCGTGTTCAGCCTGGACCGCAAGGGCACGCCCACCAAAATCCTGACCCTGACCCAGGGTTCGGCCGATATCGGCTATGTCCCCGACCTCAAGCTGCTGCTGGTGCCGATGATGCTGGACGGCAAGGTGGTGGCCTACCGCTACTGACGGCCGCCGGTTCTAGACCATGCCGGCCTTGGCCCGGGGGTCATAGCCGGCGCGGCCACCCCACTTTTCCACCAGCTTGACGAAATCGGCATCGGAGTCCGGCAGAACCACCTTCAAGGTCACCAGTTGGTCGCCGGTGGCATGTCCGCTGGCGATGCCCTTGCCCTTCAGGCGCAGCACCGTGCCGGTATTCGATCCGGGCGGCACCGTCACCGTGACCTTGCCATGCACCGTCGGCACCGTGACCTTGCCGCCCAGCACCGCTTCCTGCACGCTGACCGGCAGGTCCAGCAAGATGTCGCGGTCGCGGCGGACGAAGAAGGGATGCGGCTCGACCGCGATATCGACGAAGGCGTCGCCGGCCTCGCCGCCCAACAGACCGGGGTGACCCTGCCCCTTCAGGCGCAGAACCTGACCGTCGGTGGTGCCGGCCGGAACCCGCACATCCAGCGCCTTGCCCGAAACCAGCGTGATGCGCCGGGTGGCGCCGACCGCCGCCTCGACGAAGGATACCGACAGCGGGTGGCGGGCCTCGGCGCCGCGGCCGGGATGGGGGCCATCCTCGGCTCGCTGGGCCCGGGCCTTGCGGCGCATCATCTCGGCCAGGATGTCGTCGACGCTGCCGCCGCCGAACGGGTTGTAGCCGCGCGCCCGCTGGCCGCCCGCCCCGGATGAGCGCCACGAGCGGCGCTTCTCGGCGCCGGTGGCATCGATCTCGCCGGCATCGAAACGCCGGCGCTTTTCCGGGTCGGACAGGAAGTCATAGGCGGCGCTGATGATCTTGAAGCGCTCTTCCGCCTTGGCGTCACCGGGATTGAGGTCGGGATGCAGCTCGCGCGCCAGCTGGCGATAGACTTTCTTGATGTCGTCGTCGCTGGCGTCGCGGGCGACGCCCAGTACCAGATAAGGGTCCTTCACCGGGTCATCCTTGCACGAAAGGGGCGCATGCCCCTGTTGTGCCAGAAAAAACCGGCCGGGGCTACTTCACCACCTTCCACGAGCCGTCGGGCTGGCGGCACGCGGTGCCATAGGCGTTTTCGTTCTTGCCGTCGATGGTGACGCTGGTCTGGAACTCGCGGCAGTAATTGCCGTTCTGGTCGGCCCCTTCGCGGGTCGGGGTGACGGTGCCGGAATGGCCGGAATCGGGGTTGCTCCAGGCGATCTGCTGGCCGATGGGCGCGGTCTGGGCGCGGCTTTCCGCCTGGCGAGCCGCCTGCTGATCGGCCTTGTCCAACGATTTGCCGACCTCGGAACCGACGAAGGCGCCCAGCAAGGTGCCCAGCGCCGTCGCCGCCAGACGCCCGGTGCCACCGCCGAACTGAGCGCCGGCGATGGCGCCGCCGACACCGCCCAGGATGGCGCCGCCGGTCTGCTTGGTACCGGCATCGTTCGAGCAGGCGGCGACCGCCAAGGAAAGGACCAGGGCAAAGGCAATCTTCTTCATGGCATGCTCTTGGATATCGGGTGGATGACCAGAATGCGACTGTGTCATGGAATTGGGGCTTTTTATGGGCGCGGGCGCAAGCTAGAAATGACCGCCACGCCCCGTTCACCACCAGGCCAGCCATGACCGCCGCCGAAGCCGACCCCTTCTCGCTGTTCGCCAAGTGGATGCACGAGGCCGAGCAATCCGAGCCCAACGACCCCAACGCCATGTGCCTGGCCACCGTCGATGCCCGGGGCCAGCCCAGCGCCCGCATGGTGCTGCTGAAGGATTGGGACCCGGCCGGGTTCGTGTTCTACACCAACCTGGAAAGCCGCAAGGCCGGCGAGATCGCCGCCAACGCCCGCGCCGCCTTGCTGTTTCACTGGAAAAGCCTGAAACGGCAGGTCCGGATCGAAGGAACGGTCGGGCCGGTCTCCGATTCCGAGGCCGACGAATATTTCGCCTCGCGCCATCGCACCAGCCAGATCGGCGCCTGGGCGTCGGCGCAGTCGCGCCCGATGGAAGGCCGCTTCGAACTGGAAAAGCGGGTGGCCGAGTACGGCCTGAAATTCGGCCTGGGCGCCGTGCCGCGCCCGCCGCACTGGTCGGGATTCAGGGTGGCACCCGAACGCATCGAGTTCTGGCAAGACCGCCCCTTCCGCCTGCACGACCGCTTCGCTTACACCCGGATCGACCAGGACCAATGGTCCCTGGTCCATCTGTTTCCGTGAAGGTGGCACCATGACCAGTGAAAACGCCCGCCTGATGCGCTCGGCCACCTATGCGTCGGTGGCGGTGGCCTCGGCCCTGATCGTCACCAAACTGACCGCCTGGGCGCTGACCGGCTCGGTGGCGCTGCTGTCGACCCTGATCGATTCGGCCCTGGACGCCGCCGCGTCGCTGGTCAATCTGTGGGCGGTGCGCCATGCCCTGACCCCGGCCGACCGCGACCATCGCTTCGGCCACGGCAAGGCCGAGCCGCTGGCTGGCCTGGGCCAGGCGGCCTTCATCTTCGGCTCGTCGGCGCTGCTGCTGGTGGAAGCCGTCGATCGCTTCGCCCATCCGGTCGCGGTCACCCGCGGCGAGGTCGGCATGGGCGTCATGGCCTTCTCGATCGTGCTGACCCTGGCCTTGGTCCGCTATCAGAAATACGTCGTCGCGCGCACCTCGTCGGTGGCGATCTCGGCGGATTCCTTGCACTATGCCGGCGACGTTCTGATCAACGGCTCGGTCATCGTGTCGCTGGGATTGGGGATGGCGTTCGGCTGGACCATGGTCGATCCGATCTTCGCCATCGGCATCTCGGCCTATCTGATGTGGAACGCCTGGCAGATCGTCACCGGCTCGCTGGACATGCTGATGGACCGCGAGATGGCGGCCGACGACCGCACCCGGATCAAGGACATCGTGCGTGCCCATCCCGACGTATTGGGCCTGCACGATCTGCGGACCCGGCTGTCGGGCCAGCAGGGCTTCATCCAGCTTCATCTGGAACTGGACGCGCAATTGCCGCTCTATCGCGCCCACGCCATCGCCGACGAAGTCGAAGCCGCCATCCTGGCGGCCTTTCCCAATGCCGAGGTGATCATTCACCAAGATCCCGCCGGCATCCAGGAAACGCATCCCGACTTTGCAGGCCCCAAAACCACCCCTTAATCGACGACGAAGGAATCGGCGGCGCGGCCGTCGCACCAGCGGCGCCACATCTCGCCATAGGCCTTTTCCAGGTTGGCGGTGAACCGCGCGATGTCGAAAAGCGGATGGGAAAGCCGGTTCTCCGCCAGTTGCCGGCGGATGTCGGCCAGCAGGTCCGGGCGGGCGGCCAAGGCCTTGGCGAGGTCCTCGTATTCGTCGAGCGAGGCGGTGGCGAGCCGCGGCAGGCCGATGGCATGCAGCAGGCTGGTCGCCACCCGGCCGGCAAAGGCCTCTCCCGTGCAGGTCAGCACCGGCAAACCCGCCCACAAGGCGTCGGATGCCGTCGTATGCGCATTGCAGGGAAGGGTATCAAGAAACAGATCGGCCAGCCGATGTCGGGCCAGGTGCTGGTCCAGCGGCAGCCTGGGCGCGAAGACCAGGCGCTCGGGCGCGATCGCGCAGGCCTGGGCTTCCCGGAGCAGATTGGCCGTCGCGGCGGGGGTGTTTTCCAGCAGCCACAAGACGCTGCCTGGTGTCGCCCGAAGGATGTTCATCCAGCGGCGAAACACCGGGCGCGACAGCTTGTAGCTTTGATTGAAGCAGCAATAGACGAAGCCGTCCGGCGGCAGACCACAGGCCTGTCGCCCGGGATCGTCCGGCGCGATGGCCCGGCGGCTGTCGTTCGGCTGATAGCAATCGGGGAGTTGAACGATCTTTTCGCTGTAATAGGGTTGGTGCGCCATCGGGGTGACCCATCGGTCGCCGATGATGTAGTCGGCAAAGCCGCCCCCCATGGTGCCGGGATAACCGAGATAGTTGACCTGCACCGGCGCCGGCCGGAACGCCAGGATTCCCGGCCGGGCGTGCTGCGTGTAGCCCTTGAGGTCCACCAGGATGTCGATCTTGAAATCATGGATCACCCGGGCGGCCTGGCCCGGCGACGCCGCCCGAATATCGATGAAGCGGTCGAAGGCCCGCGTCAGTCGCTTGCGCATGTCGCTGCCGTCGTCGGGGCCATAGGAAAAGGCGTGGGTCTCGAACCGCGCGCGGTCATGGCGCTCGAACAGTTCCGCCATCAGGAACGCGGTGGCGTGACGATGCAGGTCGGCCGACAGGTATCCGATTCGAATCTTGTCGCTGCCGGTCGGGGGGCGGTGGACGAAGACGGACTTCTGGCGGTATTGCCGGCCCCACCGTTCGGCGCACATGCGGATGTCTTGCAAGCTGGCCGGGGTGGCGACAAGTCCGAAGGGCGAAATGCCGATATCCGCCTCGCGGGACTGGGCGAGCACCGCGGCCTCCTGCTCCCCGTCATCGCTCCAGTCGCAGGCATGGCGCATCAGGTGCGCCCATCGCCCCCGGGCAAGCGCGAAAGACGGCTTGGCGGCCACCGCCCGGGCATAGCAGGCGATCGCCTCGTCGAGATTGCCGGCGTCGGACAGGGCATTTCCCAGATTGTACAAGGCCTGGGGGTGATCGGGCGCCAGCTCGACGGCGCGGCGCAGATGGACGATCGCCTCGTCGGTCCTCGCCAGCTCCTGCAGGGCGGCGCCAAGATTGTTCAAGACCCCGATATCGTCGGGATCCATGTCCAAGGCCCGGCGATAGCAGGAAACCGCCTCGGCGAGCCGGCCTTGCGACTTCAGCGCCAAGCCAAGGTTGCCATGGGCGGATCGATGGTCGGGAGCCAGCTTGAGAACGTGCTGGTAATGGGCGATCGCGTCGGCGGTCTTGCCCTGGGCGGCCAGGATGACCGCAAGATTGTTGTAGGCGGCTGGCTGGTCCGGGCCGAGTGCGATGGCTTGGCGATAGGCCGCCGCCGCCTCGTCCAGCCGTCCCTGGCTTTTGAGGGCGAGCCCGCGATTGAAGGCCGCGGTGAACGGGTCGGCCGAAAGCTCGACCGGCTGTCTGGGATGCGGCCGATCCATGCGGTCCCTGCCCGTACCGATACGATAGACGTTCGGCGACTATAGCCAAACAGGGTTCAACAGGCTGCGAAAAACTCGGCGTTCCTGTCAGTTTGCTCAGTCCGTCATGGCCGGGCTTGACCCGGCCATCCACGTGTCTTCGCAAAAATTCCATTGGAAACAGATAGTTAGGCGACGCCGCGTGGATGCCCGGATCAAGTCCGGGCATGACGAAAAGGGGCGTTCGGACACCAGATCGGTATTTTTCCGCAGCCTGTTCTATGGCTTCGTCAGCACCGGCCCCAGGGCCTTGGCCAGTTCGTGGACCTGCTTCCTGACTTCCGGATCGACGATGCGGTAATAGGCCCGCACCAGTTCCAGCGTCTCGCGCTGGGCCATCAAGGCCTCGGCCGCGTCGGGCGGGTCAACGGTGGCGCGGACCATATGGCGCGGGCTGGCGGCCATGGTCTCTTCGTCCATCTCTTCGTAGAAGAAGGTCACCGGCACATCCAGCACCCGGGCCAGGTCGAAAAGCCTGGACGCGCTGATGCGGTTGGCGCCGCGTTCGTATTTCTGCACCTGCTGGAAGGTCAGCCCCAAGGCTTCGCCCAGATGCTCCTGACTCATCCCCAAGAGAGTCCGGCGCAGGCGGACCCGCGAGCCCACGTGAACATCGATCGGGTTCGGTTTGCCCGACGGCGTGCGGCCCCGACTAGCACGACGAGACACGCCCCCCGTCGACTTTCCAATCCCTGTCTTCGTCATCAATCGTCACCCCACAGACGAATGAACCGGCGCCGACATCAAAATAACTGTCGGCGAAACGTCAAACAAACCACTAAAGGTAGCTGCCGAACATTGCCGCCCTGGTGATTTACGCGGGACTGTAGCTGTTTTTTTTTGGAAGGAACAGGGGGGAAGTCGTACAAAAAATGCACCTTGCAAACACAATCAATACGGGCCGACGCGCAAACGCAAAGCGCCCCTGAGGGTTTTCCCTCAGGGGCGCTTGGGTTGAACTAACCGCGCAGATGAATTAGCCGGCGATTTCGCACTGCGAGAAGAAGAAGGCGATCTCGATCTTGGCGTTTTCCAGCGAGTCCGAACCATGCACCGAGTTGGCTTCGACGGATTCGGCGAAGTCGGCGCGGATGGTGCCGGGAGCGGCGTTGGCCGGATTGGTGGCACCCATGATTTCGCGGTTCTTGGCGACGGCGCCCTCGCCTTCCAGGACCTGCACCACCACCGGACCCGAGACCATGAAGGCCACCAGTTCGGGGAAGAACGAGCGCTCGGCGTGGACGGCATAGAAGCCTTCGGCCTGTTCCTTGGTCAGGCGGACACGCTTCTGGGCAACGATGCGCAGGCCGGCTTCCTCGAAGCGGGCGTTGATCTTGCCGGTCAGGTTGCGACGGGTGGCGTCCGGCTTGATGATGGACAGGGTACGTTCGGTAGCCATGAGATCAAATCCTTTGCGGCGGTTGTGCGCGCCCCACATGGTCGCGCAAGAGCCTTCCGCACGGCCGACGTCCGGAAGGAGCGCGCGTTATACAGCCAACGCCCAACAAGGGCAAGGTGCTACGCACTGGTGCGCTTCCTGCCGGGATGGTATGAAGCGGACCCATGCTGCATATCAACGATCTGACCTTCCGTTATGGCGGCCGCGCCCTGTTCGAACAGGCGACGGTGCACGTTCCGGCCGGCGCCCGCGTCGGACTGGTCGGACGCAACGGCGCCGGCAAGTCGACTTTGTTCAAGCTGATCTTGGACGAACTGCACGCCGACGGCGGCGACATCCGCATCCGCCCGCGTGTCCGCGTCGGCCGGGTGGCCCAGGAAGCGCCCGAGGGCGATACCAGCCTGCTTGATTGCGTGCTGGCCGCCGACAGCGAGCGCGCGACCTTGCTGGCCGAGGCCGACAACTGCGCCGACGCCCATCAATTGGCGGAAATCCACGAGCGGCTGAATGCCATCGACGCCCATTCGGCCCCGTCCCGGGCGGCGACCATCCTGTCGGGCCTGGGTTTCGACGCCGACGCCCAGGCTCGCCCGGTCTCGTCCTTCTCGGGCGGGTGGCGCATGCGCGTCGCCCTGGCCGCCGTCCTGTTCGTCCGGCCCGAGCTGATGCTCTTGGACGAGCCCACCAACCACCTGGACCTGGAAGCCACCTTGTGGCTGCAATCCTATCTGGCCAGCTATCCCGGCACCTTGGTCGTCATCAGCCACGACCGCGAATTGCTGAACGAGGTGTGCTCGCGCATCGTCCATATCGACCAGGGCCGTTTGGTGTCCTATGGCGGCAATTACGACGATTTCGAGCGGACCCGGCGCGAAAAGATGGAGCTGGCGGCCAAGGCCCAGGTCAAGCAACTGGAGCAACGCCGCAAGATCCAGTCCTTCATCGACCGCTTCCGCGCCAAGGCGACCAAGGCCCGCCAGGCGCAAAGCCGCATCAAGATGCTGGAACGGATGGAACCGGTGGTGGCCGTGGTCGAGGACCGCTCGATGGTGTTCGACTTCCCCGATCCCGAGCCGTTGTCGCCGCCGATCCTGGCCATCGATTCCGGAGTCGCCGGCTATGACGGCAAGGCGGTGCTGCGCGGGCTGGACATCCGCATCGACATGGACGACCGCATCGCCCTGCTGGGCGCCAACGGCAACGGCAAGTCGACCCTGGCCAAGATCCTGTCGGGCCGGCTGGGCCTGATGGAAGGCCGGCTGCAGCGCCCGCCCAAATTGAAGATCGGCTATTTCGCCCAGCACCAGACCGAGGAATTGCGGATCGGCCAGACCGCCTTCGACCACATGGCCACGCTGATGAAGGACGCGCCCGAATCGAAGGTGCGCGCCCAGTTGGGCCGCTTCGGCTTCGAGCAGGAACGCGCCGACGTCAAGATCGAGAACCTGTCGGGCGGCGAGAAGGCCCGGCTGCTGTTCGCCCTGATGAGCCGCGACGCGCCCCACCTGATGATCCTGGACGAACCGACCAACCATCTCGACATCGATTCGCGCCAGGCCTTGGTGTCGGCGCTCAATGCCTATGACGGCGCGGTGGTGCTGGTCAGCCACGACCCCCATCTGGTCGAACTGGTGGCCGACCGCCTGTGGCTGGTGGCGAACGGCCGGGTCCAGGCCTTCGATGGTGATCTGGCCGATTACCGCCGCTTCCTCGCCGACCAGGCCCGCGAGGCCCGGCGCGGCGGGGGCGAGCCAAAGCCCGCCGCCGCCAGCCGCAAGGATGAACGGCGCGCCGCCGCCGAGGTCAGGGCCCAGTTGGCCCCGCTCAGGAAGCAGGTCGCCGACGTCGAGAAGCGGCTGGAACGCCTGGCCAAGGCCAAGGCCGAGGTCGAGGCCAAGCTGGCCGACCCGGCGCTTTATTCCGGCCCCGGCGAGAAAGTCGCCAAGCTGCAAAAGGAATTGGGCGAAATCGCCCGCTCGGTCGAGGACGACGAGGCCCGCTGGCTCGACCTGCACGAGCAACTGGAAGCCGCCCAGGCCGATTTGTGATCTTTCCAATTTGCAGTCCATGCGGTTGGGGGTACGCTTTCATGGACCAAGGCGACAGCCAGGAAGGCCGATCTTGACCGATAGCGTTGCCTCGACCGTCAGTCTCAATCCGCGCCAACGGATCCGGCATCTGCTGGCCGGGCTGGCGGGGTTGCTGGTGGCGGCCGAGATCATCGGGATGTCCAGCCTTTACGAGGAAGCGATCTGGGAGGCCGAACAGAAGGCCAGCGCCGCCACCCGCCTGCTGGAAGCGCACATGCTGCGCACCTTCCAGGCGTCGGAATACATCTTGTCGCAGGTCACCGACATCGGCCGTAGCCGGCCGATGGCCGAACTGGCCAAGGATGAAGCCGCCTGGATTCGCCTGAACGAGATCAAGCAGGCCTTGCCCGAACCGGGAACCTTGTGGATCGCCGACGCCGCCGGCAACGTGGTTCTGGGCACGCCCTATTTCCCCTCGCCCACCGGCGATGTCGCCGACCGCTATTACTATTTCGCCCACCTGCAAGGGCGCCAAGATCTGGTCATCGGGCCGATGGTGCGGGTCAAATCGCGCGAGGTGTTCGCCTTTCACGTCAGCAAGCGCATCGACAATCGGCCCGGATCGATGATCGGCGTCGCAGCGATCGGCTTCGATACCCCCACCTTCACCAATTTCTACGAAAATCTTGAACTCGGCGCGGATTCCAACCTGACCGTGTCGGGCATGGACGGCCGCATCATTTTGCGCCAGCCGGATGGGGGCCGCTATGTCGGCACGCAGATCAAGGACGGCCCGGTCGGCCAGGCGGTCGCGGCCGGCAATACCGAGGGGGTGTTGCGGGTGGTCTCGCCGCTTGACGGCATCGAGCGGATCCGCGCCTTCAAGGTGATGCCGCGCTACGGCGTGGTGGTCGGGGCCGGCATCGCCATCGACGACGCCCTGGAATTTTGGTGGGAGGTATTGTGGGGCAGTCTGGCCGGCATCTGCGCCCTGATGGGCGTGCTGGTGTGGGCCGCCCGCTACATCTTCGAATCGCTCGACCGCGAGGAAGGCCTGATCGCCGGCCTTGACGCCAGGCTGCGCCTGCGCACCGAGGAGGCCGAGGCCCGCGCCAGCGAGGCGCGCGAGGCCAACGAAAGCAAGACCCGTTTCCTGGCGGCGGCCAGCCATGATTTGCGCCAGCCGCTGCAGGCCGCCGGCATGTTCGCCGAGGCGCTGGCGGCGCGGCTGGAAGATACGCCCCACATGGCGGTGATCGACAAGCTGCGCCAAAGCCTGGATGCCACCCAATTGTTGCTGAGCACGCTGCTGGACGTTTCGACCCTGGAAGCCGGCCATGTCGACGCCCAGCCGACCACCTTCCCCCTGGCGCCCTTCATCTCGAACCTGGCCGACCAGTTGGAAATGGACGCCCAGGCCCGCAAGCTGGATTTCAAGGTGGTGCTGCCCGACGCCTGGATCGTCAGCGATCCGGTCTTGCTGGAACGGGTGGTGCGCAACCTGTTGGTCAACGCGCTGCGCTACACCAAGTCGGGCGGCGTGCTGCTGGGCTGCCGGCGGCGCGGCGACCATCTGGCCATCTGCGTGGTCGATACCGGCCCCGGCATCCCGGCCGACAAGATCGACGCCATCTTCGAGGACTTCACCCGCCTGAGCGACAAGGGGCGCGGCCAGGATCGCGGCCTGGGCCTGGGCCTGTCGGTGGTGCGCCGCACCGCCCAATTGCTGGGGCACTCGATCGAGGTCAAGTCCCGCGTAGGCAAGGGATCGTGCTTCGCCATCGTGGTTCCGCTGGCGGCGGGATAAGGATCTTCCAAAAGGAAAAGGGGGCGAACCGTCCGCCCCCTTTTTTGTCTCAGCCGACCTTCGGAAGCGCGCCCAGCGCCGCCTCCAACTCGTCGGCGGCGAAATCGGGGTCGCGCAGCTTGCCCGAGAAGAAGTCGGTATAGGCCTGCATGTCGAAATGGCCGTGGCCCGACAGGTTGAACAAGATGGTCCGGCCCTTGCCCTCGGCCTTGCAGGCCAGGGCCTCGTCGATGGCGCCCTTGACGGCGTGCGACGATTCCGGGGCCGGCACGATGCCCTCGGCACGGGCGAACTGCACGGCGGCGGCGAAGCATTCGGTCTGGGCATAGGACTTGGCGTCGCACAGGCCCAGTTCCTTGACGTGGCTGACCATCGGCGCCATGCCGTGATAGCGCAACCCGCCCGAATGCGACCCCGGCGGCATGAAGGTCGAGCCCAGGGTGTGCATCTTGACCAGCGGGGTCAGATGGCCGGTATCGCCGAAATCATAGGCGTAGCGGCCCCGGGTCAGGGTCGGGCACGAGGCCGGCTCGACGGCCACGATGCGGACCTTGGCCCCCTTCAGGTTCTCGCGGATATAGGGGAAGGCCAGACCGGCGAAGTTCGACCCGCCGCCGGTGCAGGCGATCACCACGTCGGGGCTGTCGCCGGCCATCTCCATCTGCACCATGGCTTCCTCGCCGATCACCGTCTGATGCAGGCAGACATGGTTCAAGACGCTGCCCAGGGCGTATTTGGTGTCGTCGCGGCTTGCAGCGACCTCGACCGCCTCGGAAATGGCGATGCCCAGCGAGCCGTTGGAGTCCGGCGACTTCTCCAGCACGGCGCGGCCGGCATTGGTGAGCGGCGACGGGCTGGCGATGCAGCGCGCGCCATAGGTTTCCATCAGGGCGCGGCGATAGGGCTTCTGGTTAAACGAGATCTTGACCATGAAGACCTCGACCTCCAGGCCGAACAGCGAGCCGGCGAAGGCCAGCGAACTGCCCCACTGGCCGGCCCCGGTCTCGGTGGACAGCCGCTTGACCCCTTCTTGCTTGTTGTAGAAAGCCTGCGGTACCGCGGTGTTGGGCTTGTGGCTGCCGGCGGGCGACACGCCTTCATACTTGAAATAGATGCGGGCCGGGGTGTCCAAGGCCTTTTCCAGCCGCCTGGCCCGGACCAGCGGGCTGGGACGCCACAGGCGATAGACCTCGCGCACCGGTTCGGGGATATCGACCCAGCGCTCGGTGGTCATTTCCTGGGCGATCACCGCCATCGGGAAGATCGGGGCCAGATCGTCCGGCCCCAGCGGCTGGCCGGTGCCAGGATGCAAGGGCGGCGGCAACGGCACCGGCAGGTCGGCGGCCAGATTGTACCAGGCCTTGGGCATCTGATCCTCGGCCAGGAGATACTTCACGGAATCGGTCATTCTTGGCAGTCCTTCAAGGTGTGGCGCCCTTGCTCAGGCTTACGAACGTTTGTAACGCCGATGGGCATCCAGGCCAAGCCCGAGGCAGCCGACGGTAAAGATGATCTGCACCGTGATTTTTCCCCTTGCCAGCCCCTCGGGATCGCACTATAAAGCCGGCCTCTTCCGCCGGTACCGAGTGCCGGTGTGGCATCTGGGAAGGGTGGCCGGTTCCATCTGGAATCGGATGCGAAGAAGAAATCGAGATCGGGCGCTTAGCTCAGTTGGTAGAGCAGCTGACTCTTAATCAGCGGGCCGTAGGTTCGAATCCTACAGCGCCCACCAATCTCCGGCCCCCGGCGCGAAAGCGACCGGGGGCTTCTTCTTTTTGGCCTGTCGAATGAATGGCGCGACGTCGCCCGACGAACAGCGAGGATCAGGATGGATAGCGAACTGAAGTGCCCGAAATGCGGGTCGGAGCACGTCTACCAGGACGGCAGCCTGTGGATGTGCCCGGAATGCGCCCATGAATGGGACCCGGCCGCCGTGGCGACGGATTCGGCCGATGGCGCGGTCAAGGATGCCAACGGCAATCTTCTGGCCGACGGCGATTCGGTCACCGTCATCAAGGATTTGAAGGTCAAGGGCTCGTCGCTGGTGGTCAAGGGCGGCACCAAGGTCAAGAACATCCGCCTGGTCGATGCCACCGACGGCCACAACATCGCCTGCAAGATCGACGGCATCGGCGCCATGAACCTGAAGTCGGAATTCGTCAAGAAGGCGTAGCCCCGCCTGGCTGCGAGACATCATGATCGATTCCGGCGCGTTCCTGCTCCTGGCGCTGACCATCGTCGCCGCCCCCTATGCGATATGGCGCCTGCCGCTGGTCCAGCGGCTGGTGCCGTTGGCGGTGATTCAGATCGGAACCGGCATCGTGCTGGGCCCCAGCCTGCTGGGTGTGGTTCCGCCCGACCTGACCCCGGCGCTGTCGGGAATCGGCCTGCTGGCGGTGACCTTGTTCGCCTTCCTGACCGGGGTGCATTTCGATCCCGCCGATCTGAAGGGCCAGGGGCGCTGCTTCGTCGCGGTCAGCCTGTCGTCGGCGTGCCTTCCGGCCCTGCTGGGGGCGGCGGTCGGGTGGTGGGCATTCGATGCCGTTCCCGACCTTGCCGGGCCGCAAGGAGGCCAGCCGATCTTCGCTGCCGCCATCGCCGCAGCAATTGCCGTCACCGCCCTGCCGGTGCTGGCCGCCATCATGAAGGAAACCGGCCTGGACGGCACGCGAATCGGCCGCCTGGCCCTGGGCGCGGCGGTGGTCAACGACCTGCTGCTGTGGGTGATGGTGGCGATGCTGCTGGCCGGCTTGCGCCAGGACGGCCGTCCACTGACCGGTCTTGCCGTGCTGGTCGGCGGCCTGGTCTGGCTGTCCTTCATGGTGTGGGGGGTGAAGCCGGCGGTGCTGAAACTGCTGCACCGATCGTGGGGCGAGAGCGGGCCGCGCGACACCGCCCTGGTGCTGGTGGCCGGATTGTTGTTCGGCTCGGCGGCGCTGTCGGACGCCCTGGGCCTGCATGCGGTGATCGGCGGCTTCGTCGCCGGCGCCATTCTGCCCCGCCGGGTCGCAGCCGCCATCGTCACCCGGTTCGAGCCGTTCGCCGCGCTGGTCCTGATGCCGTTCTTCTTCGTCACCGCCGGGCTGAAGGTCGATCTGGGGGGCCTGGGCGCCGGGTTGGGTCTGTTCCTGGCCCTGGTCACGGCGGCGGCCGGCCTGGGCAAGATTCTGGGCGCCGCGCTGCCCGCCCGCTGTGCCGGGCTGCCGACGGCCGACGCGGTGTGCCTGGGCGCCTTGATGCAATGCAAGGGTTTGATGGAAGTGGTGGTGCTGACCATCCTGACCGAAGCAGGAATCCTGTCGCCGGCCGCCTTCACAACCATGGTGGTGATGGCGCTGCTGACCACGGCGGCAACCAAGCCGCTGGTCGGACTGGTCACAAAAATGGCCGGGCCGAGCCCGGCCATTCCCCAGAAAGATTAATCGACGACTTGGGCGGGGTCGGGATCTTCCGCCCAGTCGCGATCCGGACGCGGCGTGCGTTCCAGCCAGCTTTCCAGGGTCTCGACGTGTTCGGCTTCCTCTTCGGCGAACTCGGCGCCCAGGCGACGGACCTCGGGGTCGGTCGCTTCCTTGGCCGAGTTGTTATAGAACTCCCAGCCGCGCCGTTCGTTGGCCAGGGCGAATTGCAGCGCATGGAACGGGGTCATCAGATAATGGGTGCCCGTGAAGTCGCCGACTTCCGGCGGTTCTGGGGCATTCCAGCGATATTCCCATGATTTCAGCTTCGGCAACGGCCCGAATTCGGCGGCGCGAGCGGTGACCTGAGCGGCATGCATCCGCGAGAATTCGGCCATCTGGCGGAACATCGTCGCGACTTCTTGATTGTTGTGGACGTCCATGACGTCGGCGAGTTCGTCGTAGCGTTCGCCGGCCTCGGTTTCCAGGGCGACGGCATGGGCCAGGAACAGGGCAACCTTGCTGGTCATTGGGCCTCCTATTGTTCTTGAGTGGCCACCCGGGCGGGGCGGCCTTCCCCTATCCGCCGAGTGTGCACCCTTGGGCAGGGGGCGGAAAGTGAAAAACCCGGGTATCGAGACATTCACCCCAATGTCCACCAATTGGCATGGCTATTGGACGGTACAAGATCGGTTCCGGCTTTTCTTGACCGGCTTATACTCCTGGATTAAGCAGCAGGGATGGAAAACGAATCGCCCAGCCCGCTGGAAGCGGCCATCGTCGGCTATTTCCGCGCCCCCGACCCGCAAACCCTGATCGCCTTGTTCGCCGCCGAGCCGGTCACCTCGCGCTGGCGGGCCGAAACCGTGCTGACCCTGCCGGTCTTCCTGTCCCACCTGATGGACCAGGCCCCCGAGGCGGCCGACCGGCTGATCGACGCGGTCAAAGGCGGCGACCCGGTCAAGGTCGAGGTGGTGGCCCAGGCCATCAACTATTCGCACCACCCGCGCCGCCACCTTTTGATGGAACGCCTCGCCGGCGAGGCGGCGGCCGGCAGCATGGATCTGGCCGGCGCCGACTTCACCTTGCTGGCCCCGACCCATCCGGTCCATATCGACATGCTGTGGGCGTCATTCTTCGCCACCGGCCAGACCGGGTATGTCGAGCGAATCGCTGTGCTGCTGTCGGGCTGGATGCTGCAGCCCGAGTTGCAGGCCCTGCTGGCGGTGGCCGGCCGCGACCCTTCGGTGCGGGAGCGCGCCCTGGCCGGCATCCTGGCCGATTCCGCTTTGTGGAGCCTGACGGTCAACGGCCGCGACATCCCGGAAGTGCGCCAGGTCCTGGAAGGGATCGCCGCCCGACAGGATGGCCTGACCGGGGCGATGGCCGCGCGAATCCTGGCCGGGATCAGCCAGCCCGGTCTGGGTGCGGAAAGCTGACGACGAACACCGAGCCGACACCGTCGGCCCCCGGTTCGACCATGATGGTTCCGCGATGATGCTCGACGATCTTGCGGCACACCGCCAAGCCGATGCCGGTGCCCTCGACCTCGTCACCTTGATGCAGGCGCTGGAAGATGCCGAACACCCGCTCGGCGGAATCGGCGGGGATGCCGATGCCGTTGTCGGCGACCCGCACCACCACCTGGTCGTCGGTTTCCTGGGCGGTCACCGCGACCCGGCACGGGCGGCTGGGATCACGATACTTGACGGCGTTGCCGATCAGGTTCTGGAACAGGCGCAGAAGTTCGACCTCGTCACCGTGGATGGCGGGCGCGCGGTCAGGCAGCGTCAGATCGGTGCCGGTCTCGGCCACGTCAAGGGCCAGGTTGCCGGCCGCATCACGAATCGATTCGGTCAGATCGACCAAGGCGAACACCCGCTCGGCCCGGCCGACACGGGAATATTCCAACAGGTCGAGGATCAGCCGGTCCATCCGCTTGGCACCAGAACATGCAAAATTTAGAAAGCTTTTGGCATCGTCGGGCAACTGGTCGCCATAGCGCCGTTCCAGCAAGGTGGTGTAGCTGGAGATCTGGCGGAGCGGCTGGCGCAAATCGTGGCTGGCGACATAGGCGAACTGTTCCAGCTCGGCGTTCGAGCGGGCCAGGTCCTGGGCCTGCTTCTGAAGCGCGACCTGCGCCTGGGCCAGGTCGCGCTGCTGGCGCAGGCGGGCGGTGACGTCCTCGCAGGCCCACACCGTGGTCGGCGGCTCCGAGCGGATCTGGCGGGCGGTCATGGCGACACGGATATCGGTTCCATCCTGACGGCGCAGCGTAAGGATGTCGCTGAAGACCTGGTCGGCCGCCAAGGCGCCATAGGCGCGCTCACCCAGATCGGCGAAAATTTCCTCGGAGGGATAGATCATCCGGGTCGAGCGCCCCAGCAAGTCGCGCCGGGAAAAGCCGGTCATCTGCACGAAGGCTTCGTTGACCGATTCGAAACGGCGATCCAGCGTGACGATGGCCAGACCGATCGGAATGCCTTCCTGAATGGCCTCCAGCCGCCTCGCGTCCATGTCGATCTGATGGGTCAGCTCGGCCTGCCGGCGGCGAACCTGGATTTCCGCCTCCAGCCGTTCGTTGGCAAGCCGGGTCATGCGGGTGCGCAGCCCCAGGAACGCCAAGGCCCAGGCGAGAACGGTCGACAGCGCGACCATGGCACCGCTTTGGCGTTCGGCCCGCGCGATCTCGCTCCGATCCAGCTTGACCAGTAAGAACCAGTTCGAATCGGGGACATCGCGCAAGAAGGCGACCACCCGGGTTCCCTTGTAATCGATTCCCTCGACGATGCCGCGCACGCCGCGCGCCGCCATCGCCGCCGGCAATTCCGGGGCGGACAGCGGGCGGGTGATGACGTTCTCGGACCCGTCCGGGGTGCCGCGGGGATCGACGATCACTACCTTGTCGCCGACCCGCTGGCCCAGCACCACCTCCATCCCCTCGTCCAGCAGGGGCAGGCCGCGGACCACGAAACCGATCATCCGCGCCGGGTCGATGCTGATGGACAGCGCCGCCACCGCCGGCCCATTGGCCACGGTCAGCAACGGGACGCCCAGGTCGATATCCAGTTCGTGACGGCCTTCCTCGCCCTCGACATGCAATCCCGAGGTCACCGGCACCCGTGCGGCGACGGCCTTCAGGCCGATATCCACCTGGCTGGGCTCGATCTCGTCGGATTCGCGTCCGACATCCAGGACGCGGCGGCCGTCGGGGGCCAGCAGGATGACGCTGCGATAGGGATAGGCCTCGATCAGGCTGCGCAGGCGTTCGCGCAGAAAGACCCCCATGCGGTCGTCGCCATCGGCCAGATAGGTCTCGACCTTCTCGGCCAGCAGGCGGTCCTTGGACAGGACCAGGGCGTCCCCCCTGCGCTCATCCAGCCAGACGGCGAAATGACCGGCCAGCGCTTCGGAAATCTGCTCGAGACTGCGTTCGGCATGGGTCCAGGCGCGGTCGGCCAGCACCATGTGCGCCGAGACCGCAGCCGTCAGGAACACCCCAGCCAGCAGGGCGAGGATGCTTTGCGCCGATCGTTCGTTCCGCAACGTGGTAGCCCCGGCGTTCAGCCGAAGGCCTTGAAGGCGATCAGGGTGAAGGTGTCCTTGACGCCCGGCAGCTTCTGGATCGTCTCGACCACGAAGGCGCCGATGTCCTGGTCGGCATCCAAAAAGCATTTCAGCATCAGGTCGTACTGACCGGAAATGGAATGGACTTCGGACACCCGCTCGATATCGACAGCTTCATCGGCCACAGCATAGGCTTGGCCCAATTCGCACTTCACCATGACGAAAATGGTCTGCATGCCCACCTTCCCTTAACCCCGGCGACACCCAATGTCGTGCTTTAGGGGGGGGGAATGCAAGGATCAAGTCAGGACTTGACCGTCACCGTCCGCAGCATGAAATCGGGCATGTGATCGCCAAAGCCGACGGCGTCGTCGCGATGGGTCATTTCGCCGATTCCCATCGAATCGAAGCGCTCGCGGCGGCCGCCACGGTCACCGCGATCGCGGCCCTTGCGGTCCTTTCCGCGTCCGCGTTCCTCACGCGGGGCGCGGTCCTCACGGGGGGCGCGATCTTCACGGGGGGCGCGGTCCTCACGGGGCGCACGCGCCTCACGCGGGGGCTTGGGCTCACGTGGGGCACGCTCTTCACGGGGGGCACGCTCTTCGCGGGCGGGCTTGGCTTCGACGGGGGCGGCCTCTTCGGCCGAAGCCTCGGCCCGGTCGCGACCGCGACCACGCGCCGGACGCTCGCCCGACGACTTGGCCGCCGGCTTGCCGCCACGGCCGCGCCGCTTCGGTTCCATGTCCAGCGCCAGGGCCGGCACGCCTTCGACGGCGATGCGCGGGATTTCGGTGCCGATCAGCTTTTCGATGCTGGCGACGAAACGGCCGTCATCGGGAGTGGCGATGGTATAAGCGCGGCCGGTCTGGCCGGCGCGGCCGGTGCGGCCGATGCGATGGACATAATCTTCCGAATGGATCGGCACGTCGAAATTGAAGACGTGGCTGACCGCCTTGATATCGATGCCACGCGCGGCGACGTCGGAACAGACCAGCAGCCTGGCCTCGCCCGACTTGAACTTGCCCAGCGCTTCCATGCGGGCCGGCTGGGCCATGTCGCCATGCAGCTGGACCACGTCGAAATGGTGGCGCTTCAGCGACTTGAACAGCACATCGACGTCGCGCTTGCGGTTACAGAAGATGAAGGCGTTCTTGACGTCCTCGACCCGGATGATGTGGCGCAGCGTCTCGCGCTTGTCGATTTCCTCGACGACGGCCAGGAACTGCTCGATGGTGGTCGCCGCCGACGACGGAGCCGCCACGGTGATTTCCTTCGGGTTCATCAAGAAGGCGTCGGCCAGCTTGCGGATTTCCGGGCCCAGCGTGGCCGAGAAGAACAAGGTCTGGCGAATCTTCGGCAGCAGGCCGACGATGCGTTCGACATCGGGAATGAAGCCCATGTCCAGCATGCGGTCGGCTTCGTCGATCACCAGGATCTTGACGTCGGTCAGCAAGATGCGCCCGCGCTCGAACATGTCCAAGAGGCGGCCCGGCGTGGCGATCAGCACATCCACGCCGCGATCGAGCAGGGCGATCTGGTCGCTCATCGACTCGCCGCCGATGATCAGCGCCTTGGTCAGCTTGTGGTTCTTGCCGTACTTGTCGAAATTTTCCGCCACCTGGGCGGCCAACTCGCGGGTCGGGGCCAGGATCAGCGAGCGCGGCATGCGCGCCTTGGCCCGGCCGGCGGCCAGGATCTCGATCATCGGCAGGGTGAAGCCGGCGGTCTTGCCGGTGCCGGTCTGGGCGCAGCCCAGGACGTCGCGGCCCATCAGGACCACCGGAATGGCCTGGGCCTGGATGGGGGTCGGTTCGGTGTAGCCGGCCGCTTCGACGGCGTGCAACAGCTCGGGGCTCAAGCCCAGGTCAGAGAAGCTCATGGGGTGTGGCTGGCCGTCCGTGCGGCAAGTATATGCGATATCGTCATCTGCGGCGCGATAATAGGGGTTCAGGACGTTCTGTCAACGTTATTGGCCCGAAAGGGCGCGGTAAGGTAGATTGAAGGCTCGTCTCCGGAGAATCGCCATGCTGATGGATGCCGCCGCCTCGTCCCTTCTGATCGTCGATGTCCAGCAGAATCTGGGGCCGGTGATGGCCGATCCGCGCGCGGTCTATCGCGGCTGCTCGCTGCTGCTGCGGGGCGCGGCCCGCCTGGACATCCCGGTCACACTGTCCGAGCAGTACCCCAAGGGCCTGGGCCCGACCATGGGCGAGCTGCTGGAATTGACGCCGCCCGATTCGGTGGTCGAGAAGATTCATTTTTCCTGCGCCGCCGAACCGGCGATCAAGGACCGCCTGGACGGATTTAACCGCAAGCAGGTGGTGGTCGCCGGCATCGAGGCCCATGTCTGCGTTCTGCAGACGGCGATCGGCTTCCACCAGGCCGGCTATCAGGTGTTCGTGGTGGCCGATGCCTGCTCGTCGCGGCTGGCCGCCAACCACCAGGCGGCGATGGCCCGCATGGCGGCGGCCGGATTGTCGGTCGTCACCGTCGAGATGGTTCTGTTCGAATGGCTGCACCGCGCCGCGACGCCGGAATTCAAGGATTTGTCGCGGCTGATCAAATAAGGGGAACCGGCATGAGCGCCCTGATCCTGATTCCCGGCCTGTTGAACGATCACCGCCTGTGGACCCATCAGGCCCGGGGCCTGGCCGACCAGGCCAAGGTCCTGGTCATGACCCAGACCGAGGACGATTCCTTGGCGGCGATGGCCGCCCGGGTGCTGGCGGCGGCGCCGGCCACCTTCGCCCTGGCCGGCCTGTCCATGGGCGGCTATGTGGCGATGGAGATCATGCGCCGCGCCCCCGAGCGGGTCGAGCGCCTGGCCCTGTTGGACACCACCGCCCGGCCCGACACCCCGGAACAGACCCAGCGCCGCCTGGACGCCATCGCCATCGCCCAGGCCGGCGGCTTCGACAAGATCATGCCCGGCATGCTGCCGCTGTTGGTCCATCCCGACCATCTGGGCCTGGAGCGGATCGGCGGCCTGGCCAAGGACATGGCCCGCGCCGTCGGCCCCGAAGCCTTCGTGCGTCAGCAAAACGCCATCCGCCACCGGCCGGATTCGCGCCCGTCGCTGTCGCAGGTGCGCTGCCCGACCCTGGTGGTGGTGGGCGCCGACGATTCCCTGACACCACCGGACCGCGCCCAGGAAATGGCCGGCCTGATCCCGGGCGCGAAGCTGGTGACCATCGAGGATTGCGGCCACCTGTCGGCCATCGAGCAGCCGCAGGCGGTCACCGCACTTCTGTCCTGTTGGCTGCAGGACTGACCGCCATGCCCGACGCGCGGATCACCGCGATCGTCGCCGACATCACCAGCTTGGCGGTCGATGCCATCGTCAACGCCGCCAATTCGTCGCTGCTGGGCGGCGGCGGCGTCGATGGCGCCATCCACCGCGCCGCCGGCCCCGAGCTTTTGGCCGAATGCCGCACCTTGGGCGGCTGCCCCACCGGCGAAGCCAAGGCGACCAGGGGATACCGGCTGCCGGCCGCCTGGGTGATCCACACCGTAGGCCCGGTGTGGCATGGCGGCGGCCAAGGCGAGCCGGCGGCGCTGGCCGCCTGCTACCGCAACAGCCTGGCGGTGGCCCGCACCATCGGCGCCCGCACATTGGCCTTTCCCGCCATCTCGACCGGCATCTTCGCCTTCCCCAAGGACCTGGCCGCCGAAATCGCCATAGCCGAGATCGACCGAATGCTTCAGGGCGATTCCTGGTTCCAGTCCGTCATCTTGTGCTGCTTCGACGACGTCACCCTGGCCATCACTCGCCGCCTGCTGGGGCGGGCATGATCGCCGACGATGCCATCCAGGCCGCCCGCGCCGTCATGGACGGCATCGTCGTGCGCACCCCGCTGGTCGAGGCCGCCGCCCTGTCGGAACTGACCGGCGCCCGCGTGTTGCTGAAGCTGGAAAATCTGCAAGCGACCGGCTCGTTCAAGGCGCGCGGCGCCCTGATCCGCCTGAATGCGATGACCGATTCCCAGCGCCGGACCGGCGTGGTGGCGATGAGCGCCGGCAACCACGCGCAAGGGGTGGCGTGGCACGCGCGGCGCTTAGGGATTCCCGCCACCATCGTCATGCCCGAGGGCACGCCCTTCACCAAGACGCTGCGCACCGAGGCGCTGGGGGCCACCGTCTTGCTGTCGGGCGCCAATCTGGCCGAGGCCCAGGCCACGGCGGAACGGCTGGCCGCCGAGCATGGCCTGACCCTGATCCATCCCTATGACGACCTCCATGTCATCGCCGGTCAGGGCAGCATCGGCGCCGAGATGCTGGAGGATTGCGCCGATCTCGACACCCTGATCGTCCCGGTCGGCGGCGGCGGCCTGCTGGCCGGCATCGCCGTGGCGGCCCGCGCCCGCAAACACAGCATCACCTTGGTCGGGGTCCAGGCCCAGGGCTTCGCGCCGCTGGCCCGGCCGCCCTTTGTCGGCAGCGGCCGCGCCCAGACCCTGGCCGAGGGCATCGCCGTCAAGCATCCCGGCCAGCTGACCCGGCCGATCATCGAAACCCTTGTCGATGACGTGGTGGCGGTCGGCGAAGCGGCGCTGGAGCAGGCGGTCGAAATGATGGTCGAGACCGAAAAGCAGGTGGCCGAAGGGGCGGCCGCCGCGCCGTTGGCGGCGCTGCTGGCCGCGCCCGAACGTTTCCGGGGCCGCACCGTCGGGCTGGTGGTGTCGGGCGGCAACATCGACAACCGCACGCTTTCATCACTGTTGATGCGCGGGCTGGTGCGCGCCGGCCGGCTGGCCCGCCTGCGCATCGAGATTTCCGACGCGCCGGGCACATTGGCCCAGGTCTCGGCCCTGATCGGCGCCCACGGCGGCAACATCCTGGAGGTGCACCATCAGCGCCTGTTCCAGGACATCCCTGTCAAATATGCCGAACTGGACGTGGCGGTGGAAACCACCGATAGCGGCCACCTGGAAACCATGATCGCCGGCCTGGACGCCGCCGGCTTTCCGACCCGGCGGCTGGGCAGCCTGGCCGGGCAGGAATGACGGGGGGCGATATTGCGTGCCGGGGTGGCGGGGTATGACGCGACCATTAGTCGCCCGATCTTGGGGGATTGGCGGCTATGCGGCCACCTACGCCGTACGAGTGGGCGCTGTAGCTTTCCGATAGCGGACGCTGCCGAATTAAGTGGAGTGTCAACGAAACTCACCGAAACTCGTCACCGGAACTCCACCCCATCACCGGATTCGCTTGGAACCCGTAACTTGCCAACAGGCGGGAAAATTCATTCTGCATTCTCGAAGGCAACCGATTGGGCTAGCATGCCCCCTAAAAGCTCAATTCGGCCGGCTACCTGCCATGGAAATGGCGGCTAGTAGCTTCGTTTGCGAGCGTGAGCATCAAGGGGGGGCACCCAAGTTTATGGCCGAACAGTATGACGTGGCAGCGTGGCGCCACCAGCGTGCCGCCGAAGCCCTTGAAAGTGCCAATGAACACGACGACGCCGCATATCACTATGGGCTAGTGGGTGAAACGGCCATTAAGCACGCCCTTAGGGCGTCCGGATGCGAAGCTGCTTGGCTTGCGAACCCAAACGGAAAGACCGATAAATCGAAGCTCCGAGACACCCCTATGAGGGGCCACGTTCAGGACTTAGCCGCAGTTGTCACCCAAACGGCGGCAGAAATCGCGCTATTCGCAAGCGGGCGATTGGCACAGCCCATTGCGCTGCATGTTCTGAGCCCGTCCTTTCAGAACCGTTTCAAAGGATGGCATATAGATATCCGATATGCTGATCCAAGCTATACGCCTGTTACGGCAGCCACGCTTGCCCAATTCCGAGCAGACGCGGCCGACCTTCTGCTTCACTTGGTAGTGTGAAATGGCAACGAAATTTGACGACAGCCTCCCTAATCTGATCCGCATTCTCCGCCAAGCAGGAGTGAATGCGGCAGATTCCTCCGTCACCCTCCTCCGTGAAACAACTGGACGCCTGCTTATCGCATGCACAGGCAACGGGGCACCTGACGGGCTAGCCCAAGCCATCATCGATGGGCTGGGAGATTACGCAGCCCCTACCCCGGTAGTGGCGGGCGCATTGGCTCAACATCTGGCAAACGACCCCTCCGTCCGACTTTCAGGATTGGAAGTGGACGGGCAGTGGGCTGACTTTCATTTCATCGATCGCCGACTTGTTGGGGCAGACTGGCTCCGCGATCCAGTGTTCATGCCCAAAACCACACCCCCGCGCCTTGTGTTTGGCTCCCTCAAAGGCGGGGTGGGGCGTTCAACCGCAATCGCGGTTTTGGCTGCCGAATTGGCGGAAAGCGGAAAAAAGGTTCTGGTCGTAGATCTCGATTTGGAAGCGCCCGGTGCCGGCTTCCTGCTTCTACCGGCCTCGGAGGATTTGAGAAATGACCTTCGCCCGCGGTACGGCGTTATTGACTACCTAATTGAGACCAGCATCGGGACAGTTAACGACGACGAGTTGGTCGATTTTGTTGGCGTGAGCCCCTTAGTGAAGGGATTGGTCCACGTTTTGCCTGCTGCGGGGCGCATCACGGACGAAAACCCCGCGAACATGATGGCCAAGCTGTCTCGAAGCATGGTCGAGCGCATCGACACCGACGGCACGCGGCTGTCGGTTGCCGAAAACGTCAAAGCGATGGTCGACCTCTTCTGTGCAAGAGAGAAATATGACGTGGTATTGGTCGATGCGAGAGCAGGGCTAGCTGAATTAAGCGCTGCCGCTCTTTTTGGGATTGGAGCCCATACCATTCTCTTATTTGGCACCGACCAACAACAGACCTTCCGCGGCTACCGCTACATGCTCGCGCACCTTGTCAATAGCTGGGGTGTTGGCGAAAGCATTGGTAGCGATTGGCGCTCAAGGATTGCGTTTGTACATGCCAAAGCATCGTCCTCTCGCCAGAAGCGGCAGAGCTTTAGAGATAGACTTTATGAGCTTTGCTTGGACGAACTCTATGACCAAGACGATCCATCTGCAACCGACGGATTATTCAGCTTTGCGCCAGATAGCACAGGGCTTGGCATCCCTCACGACGCGCTCCATATTGCGCAGCACCCCGATTATGACGCCTTTGATCCAGTCGACGACCGCACGCAACTTGACGAGGATGTTTACAGGGGCCCATTCGGCGACTTTCTGGCGCGAACGAAGCAATTGCTCGAAGAGGGACACCCTGCGGCAGGGGGATGAGGCATGAAACCCAACCAAGTTGCTACCATCAAGAACGCCATAAAGCTCCTCCCCGATCTCGCAGCATCGCGAGCGGGACACCCTCCTTCGTTGGAGCAGGTGTTTTGCCCGCCCGGCCATCATGACGCACTCGACCCGAGGCGCACATTGGTAATCGGCAATCGGGGCATGGGAAAGAGCTTCTGGGCTGGCGCGCTCTCTCAACCCAAGATTCGCGAAAGGGTCGCCGACACCTACAAAGCTTCTGGAAAATTATACGATCTTGAGCGTCATAAAGTATTTGTGGCGTTTCCAGAAACTGTTGGCAACACATCTGCTCCAGATAAGGAAATACTGAAAACACTTGGAAAAAAAGTTCCATGGGAAACTGTCTGGCGGGTCGTTGTTGCAAAGAGTTTATCCAAGTTAACCAGCATAAAGTTGCCGCTTCCCCTAAAGGAGGCGGTCGCATGGGCTCGCTCAAACCCCGAGGCAATGAAATCGCTTTTCCGAGAGGCCGATGCGTCGCTCGAAAGAAAGGGTTCGGCAGCCCTCATTCTTTTCGATGAGCTCGACCAGCTTGCCGATGATTGGCGAGATATTCTGGAAATCACTCAAGGAATACTCAGGTGCGCTCTCGCACTGAAAAAATATAACAACATCCGTGCAAAAATATTCATGCGGCCCGACCAGGCAAGCAATAAAGGACTTTTTCAATTCCCAGACGCATCAAAGATATACGGCGAACGAGTTGTACTTGAATGGGAAAATTGTGATCTGTATGGCTTATTTTTCCATCATCTTATGCGGGCCCCTGACTCAGCCCCCGTTGTTGCATCGCTTGTGGGCAAGACAAATGCCGCACGCCTAACCTATGACCCCGCCGTACAGCGTGAAACATTTGCGCTTCTCGCCGGAGAATTCATGGGCCAGGACCCTCGGCGAGGCGTTCCCTATTCCTGGGTCCCCACACACCTTGCAGATGGATACGGAGAGGTGTCCCCTCGTGCCTTTCTGAAGGCCGTAAAGGTCGCGTCCACGTTCAATTCCGGGGCAGAGGAGCTGGTCTTTACACCGGAAGCACTACAGGATGGCGTTCGACAGGCCTCTGGAGTGCGTGTCGCCGAAATTGGAGAGGACTATCCTTGGGTGCCCGATGCATTGGCACCACTTCGCGGAATTCTTGTCCCGTGCGACCCGCCCACTGTACTAACGTTGTGGAAACATAACGGCACGGTAGAAGACATACTCACAAAATATAGAGGCATACGAGCCCCCCTAGAACTAGCCATAGCGCAACTTCTTGACCAAGATGAGGAAGAGTCTTTGAAAAATGCTCTTGCCGAAATTGGTGTCCTAGAAATTCGAGATAACGGGAAGCTTAACTTTCCCGATATTTTTAGAATTGGCGCTGGAATTAAACGGAGAGGTGGCGTGCCACCGCAACGGCGACGCCATTAGGGTTCCGCTGACACTGCACTTAATTCCAACTTCCGCCCACACCGCCGCCGTTAAACGGACACCCCTCTTCCCATGAAGTCGCCACCCGCCTTACCCCAATAGCCACGACATGAAAAAGGGGGCCGAAGCCCCCTTTCCCGACGTCTTCTTTCCTTCGGCCCCTACTTCCTCTTGCCCTCGGCCAGCGGCAGCGCGACATAGCGCAGGGCCTGCGGGTTCTCGACCCGCAGCAGCAGGAACTTCTGGCCGGCGGACTTGGCGGCCTCGACCGCCTTGGCCAGGTCGCCCGGCGTGCGGACCGGCTTGTTGGCCGCCTCGATGATGACGTCGCCGGGCTTCATGCCCTTTTCCATCGCCGGGCCGTCCTTGACCTCGGTGACCACCACGCCCTTGACGTCCTCGTCCAGGCCGAAGCGCTCGCGCAGTTGCGGCGTCACCGCCGCCACCACCAGACCGGTGCCGGCAACACTTTGTCCGGCGGCCGGGGCCTGGCCCTTTTCCGGCCCCTTGGCCACTTCCTCGGGCTCCTCGGGCAACTCGCCCACCACCACTTCGGCGGTGGTCCGCTTGCCGTCGCGCCACACCTCGACCGTCACCTTCTTGCCGATCGGCGTCTCGGCGACGATGCGCGGCAGCTTGCGCATCTCGGTGACCTCGCGGCCGTCGAACTTCAAGATGACGTCTTGCGGCTTGATGGTCGACTTCGAGGCCGGACCGCCGGCATTCAGGCTGGACACCAAGGCCCCCTTGGAATCGGGCAGGCCCAGCGATTCGGCCAGTTCCTGGTCCAGCGACTGGATGCGCACGCCCAGCCAGCCGCGCCGGGTCTTGCCATGCTTCTTCAGATCCTCGACCACCGGCTTGGCCAGGCTGGACGGGATGGCGAAACCGATGCCGATCGAGCCGCCCGACGGCGAGAAGATGGCGGTGTTGATGCCGATCACCTCGCCGGCCAGATTGAACATCGGACCGCCGGAATTGCCGCGATTGATCGAGGCGTCGGTCTGCAGGAAATCGTCGTAGGGGCCGGCATTGATGTCGCGGGCGCGGGCCGAGACGATGCCGGCGGTCACCGTGCCGCCCAGGCCGAACGGATTGCCGATCGCCACCACCCAGTCGCCGACGCGGGCAATGTCGGAATTGCCGAAGGGGACGGCGGTCAGCGCCTTCTTGCCGGGATCGAACTTCAAGACCGCCAGGTCGGTCTTGCTGTCGCGGCCGACCAGACTGGCCTTGTAGGCGGCATCATCGTGAAGCGTCACGGTGATCTCGTCGGCGTCGGCGATGACGTGGGCGTTGGTCACCACGTATCCAGCGGAATCGATGATGAAGCCCGACCCCAGCGAGGTCGCCCGCTTGGGCGAATTGTCGGGGCGCATCTGGCGCTCGAAGAATTCCTTGAAGAAATCCTCGAACGGCGAGCCGGGCGGGAATTGCGGCATCTCGGGGACGCGCTCGGGATTCTTGATGGTCTGGGTGGTCGAAATGTTGACCACCGCCGGCAGCAGTTTTTCCGCCAGATCGGCGAAACCGGCCGGGGCCTCGCGGCCATGGGCGACGGAAACCTGCAGCAGCAGGGCGGTCGCCACCGCCAGACCGGCCAGCCAGGCCAGGGGGCGGATATCGACGGATTGGGCTTTCACACGGGACCGATGGGACATGCTCGTATTAACCCTTACTCGAGATCACCCGGAAGCTTTGTCCGAAACTAAGGCACAATCAAGGCGGAAGAACGGATCAGCCAGGCGCCGGCCACCCCGGCGGTGGCCGCCACCAGGCCGAACACCCGCAGGAAGGTGGGCGGCAGCGACTGGATCTGCCCCATCAGGCGCTGCATGCCGGCGGGAAAGAGGGCGTAGACCACGCCCTCGATCACCATCGCCAGACACAACGCGGTCAGGAAGTCGGTCACCGATGACTGGGCCCCTGGAAGTGACGGAAGAACTGGCTGTCCGGCGACAACACCATGGTCGTGCCCTCGCCCAGCGCCTTGCGATAGGCCTCGAGCGAGCGGTAGAAGTCGTAGAACCGGGCGTCACGGCCATAGGCATCGTTATAGATGCGCGAGGATTCGGTGTCGCCCTGGGCCCGCAGGAAGTTGGCCTGGCGCGCCGCCTCGGCCAGGATCACCGTGCGTTCGCGATCGGCGCGCGAGCGGATCTGCTGGCCCCATTCGTACCCTTGCGCCCGCAATTCCTTGGCCTGGCGCTCGCGTTCCGACTTCATGCGGTCATAGATCGACTGGCTGATTTCGTCGGGCAGGTCGGCGCGGCGGATGCGCACGTCGACGATGGTGATGCCGTAGGGGGCAGCCCGTTCGGCCACTTCCTTCTGGATATCTTCCATGATCTTGGCGCGTTCGTCGGACAACAGGCTGGGCAGCATCACCTGACCCAGCACGCGGCGCAGCGCCGAGGTCACGACCTGGGACATCTGTCCGCGGGCGGTGGTCTCGTTGCGCAGGGCCTGATAGTACTTCAGGGGGTCGGCGATGCGGTAGCGGGTGAAGGTATCGACCACGATGCGCTTCTGGTCGTTCAAGGTGATCTCTTCCGCCGGCGGCTCCAGCGCCAGCAGGCGCAGGTCGTAGCGGACGACATCCTCGATGAACGGCAGCTTGAAGTGCAGGCCGGGCTCCTTGATGGTGGCGCGGTGTGCGCCCAGGCGCAGCACCAGCGCCTGTTCTGCCTGGGTGACGACGAACAGCGACGATCCGGCCAGGACGGCCAGCAGGCCGATGGCCACCAGGATGGCGGGCAAGGTGCGGTTCATCGGGCACCTCCGGCACCGGCTTGGGATTTCTTCAATTCAGGCAGGGCCATATAGGGGACCACGCCTTGCGCCCCCTTGGCCGACGGATCGATGATCACCTTGGGGGCACCCTTCATGATCTCTTCCATGGTTTCCAGGTACAGGCGGCGCTCGGTGACGTCCGAGGCCTGCTTCCAGGCGTTGTAGAGCGCCAGGAAGCGCTTGACCTCGCCTTCGGCCTGGTTGACCACCTGCTCCTTGTAGGCCTCGGCCTCCTGGACCAGCTTCTCGACCTCGCCGCGGGCGCGCGGGATGATGTCGTTGCGATAGGCCTCGGCCTCGTTGCGGGCGCGTTCCTGGTCGGCGCGGGCGCGCTGGACGTCGTTGAAGGCGTCGATGACCGCGGCCGGCGGCTCGACCTTCTGCAGCTGGACCTGGGTGACCAGGATACCGGCGTCATAGGAATCCAGCAGGCGCTGCAATTCGATCTTGGCGGCGTCGGCGATGGGCTGGCGCTTGTCGGACAGGGCGGCCTGGATCGGGCTGCGGCCGATGACGTCGCGCATCGAGCTTTCGGCCGCGACCTTCACGGTGCCTTCGGCATCGCGCACGTTGAACAGGAACTTGCCGGCGTCCTTGATCTGCCAGAACACGGTGAAGTCGGCCTCGACGATGTTTTCGTCGCCGGTCAGCATGCGGCTTTCCTCGGGCACGTCGCGGGTCGCGCCCTGGCGCTGCTCGAAGCGGGTATCCACCGCCGAACGGAAGCCCAATTGCAGCTGGTTGATCTTGGTGACCTTGGGCAGCATCACCGTCTCGATCGGATAGGGCAGATGATAGCGCAGGCCAGGTTCGGTGGTATCGACCCACTTGCCGAAGCGCAACACCACGCCTTGTTCGTCGGGGTTGACGCGATAGATGCCGGTGGCCAGCCACGCCGCCACGCCCAGCGCGGCCACGACCATCAGGCCGGTCCCGCCCGAGAAACGGCCGGGCGGCACCGCCTTCTTCAGGCGCTCCTGGCCCTTGCGGATCATTTCCTCGAAATCGGGACCAGGCCGGCCGCCGCCGGGACCGCGTCCCCACGGACCGCCGCCGCCGCCATTGCCGCCGCCATTGTTACCGCCACCGCCCCAGGGGCCACCCCCTTGATTCCAAGGCATACTTTTCCTCGCATTCGCTGTTTGGCCCACTCAGGCCTTATAGGCTACCCCAGGGACGGGCGCAACGCACGCCCCGGGTTGGAGCCCATATGGAGAAATCCGAAGCCTTTTCAAGCGGACTTCCCAAACCGCCGGGTCCCCCTTATATGAGAGTTCGCTGCAATTTCGCTTATCCCCTGGCAAAAAAAGAGGACGTTCATGGCCGAAGTCACCGAGCAACAGGTCGTTGATGCATTGAAGACCATCGTCGACCCCGACAAGAAGGCCGACATCGTCAGCCTGGGGATGGTGTCCGGCGTGACGGTGAAGAACGGTCACGTCGCCTTCGCCATCGAGGTCGAGCCCGGGCGCGGCGCCAAGCTGGAGCCGATGCGCAAGGACGCCGAGAAGGCGGTGCACGACCTGGCCGGCGTGCTGACGGTGTCGGCGGTGCTGACCGCCGAGCGCAACGTCATGGGCGGCCCCAAGGGCGGGCATGGCCACGGCCATGGTCACGGCCAGCCGGGCGCCGAGGCGCCGCTGCTGCCGGGCGTCAAGTCGATCATCGCCATCGCCTCGGGCAAGGGCGGCGTCGGCAAGTCGACCACCTCGACCAACCTGGCCATGGCGCTGGCGCAACTGGGCCTGAAGGTCGGCCTGTTCGACGCCGATATCTACGGCCCCTCGATGCCGCGCATGCTGGGTATTTCCGGCGACCCGGTCAGCCCCGACGGCCAGACCCTGCTGCCGATGGAAAATTACGGCGTCAAGTGCATGTCCATCGGCTTCCTGGTGCCGGAGGACAGCCCGATCATCTGGCGCGGCCCGATGGTGATGGGCGCCCTGCAGCAGCTTCTGCGCGACGTGCGCTGGGGCGAGCTGGACGTCATGGTCATCGACATGCCGCCGGGCACCGGCGACACCCAGCTGACCATCAGCCAGACCCTGCCGCTGACCGGCGCGGTGATCGTCTCGACGCCGCAGGACATCGCCCTGCTGGACGCCCGCAAGGGGCTCAACATGTTCCGCAAGGTCGACGTGCCGGTGCTGGGCGTGATCGAGAACATGTCCTATTACGTCTGCCCCAAATGCGGCGACGAGGCCCACATCTTCGGCCATGGCGGCGCCCGGGCGGAAGCGGCCCGGCTGTCGTGCGACTTCCTGGGCGAGGTGCCGCTGGACATCGCCATCCGCGAGACCGCCGACCGCGGCGAGCCGATCGTAGTGTCCAAGCCCTCTTCGCCGCACGCCAAGGCCTATCGCGACATCGCCAAGGCCATCTGGGACAAGGTCCAGCTGATCCAGGGCGGTGCCAAGAAGGGACCGAAGATCAGCTTCGAGTAGCAAAGACCCAGGCAGGAAGGCTGGCATGTTCGGCCTTCCTGCTCTATATTGGGTTTGCCGGGTTCGCCCGGCTATGGCGCTAAACGCTATGTGGAATAGGCTTTGCGGACCCGGGGGCGGTACCCGGCGCCTCCACCATCAACCGGTTCCGGCCGGCGCATGGGGGCGAAACAGGATCGACGCGGGCAGTAAAGGCATGGTTTGTGCTCGGCATGATACCACCGTTATCGGGTCAATCCTCACAAGTGCCAACGACAACGTTGCTCTTGCCGCTGCGGCTTAACCCGTAAGCGCGGTTCGGGGGGGCACCGGGCAACAGAAGCCCCCCCACTTCGCCGGCGGACCCGGCGGCCATTTCAAGGGGACGTGATTTGGATATGTCGGATGATTTCCTGAGATACGACAAGATGGTCGAGGACGCCCTGCGCGGCGTCGTGCGCGACGCCCTGTCGGTGACGGCCCGCGACGGCCTGTTCGGCGACCACCATTTCTACATCACCTTCCGGACCCGGTTCCCCGGGGTGCAGATCAGCCCGGCCCTGATGGCCCGCCACCCCGACGAGATGACCATCGTCCTGCAGCACCAATTCTGGGGCCTGGACGTCGCGCAAGACCAGTTCGAGGTGACGCTGTCCTTCTCGGGCGTGTCGGAACGGCTGCGCGTGCCTTTGGCGGCGGTGACCGGCTTCGCCGACCCGTCGGCCAAGTTCGGCCTGCAATTCCAGGTCGATGTCGAGCTGGAGGCCGCCACCTTGGCCGAGCCCGCGGCCCCGCCCGCCCCCGCCGCCAAGTCCGAGGACAATCCCGGCAGCGGCGACGGCAAGGTCATCGCGCTGGACGCTTTCCGTAAGAAATAGCCGGCCGGATCAGAAGTGCCGACTCTCAGCACCTTCTATGGCATCCTGATCCAGATGTTCTGGAACGATCATGCGCCGCCTCATTTCCATGCGCTTTATGCCGAGGACGAAGCGCTTGTCGATATCCGGACCCTTGCCGTGATCGAGGGAAATTTGCCCCGGCGTGCGCTTGCTTTGGTGCTGGAATGGGCGCAGGAACACCGCGCCGAACTGATGGAGGACTGGGAACTGTGTGCCCGCAGGCAGTCTCCGAAGGCGATCGCGCCGTTGCCGTAAGCCCGGCCGTGCGCCCGGCCACGTCGTGGCGGATTGCCGCCGTTCGCCCCCTCGCCGATTATCGGATATGGGTTCGCTTCAACGACGGGCGCGAGGGTGTCGTCGACATGGCCGATTTGGTCAACTCGCCCGAGGCGGGGTTGTTCTCGTCGCTGACCGACACCGCCTTGTTCGACCGGGCCTTCCTGCTGCATGGGGCGGTGACATGGCCGAATGGTCTCGATCTGGCCCCGGACGCCCTCTATGATCTGTTGAAAGGTCGCACCGAGTGCCGCCTGTCCCCTTGACGGGTCGGCGAAAAAGGTGTTTGACCTTCGCCGGATGCCTACCCGTCGCGGGCGGGCCGAACCTACCCTGACCTCTCTGGCCCAAGGACGCGAAGCCCATGTCCGATTTCGTCCATCACGAGCTGTTTCCGCTTCAGCACGACGACACGCCGTATCGCAAGATCACCGCTGACGGCGTCGGCACCGCGACCTTGAACGGCAAGACCATCGTCACCGTCGCCCCCGAGGCCATCACCCGCCTGACCTACGAGGCGTTCCACGACACCTCGCACCTGTTGCGCCCCGGTCACCTGCAGCAGCTGAAGAACATCCTGGAAGACAAGGATGCCAGCGCCAACGACCGGTTCGTCGCCTATGACCTTTTGAAGAACGCCTGCATCGCCGCCGGCGGCAAGCTGCCGATGTGCCAGGATACCGGCACCGCCATCGTCATGGGCAAGAAGGGCCAGCAGGTCTTTTCCACCGGCAATGACGAAGCGGCCATCTCGGAAGGCGTGCAGAAGGCCTATACCGACCTGAACCTGCGCTATTCGCAAAGCGCGCCGTTGGACATGTACGAAGAGGTCAATACCGGCACCAACCTGCCGGCCCAGATCGACCTGTTCGCCACCGAGGGCGATGCCTACAAGTTCATGTTCATGGCCAAGGGCGGCGGCTCGGCCAACAAGACCTTCCTGTACCAGCAGACCAAGGCGCTGCTGAACCCGACCAGCCTGTTGAAGTTCCTGGACGAGCAGATTCGCACGCTGGGCACCTCGGCCTGCCCGCCCTATCACCTGGCCATCGTCATCGGCGGCCTGTCGGCGGAAATGACGCTGAAGACCGTCAAGCTGGCCAGTGCCCGCTATCTCGACAGCCTGCCCGAGAAGGGCAACAAGGCCGGCCAGGCCTTCCGCGACCGCGAGCTCGAGCAGGTGGTGTTGAAGATGACCCAGGACATGGGCATCGGCGCCCAGTTCGGCGGCAAGTATTTCTGCCACGACGTCCGCGTCATCCGCCTGCCCCGCCACGGCGCCTCGTGCCCGGTGGCGATCGGCGTGTCGTGCTCGGCCGACCGCCAGATTCTCGGCAAGATCACCAAGGACGGCGTCTATGTCGAGGCGCTGGAGAAGGACCCCGCCAAGTTCCTGCCCGACATCGATCCGGCCAAGCTGTCGGGCGAGGTGGTCAAGATCGACCTGAACCGGCCGATGGACGAGATCCGCAAGACCTTGTCGCAATATCCGGTGAAGACCCGGGTGTCGCTGTCGGGTCCGATGATCGTCGCCCGCGACATCGCCCACGCCAAGCTGAAAGAACGCCTGGACCGTGGCGAGGGCCTGCCGGATTATTTCAAGCAGCTGGGCGTCTATTACGCCGGCCCGGCCAAGACCCCGGAAGGCATGCCGTCGGGCTCGTTCGGCCCGACCACCGCGGGTCGCATGGATTCCTACGTCGAACAGTTCCAGGCGGCCGGCGGCTCGATGCTGATGATCGCCAAGGGCAACCGCTCGAAGGCGGTGACCGAGGCCTGCAAGAAGCATGGCGGCTTCTATCTGGGGTCCATCGGCGGCGCCGCCGCCCGCCTGGCCCAGGATTGCATCAAGAAGGTCGAGGTCATCGAGTACCCCGAACTGGGCATGGAAGCCATCTGGCGCATCGAAGTGGTCGATTTCCCGGCCTTCATCGTCGTCGACGACAAGGGCAACGACTTCTTCGCCGAATTCGCGCACTGAGCAGCGCGGCTTGAAGTCCCAGGGGGGCGGTGATTGCCGCCCCCCCTGGGCCTGCTTTCGTCAATACCTGACCGTGGTCAGATACAGCCCCTCGGGCGGCGCGGTCGGGCCGGCGGCGGCGCGGGCGCGGGCTTCCAGCGCGATGCGGACATCGTCGGGCGACCATTTGCCCTCGCCCACCAGCTTCAAGGTGCCGACCATGTTGCGGACCTGATGGTGCAGGAACGAGCGGGCGGCGGCGTGAATCTCGATCATTTCGCCGCAGCGGCGCACGTCCAGCACATCCAGATGCTTGACCGGGCTGGCGGCCTGGCAGGCGGCGGCGCGGAAGCTGGTGAAGTCGTGGCAGCCCAGCAGATGGTTGGCGCCGTCCTGCATGCGCTGGACATCCAGCCCGACCGGCACCCACCACACCCGATTCTTGTCCAGCACCGACGGGGCCCGGCGATTGAGGATGCGATAGACATAGGCGCGGCCCACCGCCGAAAAGCGGGCGTGGAAATCGTCGGGCACCAGCTCGGCCCGCAGCACAGCCACCGGATGGGGCTTGGCATGGAAGTTGGCGGCGTCGCGCACGGCGTCGGCCGAGTATTCGCGCGGCAGATCGACATGGGCGACCTGGCCGCTGGCGTGAACGCCGGCATCGGTGCGGCCGGCGCATTGCACCATCACCGGCTGGCCGCACAATTTGGCCAAGGCCTGTTCCAGCACGCCCTGCACGCTGTCGCCAAGCGGTTGCCGCTGCCAGCCGACGAAGGGCGTCCCGTCATATTCGACCAGCAGGCGGTAGCGGGGCATGGTCAGGCCAGCCGGGTGCCGGGCGGCAAAGCAAAGCCGCGCAGCAGATCGGCGGCGGCCATCGGCCCCTTGCCCGGCCGCTGGGCCTTGAGGATGCGCAAGGCCCCCTGGCCGCAGGCCACCGTCAGCTGGTCGTCCAACACCGTGCCGGACGGGCCGGAGGCATCGGCCAGGCTGGCTTCCAGCACCTTCAGGCGCTCGCCGGCCGCCTCGCACCACACGCCGGGCCACGGCGTGAAGGCGCGGACCAACCGGTCCAGCTCGGCCGCCGGGCGGGTCCAGTCCAGCTTTCCTTCGTCCTTGGCCAGCTTGCGGGCATAGGTTACCCCATCCTCGGGCTGCGGCACCGGGACCAATTGATCCAGCCGGGCCAAGGCGTCGACCATCAGCCGCGCCCCCATCTCCGACAATTGGTCGTGCAGGACTTGCGCTCCGGTGGCGGCGGTGATCGGCAGCCGTTCGACCAGCAGCATGGCGCCGGTATCCAGCCCCTGATCCATCTGCATGATGGTGACGCCGGTTTCGGTGTCGCCGGCCTCGATGGCCCGCTGGATCGGCGCCGCGCCGCGCCAGCGCGGCAACAGCGAGGCATGGACGTTCAGGCAGCCGCGCCGGGGTGCCGCCAGGATGGCAGGCGGCAGGATCAGCCCATAGGCCGCCACCACCGCGACATCCAAATCAAGGTCGCGAAAGGCCTGCTGCTCGTCTTCGGACTTCAGGCTTTTCGGCGTGCGCACCATGATGCCCTGTTGCTGGGCGAAGGCATGCACCGGGGTCAGCTGTTCCTTGTGGCCGCGACCGGCCGGGCGCGGCGGCTGGGAATAGACCACCGCCACCTGATGGCCGGCATCGATCAACGCGGCCAGGATCGGCACCGAGAAATCGGGCGTGCCCATGAAGGCCAGGCGCATCGGGCTCACCGGCCGTCCTTCTTGCTCTTGAGCAGCTTGCGCAGGATCATGTTGCGCTTCAGCGCCGACATGTGGTCGATGAACAAGATGCCGTCCAGATGGTCCATCTCGTGCTGCAGCACCGTGGCCAACAGCCCGTCGGCCTCGATCTCGTGGCTTTGGTTGTCGGTGCCCAGATAACGCACCTTGACGGCGCGCGGGCGGGTGACGTTGCCGTAATGGGCCGGCACCGACAGGCAGCCTTCCTCGTAGGTATTGTCGTCGTCGGACACCCAGACGATTTCCGGATTGGCCATGCGAAGCGGCGCGCGGTCGGCCTCGTCCTTGGCGATGTCGACGACGATGATGCGCGACAGCACGCCGACCTGCGGCGCCGCCAGGCCGATGCCCGGGGCCTCGTACATGGTGTCCAGCATGTCGTCCATCAGCCGCAGCATCTTGTCGTCGATCCGCTCGACCGGGGCGGATTTCTTGGTCAGGCGGGGATCGGGGGCGGTCAGGATTTCCAACAGGGCCATGGGACGCTTTCAACGCACGAGAATTCTGCCCTGGTGAGATATGGAAGCCGAAAGCATCGGTCAAGCTATCCTTTGACCCGCGCGCGGATCGCCAGCACCGTTTCGCCCTTGGCCGGCACCTCGATGACCCAACTGGCGGTGAAGGCATCGTCCTTGGTGTGGGGCGAACTTTCCGACAGAACCAGCCATTCCGGCCCGAAGGATTCGCGCACGGTGACCCGGGCCGGGCGCTCGCCGCCATTGGCCAGGCGCACCTCGATGGCCGATTCGCTGATCTCGGCGGAAACCTTCTGGAAATCGGTCTGCACCCGCCTGGCGGTGACGTCGAAGGCGCGGCCCAGGCTGACCTGGGCGACTGCCCCGGCCGGGACCGGCCCCAACCGATCCTCGCCCACCAGATTGGCTTGGCCGTCGCGGCCCCGCTGGTACACGCGAAGGGTACCGGCCGGCAGGGGCTGGCCTGTGGAATTGCGCAGCGACATTTGCGCCTGCGGGTGCAGCATTGCGCGATCGGCCCAGCGGCCGCGCCAGGCGTGGTGGGGCGCACCGTCCAGCACCAGCTTGCGCTCGACCGCCAGGCTGGCAGGGGCCATCAGGGCGACCTGGCGGCGCTCGCCGGCGGCCAGGGTGACCGGCTGGGCGATGGTGTAAAGGTGGTGCGGCCCCAGTTCCTCCCGCGCCGGCATGGCCTCGGCCGCCGCCATCAGGGTTTTGGCCGCCCGCATCGGTACCGAAGGCGCCCCCTGGCGTGACACTTCGCCCGCGACCAATTGCAGGTGGGCATTGGTGAATTCGGTGCCACCCTGATTGGCGATGGTGGCCCAACTGGTCAGCGTCAAGCGGTCGCCCGAGGGCGCCAGTTCGGCGGTGTAATCGGCGGTCCAGTCCAGGCCGCCGGCCAGATAATCCAGCTCGATCTCGCGCTTGCCGGTAAGGTCAGAGCTGACCGTCGCCACGAAGGACGGGGCGGCGCGCAGGGATTCCGGCAGCGCATCGTACAGCACCCGCTCGGGCTGGCCGGCGACCACCCGGCCGTTGATGCGAAACACCGGGACGCCGTCGGCGGCCAGCACGGTGGCGCGCTCCTCTCGGCCGCCCGGCCAGGTCACGGTGACCTCGGACCCGATGGCGCCAGCCAGCAGGCGCGCCGCGTCGATGCCGCCCACGGCGAAGGCCTGCTCGCGCGTCTGCAAGCCCGCCCCCGACAACCAGGCACTGCCGTCCTGCGCCTGGGGGCTGACGCCCTCGAACACCAACACCTGGCCGCCCTTGTCCAGGGTGACGGTCCGGCGATCGCGCACCAAGGCCTGACCGGCTTGGGTGATGGTCAGGGACAAGGCGGCGCGGTCGGCGTGGGTGACGATGGTATCGGCCGCCGCCAATGGCGGCAGCAAGGCGGTGGTCATCAGCAGGGCGAGGATTCGACGCATGGGCAACTCCGGTTTCGACCATTCCTATGCTATGAAAGCGGCGAGACGATGGCAGAAACGGGGGCCGATGGTGGACATGGCATGGATGGTGGCGGCGGGACTGGGGTTGGCCGCCCTGGTGGTGGCGGTGCTGGCGCTTTTGCGCAATCGTGGCGACACGACCGGTGCCGCCATTGAATCCATGGCGGCGGCCCAGGCCCAGCTGACCGGCCGTCTGGCGCAACTGGCCGAAAGCCAGGCCGCCGCCCAAAGCCTGTTGGCCGAGCGGCTGCAGGGCCAGGAACGCAGCCTGGCCAAGACCGTCGAGGAACGCCTGGCCGAGATGGCCAAACGCCTGGATGACGGCGTCCAGCAGGCGTCGCACCGCCAGGCGACCTCGCTGCACGAGCTGCGCGAGCGCCTGGCCGTCATCGATGCCGCCCAGAAGAACATCACCGAATTGTCGGCCCAGGTGGTCAGCCTGCAGGACATCTTGTCCAACAAGCAGGCGCGCGGCGCCTTTGGCGAGATTCAGCTGAACGACATCGTCACCGCCATGCTGCCGCCGTCGGCCTATCGCTTCCAGGCCGCGCTGGGCGACGGCCGGCGCGTCGATTGCCTGCTCGACCTGCCCAATCCCCCCGGCTCGATCGCCATCGACGCCAAGTTCCCGCTGGAAAGCTTCCACCTGTTGCGCAACGCCAAGGATGATGCGGAACGCACCCTGGCCGGCCGCGCCTTTGCCACTGCCATCTTGAAGCATGTCAGGGACATCGCCGAGAAGTACATCGTCCCCGGCCAGACCGCCGAATCCGCGCTGATGTTCCTGCCGTCGGAAGCGATCTATGCCGAGTTGCACGCCAACTTCCCCGACGTGGTGGAAAAAAGCTTCCGCGCCAAGGTGTGGATCGTCTCGCCCACCACCTTGATGGCGACGCTGAACACCGTGCGCGCCGTCTTGAAGGACGCCCGCATGCGCGAGCAGGCCGGCCTGATCCAGAAGGAAGTGCGGATGCTGCTGGACGATATCGGCCGCCTGGACGACCGTGTCGCCGCCCTGGACAAGCATTTCGGCCAGGCGTCGGAAGACATCCGCCAGATTCGCATTTCCACCGAAAAGGTGGCCAAGCGGGCCGACCGCATCGAGACGGTGCAATTGGGCGAGGATGCCGACGGCCCCGCCGCCGAGGTGGCCCCGCCGGCGCCGAAACTGCCGGCATCCTGAGAAAAAAAGTGGCGGGACCGGAGAACCGATCCCGCCATCTCAGGGAGACAAAGCAGTAACGGTATTTAGGTACGACAATACCGATTTCGATGCAAGGCTTTTTTGCATCGCACTGGGCAAGAAACTTTCTAAAACTAGACCATCGAGCCTTTAATCTGGTTCATACCCTCTGCCGTCACCCCCGGACTTGATCCGGGGGTCCATGCTGCCGGAGGCAGCTTCGCCACCATGGATTGCCGGGTCAAGCCCGGCAATGACAATCAAGAAAGGCTGATCCGGATTTTATGCTCGCGGCTCTAGCCGGGAAAGTCTTGATCCGAGGCCGCTTCCCACAACCGTCATGGCCGGGCTTGCCCCGGCTATCCACGCGGTTCCGCCACTCCCTTTGTTCCCAATGACTTTTCTGACCCGACGCGTGGACCCTCGGGTCAAGCCCGAGGGTGACATCAAAGGGAGGAGGGAAAATCAAGCCTCCTCAGCAGGCGAGGCACTGAAACCGGCCAGATTCCCGCCATCGGCGGAGCTTGGGATGATTAAACAAGACAGCAATGGGTTCAGTTTGCCGGCGACACGCGCGGGCTTGGCCTCCTTCACCACGGAAGGGCGCCGCAAAAATCGGAACAGGCCCCCGCGCGGCGTGCGCGGGGGCTGTCCGAATAAGACGACCGTCAGATCAGGGCGACGGTGTCGGCCTGGGGACCCTTCTGGCCCAGCGTGGTGGTGATACGCACCCGCTGACCGCTTTCCAGGTTCTTCAGGCCCGAACGCTCGAGAGCCTTGATATGGACGAACACGTCCTTGCCGCCTTCGTCGGTCTGGACGAAGCCAAAGCCCTTCTCGGCCGAGAAGAACTTGACCACGCCTTCGACGGTCTCGCTCGGGCCGCGATCGGTGCGCGGAGCGCGCGGAGCGGCGGTCGCGGTCGAGGCGTCAACCTCGTGCACGGCGACGACCTGCGGACCACGGTTGCCCTGGCCCAGATCGCAAACAAGAGTGGTGCCTTCGGCGACCTGGGTCAGACCAGCGCGCTCGAGAGCCGAGATGTGCAGGAAGGCATCGGGCGAACCGTCGGACGGAGCGACGAAGCCGAAGCCCTTCGAGGCGTTGAACCACTTCACGGTGGCGGTCACGTTCGCCTGGCTGACCGCCTGGCGGTCGAAGCTGCTGGGCATGCGCGGCGTACTACGCGGAGGCTCGTAGCCCATGTCGCTGCCAAAGTCGTCCCGCCGGCCGCGATCGCGGGAGCGGCTACCATGATTATCTCGGTTCCAAGCCATGTGTCATTCTCGTCGGTAGAAAATACAAAAACCCACGCACATGCGTGGGGCATCCCGGTCCTTGCCTACAGGCGCAGCTCAGTCTGAACCTATATCATTACCCGAGAATCGGCGACGCGCCTAGGGGTTTAAACCCTATCCGCCGGTTATTGCCTATGATTCTTCGATGACTCGCCCAACAACCGGCGGTACAGCCACAGAATCAGCCCGATGGTGATCGCCGCCGAGAACGCCACGTCCGAGACGAAATGGCCGCCCTGGGCGATGCGGACCAGCCCCACCACCGCCCCGAAGATCAGGCTTGCCGCCACGGCAAGGGGCCGCCAGGCAGGCGGCGCCAGCAGGGCGAAGGCCAGCGGCCAGAAGCCCAGGGCGCCATGGCCCGAGGTGAACGAGCAATTGTCGTCGCACTGGTCGCTGATCATCAGCGGCCGGACATAGGTGGCCTTGCCGCCGAATTCCATCAGCGTCGATGGCCGGGGACGCCCCCAATTGTCCTTGAGGATCAGGTTGACCACCAGCCCCGGCCCCAGGGCCAGCGACAGCAACAGAAAGGCCGCCACCCGGCGGCTGACGCCTAAGAACACACGCCGCATCGCCTCGCCGGCCAGCCACAGGATCGCGACGGCGCCAGCCACGGCGAACAGCACCACCGGCATCGACTTCCTGATCCATTCGGGGAAGGGCGCGCTGCGGGCGGGAAAGACATATTGCTCGGGTGCGTAGAACCAGGCCGCCACCGACAGATCGATCTGGGGAAACAACACCAGCGGCGCCAAGGCCGCCAGGGTCCACAGCCAGGGGTGCCGCTCCATCGAGCCCCACCAGGCGTTCAGCCACCGCATTAGCTAGTACCCCCTGAAGCCGGTCAACCGCCACACCAACAGCGGCCGACCGCGCGCGCCAAGGTCGATATGGTCACGGATGGTGTCGATATGCTCGGCCCGATCGAACCGGCGGATCACATCCTGCGGGGGTTCGGGGTTCTGGGTGACGTAGATCATCAGGGGCTCGCCAGCGGCCAGGCTGGAGGTCTGGTCGTAATGGTCGCGCACCCGGCCTTCCGGGTTCCACTTGGCGAAATCGAACGGATGCGGCCGAACGTAATAAACCAACGAGGCCAGGATCTTGCGTTCGTCGCCCAGCAACCGGGCGCCGGGATGGGCGGCCAGGATCGCCGACAGCCGCTCGCCGACCAGCTCCCAGCCGCGCACGCGCCGCATGGGGTCGATCTTGGCCGCCCTTTCGCCCAGGAGCGGACGGATGGTCTCGAAATGATAAAGCCCGCCCATGGCCGCCAGATTCAGGGCCAGCGACACCCACAGCCACGCCGCGCGCCGGCCAGCCAGCCACGCCACCGCCAGCAGGACCCCGGCGACGAAGGCCGGCGCGGTCCAATTGGCGTTGGCGCGCGACAGCAGGCTTTCGACGGTCATCACCAGGAAGACGGGCGCCGCGAACGACACCAACAGGCGCTCGGTCGAACCGGCCCGCGACCGGAATCCGGCCACCAGCGCCATCACCAGCGCCACCATCAAGATCGGGCCGAACACCGCGAACTGGCCGAACACGAACTCGGCCATCTTGTCCGGGTGGAACAAGGTGCCGCCCAGATTGGCGTTGTCCTTGGTGTGCTCGTAGGACACGAAGCCATTCAGCGCGTTCCACACCAGATTGGGGGCATAGACCGCCAGCCCCAAGCCGATGCCGGCCCACAGGCCCCGGCTTTTCCACAAGGGCCGGGCCTCGCGGTCCCAGATCAGCCACAAAGCCAACGAGGCCAGGAAGAAGGCCATGGCATATTTCGACAGCAATCCAAGACCCAGGAACAGACCGAAGCCCAGCCACCACCGGCTGACCCGCTCAGGCCTGGCCCGACCGCGCACCAGGCACCACAGCGCCCCGGTCCAGCAGGTCAGCAGGAAGGGGTCGGTGGAAATCAGCATCGACGACAGCGACACCGCCGGCAGCGTCGCCCAGGCCACCATGGCCCAGGCACCGACCCGGGCGTTCCACAAATCGCGGCCGAGCAGGAACAGCAGGCCGGCGGTCAGCAAATGGGCCAGCACCGAGGACAGCTTGACGCAGCCTTCGCCGTCGCCGCACAGCGCCGTGGTGCCGGCGATGGCCCAGGCCACCATCGGCGGCTTCGAGTAATAGCCCAGTTGGAAATTCTGCGCCCACGCCCAGTACTGGGCCTCGTCGAACGACAGGTTGGGCGAGGCGAAGGCCAGGATCGCCAAGCGCCAGGCGATCACCCCGGCGACCGTCAGGGTCGCCAGCCGGACCGGCCGCGAGAAGGGGGTGTCACTGTGCATGGGCGGGGATTACCACCGCCCTTGGAATTTGGCAATCCTCAGCCGTCTTCCAGATAGAACAGGCCGCTGACCCCGATCAGCAGGGCCACCAAAGCCGGGCTCCAGGCAGCCAGGATCTGCGGCAGGGTCGAGGACAGGCCGAAAGCGAAAATCACCTTGGAAAACAGATAAATGGCGAAGCCGGCCCCGACTCCGCCGCCGACCCGGATCAGCAACCCGCCGGCCCGCATGTTGGGCCTGAGCGAGAACAAGGCGGCGATCAGCACCATCGAGGCGTACAACAGGGGCGACGCCAACAAGGCCTGGAAATGCATGCGGTGCTTGGTGGCGGCGAAGCCGGCCTTCTCGAAGAACGAGATGAAGGCCGGCAATTGCCAGAAGCTCATGGCCTCGGGCGCGGCGAAGTTGTCTTGCACCCGTTCCAGGGTCAATTCGGTCGGCAGGCTGATCTGATCGAGATGCTGGCTGGGTTTGCCGCCCTCCATCTGCCAGACGTCCTTCAGGGCGAAGGCGCCGTTCTCCAGGGTCCCGCTCACCGCCGACAGCCGCCTGAAAAAACGATCGGGGCCGTCGAACAGGAAGATGTGAACCTCTTTCAGGTGCAAGGCCAGGCCCTCTTGGCGGACATCCTCGGCGTGGACCACCACCTGGCGGCGATCGTCGCCCTCGCGCAGCCACAGGCCGATCTCGGACAGGTCGAAGGAGCCGGACTTGTTGAGCAGAAGCTCGTCTTGCATACGCTGGAAGCGGGCATACATCGCCGCCCCCAGCGGATTGACCGCCATCACCTCGAAGATGCCGACCAGCACCGAGACCGCCACCACCGGCGCCAGGAATTCCCACGCCGAGATGCCCGCCGCCCGGGCCACCACCAGTTCGTGGGTCCGGGTCAGGCGCCAGAACGACAGCATCGCCCCGATCATCACCGCGAAGGGCAAGATCATGTGCACCATCTGCGGCAGCTTCAGCACCGCCATGGTCATCAGGGTGGCAAGGCCCAGATCGCCGCGGCCGGCGGCGCGCCGGATCAGCTCGATCACGTCGAACAGAAAGATCACCCCGGCGATCACCAACAGCGCCGCCGCGAACGCCAGCAGGAACTGGCGGCCGATATAGGTACTGAGGGTCAAGGACAGGCGCATGGGGTATCCCGAAAAAATCCGGCCGATTATAGGGGCAAAGTCGGTCAAGGAAAGCCCGCTCTCGCCAGCCGGCCCCGGAACATGGCATAAAGGCGGCCCGATCCAAACAGCTCGGTGGCGCACCATGGTCACGTTGACACGCATCTATACCAGGGGCGGCGACAAGGGCCAAACCTCGCTGGGCGACGGCGCCCGCGTGCCCAAGCACGCACTCAGGGTCGAAGCCTACGGCACGGTGGACGAGGCCAACGCGGTGATCGGCATCACCCGCCTGGCCACCCGCACCCACCCCCAGGCCGATTCCATGCTGGCCCGCATCCAGAACGATCTGTTCGACCTGGGCGCCGATCTGTGCACGCCCTCCAAGGAGGACGAACAGCCCGGCCAGGCGCTGCGCATCGCAGCCGGCCAGGTGACCCGCCTGGAAGCCGAGATCGACGCGATGAACGCCGAGCTGGCGCCGCTGGCCTCGTTCGTGCTGCCGGGCGGCACCGAGGCCGCCGCCCAACTGCATCTGGGCCGAACCGTGGTGCGCCGCGCCGAACGGCTGATGACCCAACTGGCCGAGACCGAAGCGGTCAATCCCCAGGCCATCGCCTATGCCAACCGGCTGTCCGACCATCTGTTCGTGCTGGCCCGCTGGTTGAACAAACAGGCGGCCGGCGACGTTTTGTGGGTTCCCGGCGCCAACCGATAACCGCCTGTAAAACCCTGCGCGGGCTGGCGTTGACAACGCGAAAGCGCGAGCATATGGTGCAATGCAATAGCTAAATCCGCCTTGCAATGCCGATTTACGGCACAAGGCCCTTGCCGAAGGGATCAGGAGGACCATGAAGGTACTGGTCGCCGTAAAGCGGGTCATCGACTACAACGTCAAGATCCGCGTCAAATCGGATAATTCCGGGGTTGAGACCGCGAACGTCAAGTTCAGCATGAACCCGTTCGACGAAATCGCCGTCGAGGAAGCCGTGCGTCTGAAGGAAGCTGGCAAGGCCACCGAGATCGTGGTGGTGTCGCTGGGTCCGGTGGCCGCGCAGGAAACCATCCGCACCGCGCTGGCCATGGGCGCCGACCGCGGCGTGCTGGTCCAGACCGACGAAGAGGTCCAGCCGCTGGCCGTCGCCAAGGCCCTGAAGGCGCTGGTCGACAAGGAACAGCCGGGCCTGGTGATCCTGGGCAAGCAGGCGATCGACGACGACAGCAACCAGACCGGCCAGATGCTGGCTGCGCTGCTGGGCTGGTCGCAGGGCACCTTCGCCTCGAAGGTGGAACTGGGCGACAAGGCCACCGTCACCCGCGAGGTCGATGGCGGTCTCGAGACCGTGGCGCTGAAGCTGCCGGCGGTGGTCACCACCGACCTGCGCCTGAACGAGCCGCGCTATGCCTCGCTGCCCAACATCATGAAGGCCAAGAAGAAGCCGATCGAGACGGTGACCCCGGCCGATCTGGGCGTCGATACCAGCCCGCGTCTGGTCACGCTGAAGGTCGAAGAGCCGGCCAAGCGCAAGGCCGGCGTCAAGGTCGCCGACGTCGCCGCCCTGGTCGACAAGCTGAAGAATGAAGCGAAGGTGATCTGAAAATGACCATCCTTGTCATCGCTGAACACGAAGGCGGCGCGCTGAAGTCCGCCACCTTGAACACCGTCACCGCCGCCGCCAAGATCGGGGGTGATATCCATGTGCTGGTGGCCGGCGCAGGTGTCGCCGCCATCGCCGCCGAAGCCGCCAAGATCGCCGGCATCGCCAAGGTGCTGACCGCCGAGGCGCCGGCCCTGGAACACCATCTGGCCGAGCCCTTGGCCGCGCTGATCGTGGCCCTGGCGCCCGGCTATACCCACATCCTGGCCCCGGCCACCACCACCGGCAAGAACGTCGCGCCCCGAGTCGCGGCCCTGCTGGACGTGGCCCAGCTGTCCGACATCACCGCGGTCGTCTCGGCCGACACCTTCGTCCGCCCGATCTATGCCGGCAACGCGCTGGCCACCGTGCAGTCGAAGGATGCCATCAAGATCATCACCGTGCGCGGCACCGGCTTCGAGGCCGCCGCCACCACAGGTGGCTCGGCCGCCATCGAGGCGGTCAGCCCGGCCGCCGATCCCGGCCTGTCGGCCTTTGTCGGCCAGCAGCTGTCGAAGTCGGAACGGCCCGAACTGACCAGTGCCCGCATCATCGTCTCGGGCGGTCGCGGCATGGGTTCGGGCGAGAATTTCGCCCTGATCGAGGCCGTCGCCGACAAACTGGGCGCCGCCGTCGGTGCCTCGCGCGCCGCCGTCGATGCCGGTTTCGTCCCCAACGACTTCCAGGTCGGCCAGACCGGCAAGATCGTCGCCCCCGACCTTTACGTCGCGGTCGGCATCTCGGGTGCCATCCAGCATCTGGCCGGCATGAAGGATTCCAAGGTCATCGTCGCCATCAACAAGGACGAAGAGGCCCCGATCTTCCAGGTCGCCGATTACGGTTTGGTCGCCGACCTGTTCAAGGCGCTGCCGGAGCTGGCCCAGGAATTGGACAAGAAATAATCCCCGGCCCGGACGTCCGAGCCAGAACACCCTATCAGGCGGGAGTTATCGCATGAGCGAAATTCGGAAGATTGGTGTCATTGGCGCCGGACAGATGGGCAGCGGTATCGCCCATGTGTGTGCCGCTTCGGGCTTTGACGTGATCTTGCTGGACGTGACGGACGAGGCCCTGAAGAAGGGTCTTGCCGTCATCGACAAGAATCTGGGCCGTCAGGTCGCCAAGGGCAAGCTGTCCGAGGAAGACAAGGCCGGCACCCTGTCGCGCATCAAGACCACCACCCAATATGCCGATTTCGGCGACAGCGACCTGGTCATCGAGGCCGCCACCGAGGACGAGCAGGTCAAGCGCAAGATCTTCGCCCTGCTGTGCCCGGTCCTCAAGCCCGAGGCGCATATCGCGTCCAACACCTCGTCGATCTCGATCACCCGTCTGGGTGCCGCCACCGACCGCCCGGCCAAGTTCATGGGCATGCACTTCATGAACCCCGTGCCGGTGATGCAACTGGTCGAGCTGATCCGCGGCATCGCCACCTCGGAAGAGACCTTCGGCCTGGTCCGCGACATGGTGCTGAAGCTGAAGAAGCAGCCGGTCTCGGCCGAAGACTTCCCGGCCTTCATCGTCAACCGCATCCTGCTGCCGATGATCAACGAAGCCGTCTACACCCTGTACGAGGGCGTCGGCTCGGTGGAAGCCATCGACACCGCCATGAAGCTGGGCGCAAACCACCCGATGGGTCCGCTGGAACTGGGCGACTTCATCGGCCTGGACACCTGCCTGTCGATCATGCAGGTGCTGTATGACGGCCTGGCCGATTCCAAGTACCGCCCCTGCCCGTTGCTGGTGAAGTACGTGGAAGCCGGCTGGCTGGGTCGCAAGACCGGCCGCGGCTTCTATGATTATTCGGGCGAGAAGCCGGTTCCGACCCGCTGATCGGTCCCGCTGAAGGCGCGGCCGATCAGCGGTCTTGCCTTTGGCGCGCCCGTGCCGGGCGGCTCAGTCGCCGCTCGGGCTTTGGCCTTTGGCGCGCCCGTACCGAACAGCTTTAGAGACCTCCCCTTCCGGTCCCGCCGGAAGGGGATTTGTCGTTCAGCCGCCCGCCTTGGTGGCCGCGTGCTGGTCATAGGCCTCGACCGCCAATGCTGCGTACATCAGGCTGGGGCCGCCGCCCATATAGATGGCCATGCCGAGGACCTCCATCAGTTCCTCGCGGGTCGTGCCCAGTTCCAGGGCGGTGCGGGTGTGGAAGGCGATGCAGCCGTCGCAGCGGGCCGCCACCCCCATGCCCAGGGCGATCAGCTCCTTGGTCTTGGCATCCAGCACGCCCGGCGCCGACGCCGCCTTGGCCATGGCGGAAAAGCCCTTCATCACCTCGGGGATGGTGCCGCGCACCTGACCCAGCAGGCCCGACAGTTCCTTGGCCATCTGCGGCCAGTCCTTGGTGCTCATCCGTTTTCTCCTCGTCTGTCCTGAAAGAAGCTTTTCAGCAGGGCCGCCGCCTCGGCCTCGCGCACGCCGCCCACCACCTCGGGGCGGTGATGACAGGTGGAATGGTCGAACACCCGGGCGCCGTGCTCGGTGCCGCCGCTTTTCGGATCGTAGGCGCCGAACACCAGCCGGCGGATGCGGGCCAACGAGACCGCCTGCGCGCACATCGGGCACGGTTCCAGGCTGACATAAAGGTCGCAGCCATCCAGGCGGACATTGCCGATCGCCTGGGCCGCCTGGCGGATCGCCAGCATCTCGGCATGGGCGGTGGGGTCGGCCAGTTCCTCGACCCGGTTGCCGGCCTGGGCCACGACCCGCCCGTCTTGGACCACCACCGCGCCCACCGGCACCTCGCCGCGCAAGGCGGCAAGGCGGGCCTGTTCCAGTGCGACGGCCATGAAGTCGGTCATGTCCATCATCTATCACATTGAAGCCGGCGGCGCAGGGCTCTATACAGCAGGGATGACCCGCACACCCGTCATTGGTATCACCCTGGACAGCGAAGAGCCCGGCGGCTATTCGAAGTTCCCGTGGTACGCGCTTCGCCAGAATTACGCCGGCTGGATCGCCGAGGCCGGCGGCCTGCCCATCGCGCTGCCGCACGAGCCAGAGCTGGCCGCCCACTATCTTGACCGCATCGACGGGCTGCTGGTGACCGGCGGCGCCTTCGATGTCGATCCGGCCCTGTTCGGGGCCGCCAGCCGCCACGCCACGGTGACCCTGAAAAGCCGCCGCACCGCGTTCGAGCTGGCCATCGTCCAGGGCGCGCTGGAACGCGACATGCCGATTCTCGGCATCTGCGGCGGCCAGCAGCTTCTGAACGTGGCATTGGGCGGCACCTTGATCCAGCACATCCCCGACGAGGTGGCAGGCTGCCTGGCCCACGAGCAGCCCAATCCCAGGAACGAGCCCGGCCACACCGTCGCCATCGCCGAAGGCACCCGGCTGGCGGCCATCACCGGGGCCGGCACCGTGGCGGTCAATTCCGCCCACCATCAGGCGGTCAAGAATGTGGCACCCGGCTGCATCGTCGATGCCACCGCCCCCGACGGGGTGATCGAGGGCATCGAGGCCCCGGACAAGCGTTTCTGCATCGGGGTGCAATGGCATCCTGAATTCAACATTTCCGAAGCCGACCGGGCCCTGGCCCGCGCCTTCATCGAGGCCTGCACATGACCGAAGACGTCGAAGACGAATCCACGGGCGCCAAGGAAGCCAGCGGCGAACGCATCGCCAAGCGCATCGCGCGGGCCGGCATCTGCTCGCGCCGCGACGCCGAGCGGCTGATCCAATTGGGCAAGGTCACCCTGAACGGCAAGGTGCTGGACACCCCGGCGGTTCTGGTCACCGATGCCGACCGCATCGTCGTCGACGGCCAATTGGTCGGCGAGCCGGAGCGGACCCGGGTGTGGCGCTATCACAAGCCGGCCGGGCTGGTCACCACCCACCGCGACCCCCAGGGCCGCCCGACGGTGTTCGAGAAGCTGCCCGACAGCCTGCCGCGCGTCATGTCGGTCGGCCGCCTGGATCTGTCGTCGGAAGGCTTGCTGTTGCTGACCAATGACGGCGAACTGGCCCGCAAGCTGGAATTGCCGGCCGCCGGCTGGGTGCGGCGCTACCGCGTGCGCGTCCATGGCGAGGTGCCGCCCGAGACCCTGGTCGGGCTGGAAAAGGGCATCACCATCGAGGGCGTCAAATATGGCCCGATCAAGGCCCAGCTGGACCGCCAGCAGGGCTCGAACGCCTGGCTGACCCTGTCCCTGAAGGAAGGCAAGAACCGCGAGGTCCGCCGCGTCATGGACCATCTGGGCTGGCCGGTCAGCCGCCTGATCCGCGTCGCCTATGGCCCATTCCAGTTGGGCAGTCTGGAAGAAGGCGCGGTCGAGGAAGTGCCGGCCAAGGTGGTCAAGGAACAATTGGGCGACCGCGAATCCGGCTGGGCCAAGGCCGACACCACCGAACGCGCCCGCCCGCCGGCCCCCAAGAAGAAGCCGGCCCGCCCCGAGAGACCCACCGATAAGCCCACCGGCAAGGCCGCCCCCCATGCGGATCGTCGGCGGCGTTCATAAGGGGCGCCGGCTGGCGGCACCCTCGGGCCGCGACACCCGCCCGACCGCCGACCGCGCCCGCGAGGCCTTGTTCAACATCCTGGCCCACTCGGCCCATGTCGAGCTGGACGGCGCCCGCGTGGTCGATTGCTTCGCTGGCAGCGGCGGATTGGGGCTGGAGGCGCTGTCGCGCGGCGCCGCCCACGTCACCTTGATCGAGCAGGCCCATGCCGCCCTGGCGGCGCTGAAGGCCAATGTCGAGACGCTGCGGGAGGGCCAGCGCGCCACCATCGTCAAGGCCTGCGCCACCCGCCTGCCGCCGGCCGGACAGCCCTGCACCCTGGCCCTGCTGGACCCGCCCTATCACCTGAACCTGGCGGCACCCTGCCTGACGTCACTGGCGGCCAAGGGCTGGCTGGCGCCAGACGCGCTGTGTGTGGTGGAAGTGGCCGCCGACGAGGATTTCACCCCGCCGCCGGGTTTCACCGAACTGGATCGCCGCACCTATGGCGCGGCCAAGTTCGTGTTCCTGAAGGTCAGCCCCCCAGCGCCTTGACGATGCGGGCGATCAGGCCGGGTTTCTTCTTCGACGGGGGCGGCTTCCTGGCCGGCGGTTTCGCAGCGGCCGCGGGCTTCGCGCCCACCGGCTTGCAGTTGGGATTGGTGTAGGAATAGAACACCTTGAAGTCGCCCGAGGCATCGACCTTGTAATAGGCCACCTTCTTGATGGTCGGGTCCTTCTGGCAACGGCGCTTGGCGTCGGGCTCGGCGTCCTCGCGGGTGGTGATGCTGTCGGAATAATCCAACCGCCCCTCTTTCAGGGGCTGGCCGTCCTTGCAGGAATAGATCTCGGTCGTCATGGGCCGATTCTACCCGGAACCGCTCACACCGCCAAGGACACCGGAGCATCCGGCGAGACCGGCGGTGCCACCGGCGCCGGCTCTTTGCTCCAGCCCTCGATCTCGGCCAATCCCTTTTCGATGATCTCGGCGTTTTCGTCGAAGGCGCGGGCTTCCTTCTTGCGCTGATGCTCGTCTTCCAGAAGCGCCAGCATTCCTCGCACCATCACTTTCAGCCGTTCGAAGACTTGGCGGGCGTCACGGATGAATTTTTCATCGGGTGCGTGGATTTGCTGGGCGCCGGCGGCCGCTTGATAGGCATTTCGCGCCTTCTCGCGTTCGGCGGCATGGGCGGCGGCGGCGGCGTCCGAAGCCTCGCCCGTGGTCATGCTCACCCGGGCGGGCGTCTCGGTCTTGGCCGCGCCCGACGGGGCCGCCGGCTCGGCGGCACGGGCAGCGGCGTCCGACGCTGCGCCCGGCTGGGCAGCCGGCCCGGCGGCGGCGGTTTCAGACGATGACGCGGCCGAGGCCGGAGCGACGTCGGCCCGAGGTTCGCCATCCCGGGCATAATCCGAGACGGCATCGGCCAATTGCCGCGCCATCTGACGCAGCACACTGGCCGCCGCCTTGGGATTAAGCGCCAGGACCGGCGCCAACTGTAAAAGTTGCTGCTTCAGCCGCTCGACGGTCTCACGCGCGCGGGCCTTGCGCTCTGCCGACATGCTTTGACGCAGCCCGTCGGCGACACGCCGGCCGTCCTCGACCGCTTGGCGGACGCGCCCCATCACCTTGTCGGCCTCTTCCGCCGCCAAGCGCATCTGTCCCGCTACTTTCCCGGCTTCTGCCGACTGGACTGGCCGAACCAATGGCGACCCCGTGGTCACCTTGCCGATCGTTGCCATGCCCGCCCTCCCTTCTGGAATGCTGACCGTCCCAGTGTGCACCTTTCCCGGGGCACAGCGCAACTGCCGTCACACAACCCTTAAAGTCGTCTTTTTGTGACATTTATACCTGCGTAACTTGCAGTTACTCGCACAAGGTGCGAATTATGGAGTTCATTGACGCAAATACAATCGCAGGAGGGGCGAATGAAGCGTTTATTCGGATGGGCTTTCGCCGTCGCCGCGCTGTCCCTGGGGACCGGCGCCCAGGACGCGCAGGCCCAACAGAGCTGCGCCGCCGGTTCGACGGTCTCCACCGCCGCCGGCCAGGTGTGCGGCACCCAGCAGGGCAACCTGTTCGCCTATATGGGCGTGCCCTATGCCACGCCGCCGATTCCGGCCAACGGGCTGCGCTGGCAGCCGCCCACCGCCATGGCCGCCTGGCAAGGCGTGCGCCAGGCGACCGTGGCCGGCCCGATCTGCGCCCAGGGTAGCCCGCCCAAGCCCGGCAGTTCCGAGGATTGCCTGTATCTCAACGTGTGGACGCCGTCCCAGGCGGTGACCAACGGCCAGGCGCTGCCGGTAATGGTGTTCATCCATGGCGGCGCCTTCGTCATCGGCTCGGGTTCCGAGCCGCTTTATAACGGCGCCTCGCTGGCCGAGACCGGCAACGCGGTGGTGGTGACCCTGAATTACCGCCTGGGCGCGCTGGGCTTCCTGGCCGCCGACAAGGCCCCCGATGGCAAGGCCGGACCGGTGCCGGCCAACCTGGGTATCCAGGACCAGAATTTCGCCCTGCAATGGGTGCAGGCCAACATCAAGAATTTCGGCGGCGACCCGACCAAGGTCACCATCTTCGGCGAAAGCGCCGGCGCCATGAGCGTCGGCCTGCATCTCTATGCCGTGCCGAAAAGTGCCGCGCTGTTCCGGGCCGCCATCATGGAAAGCAACCCGATGTCGGTGCTGTACCGCACGCCGACCCAGGGGTCGAAGGACGGCAAGACCTATCTCAAGATGCTGTGCGACCAGGCCCGCTGGAAGAAATGCGCGCCGACGGTCGCGCAATTGCAGACGGCGAGCCTGGATCAGGTGATGGCGGCGCAGACCGCCTATAGCGCCCAGGGCTCGTCCTTGTGGCGGATCATCCGTAGCGGCTTCCCCGAGGCACTGCCCTGGACCCCGGTGGTCGATGGGGCCTTCGTCACCGGCCAGCCGCTGGACGGCTATGCCAAGGGCATGCCGGCCAAGCCGACCCTGTTCGGCACCAATGCCGACGAAGGCGCCATCTTTGCCGGCATCGCCTGTGCCGGCGAAGCCACCACCAACGGCGTTCCCAACCCCGATGCCGGCCAATTGGCCCAGTGCATCCCGGCCGGCAAGAAAACCTCGCCGCTCGATCCGACCCTGTATGGCGAGGCCATCGCCGGCCTGTTCAAGCCGATCAACGAGCCGCGCATCACCAACTTCAAGGACCCGTCCGGCAATCACCCCTATCGGGCCAGCGCCGCCACCGGCACCAGCTTCTACAACGGCACCGCCCAGACCTTCGCCGCGGTCATCAACGACCAATCGTTCCAGTGCGGCAACCTGCAAAGCGCCAACGCCGCCCTGAAGCAGGCGCCGAACAACCCGATCTGGGCCTATCGCTTCGCCCAGCCGCCCTTGTTCAATTCCTATCCGACGGTGCCGACCCAGGCCTGCGCGCCCGGCAACGGCCAGGTCTGCCATGGTAACGAACTGCCTTACGTGTTCAACACCCTGAGTGAGTTCGTGCAGCCGGTCCCGGCCGCCGATGCGGCCCTGGCGCAAGCCATGGGCCAGGCCTGGACCAGCTTCGCCGCCAATCTGGCCCCGCCCGCCGGTTGGACCCGTTATGCCGCCAATGGCCAGGTCCAGCTGTTCCAGGGCAGTGGCGGCACCATGGCGCCCGGTTCGGCGCAATCGTCCAACTGCACCGCCCTGTGGGACAAGGTCAGCCCGCGCGATCCGGGCGGCAATTGAACGCAAAACGGCCCGCCGGGGTTTCCCCCGGCGGGCCGCTTCTTTCAAGCAAAGCTACGCCGCTTTCGCGCGCCCGGCCACCAGTTCGACGATGTCGCCCATGATGGCGGTGATGTCGTAATCCTTCGGCGTGTAGATCCGGGCACAGCCGGCCGCCAGCAGGATCTTTTCGTCCTCAGGGGGAATGATGCCGCCGGCCACCACCGGGATGTCGCCAATGCCGGCGGCGCGCATGCGGTCCAGCACCTCGGTCACCAGCGGGATGTGGCTGCCCGACAGGATCGACAGGCCGACCACGTGCACGCCTTCTTCCAGCGCGGCGTTGACGATCTGGGCCGGCGTCAGGCGGATGCCTTCATAGACCACTTCCATGCCGGCATCGCGGGCGCGCACGGCGATCTGCTCGGCGCCGTTGGAATGGCCGTCCAGGCCCGGCTTGCCGACCAGCATCTTGATGCGCCGACCCAACTCGGCCGAGACCTGATCGACACGGGTGCGCACCACGCCGATCTTGTCGCCGCCACTTTGGGCGGCGGCGCGGGCCACGCCGGTCGGGGCGCGGTATTCGCCGAACACTTCGCGCAAGGCCTGCGACCATTCGCCGGTGGTCACACCCGCATGGGCGCAGGCGATCGACGGCTCCATGACGTTGCGACCTTCCTGGGCGGCCGAGCGCAAGTTCGCCATCGCCGCCGCGACCGCGCTTTGGTCGCGCCCGGCGCGGAAGGCCTTCAGCCGCTCGATCTGCTCGGCTTCCGACTTGGGATCGACGGTCAGGATCGAGCCATCCCCAGTGGTCAGCGGGGAAGGCTCGGTCTCGGTCCACTTGTTGACGCCGACGACGATCTGCTCGCCGGCCTCGATGGCGCCGATGCGCCGCGCGTTGGATTCCACCAGCTTCTGCTTCATGTAGCTGGATTCAACCGCGTTGACCGCGCCGCCCATCTCGTCGATGCGCTTCAGTTCCTCGCGGGCACCCGCCATCAGCTCGTTCACCTTGCGCTCGATCTCGATTGATCCGTCGAAGATGTCGCCGAATTCCAACAGGTCGCTTTCATAGGCCATGATCTGCTGCAGGCGCAGCGACCATTGCTGGTCCCACGGACGCGGCAGGCCCAGCGCCTCGTTCCAGGCCGGCAACTGCACGGCCCGCGCGCGGGCGTTCTTCGACAGCACGACGGCCAGCATTTCCATGACGATGCGATAGACGTTGTTTTCCGGCTGCTGCTCGGTCAGCCCCAAGGAATTGACCTGCACGCCATAGCGGAAGCGTCGCGCCTTTTCGTCCTTCACGCCGTAACGATCGCGGCAGATCTCGTCCCACAATTGGGTGAAGGCGCGCATCTTGCAAAGCTCGGTGACGAAGCGGATGCCGGCATTGACGAAGAAGCTGATGCGGCTGACCACCTGCTCGAAATCGGCGTCCGGCACGATGGGCTTGACCGTGTCCAGCACGGCGATGGCGGTGGCCAGCGCGAAGGCCAGTTCCTGTTCCGGCGTCGCGCCCGCTTCCTGCAGATGGTACGAGCAGACGTTCATCGGGTTCCACTTGGGAACCTCGCGGTAGGTGAAGGAAATCACGTCGCCGGTCAGCTTCAACGAAGGCTGCGGCGCGAAGATATAGGTGCCGCGCGACAGATATTCCTTGATGACGTCGTTCTGGGTGGTCCCGTTCAGGGCCGAGCGCGCCGCGCCTTGGCGTTCGGCGGTCGCGATATACAGCGACAACAGCCAGGCGGCCGGGGCGTTGATGGTCATCGAGGTGTTCATCTTTTCCAGGGGGATGTCCTGGAACAGGGTCATCATGTCGCCGATATGGCAGACCGGCACGCCGACCTTGCCCACCTCGCCCTTGGCCAGCGGATGGTCGGAATCATAGCCGGTCTGGGTCGGCAGATCGAAGGCGATGGACAGACCGGTCTGACCCTTGGCCAGATTGGTACGGTAAAGCTTGTTGCTTTCCGCCGCCGAGCTGTGGCCGGAATAGGTGCGAAACAGCCAGGGCTTTTCGCGGGCGGGGGTCTTGTCCGTCATGGGGGCCTCTATATGTCCGTACTCAAGGAAGCGCGCGACCTAATATTTCTTCGTCCGCGGGCGTGGCGAAACAAACTATCATTTTGTGCATTGCGAAGAAAGCCGCAAAACGCTAAAACCATCGGACTGTCCGCCGGCCCCTTCGGGCGTGGCTGAACCCCTGCCTGTTTAGGAGAGAGTGGCATGAGCGAAGTGGCGACCAAGCCCGGCCAGGTGATCAAGGACCTCTATGAAGTCGGCGAGATCCCGCCGCTGGGGCACGTCCCCAGCAAGATGTACGCCTGGTGCATCCGGCGCGAGCGCCATGGTGATCCCGACACCGCCATGCAGGTCGAAGTGGTCGACGTGCCGGATGTCGATCCGCACGAAGTGCTGATCATGGTGATGGCCGCCGGCGTCAATTATAACGGCGTTTGGGCCGCGCTCGGCCGGCCGATTTCGCCGTTCGACTATCACAAGGCCGAATACCACATCGCCGGCTCCGACGCCTCGGGCGTGGTCTACAAGGTCGGCTCGAAGGTCAAGCGCTGGAAGGTCGGCGACGAGGTGGTGGTTCACTGCAACCAGACCGACGGCGACGACGAAGAGTGCAACGGCGGCGACCCGATGAATTCGCCCAGCCAGCGCATCTGGGGCTACGAGACCCCGGACGGCTCGTTCGCGCAGTTCACCTGCGTCCAGGCCCAGCAGGTGATGGCGCGTCCCAAGCATCTGAGCTGGGAAGAAAGCGCTTGCTACACCCTGACGCTGGCCACCGCCTACCGCATGCTGTTCGGCCATCGTCCGCACGTCCTGCGTCCCGGCCATAACGTGCTGGTGTGGGGTGCCGCCGGTGGCCTGGGCTCGATGGCCATCCAGCTGATCGCCGTGTCGGGCGCCAATGCCATCGGCGTCATCTCGGAAGAAGACAAGCGCGAGTTCGTGCTGGGTCTGGGCGCCAAGGGCGTCATCAACCGCAAGGACTTCGATTGCTGGGGCCAGTTGCCCGACGTCGACGGCGACCAGAAGGCCTTCGCCGACTACATGAAGAAGACCCGCGAGTTCGGCAAGGCCATCTGGGACATCACCGGCAAGGGCAACGACGTCGACTTCGTGTTCGAACATCCCGGTGAAGCCACCTTCCCGGTGTCGTGCAACGTGGTCAAGCGTGGCGGCATGGTGGTGTTCTGCGCCGGCACCACCGGCTTCAACCTGACCTTCGACGCCCGCTTCGTGTGGATGCGCCAGAAGCGCATCCAGGGCAGCCACTTCGCCAACCTGCTGCAGTCCAGCCAGGCCAACCAGCTGGTGATCGAGCGCCGTATCGATCCGTGCATGTCGGAATGCTTCTCGTGGGACGACATCCCGGCCGCCCACATGAAGATGCTGAAGAACCAGCACAAGCCCGGCAACATGGCCGTGCTGGTCCAGGCCCTGAAGCCCGGCCGCCACACCATCGAGGATTGCATCGAAGGCGATTGATCGCCCTTCGCTTAAGCCTCGCCCCCTCCTTGGCCCACGCGCGAAGGAGGGGGTTCGCATGAAGAAACCAAGGACCGCCCCCATGACCGCCACCATCCTGCTTCCCGACCTGATCCCCACCTGCTCCGCCGCGCTGGAGACCGTCAAGGGCCTGCATGCCGCCGCCAAGGAATCCGTCACCGCCATGGTGTCGAACGGGACCAAGATCGACGGCGCCCTGTTCGAGGCCAACCAGCAGGCCGCCCACGGCTATGCCTGGCTGACCACCTACGTCTCGGCGCTTGAGCAGATGCTGGACTGGGCCAAGCGCATCGAGGCGGGCGGCAAGTTCGGCGAGCTGGAACAGCTGATGCTGCAATCGGCCTTCGGCGAGTATGTCGCCCAGATCTATGGCGGCATCCCGATGAGCCAGGGCGAGCTGATCCGTCCGTCCGACCTGGGGCTGGAATCGGGCATCTGCCACAAGCACAGCTCGGATGCCACCAGCATCCTGCGCAAGAAGGGCAACGCCGCCGCCGTGCGGGTGCGCATCGCCCAGCTGATCCAGGACGGTCACCATTTCGGCGAGCTGGGCCTGGACGACGAGACCCTGGTGCTGATCCAGGAACAGTTCCGCCGCTTCGTCGAGGACAACGTCGCCCCCTATTGCCACGAATGGCACCTGAAGGACGAACTGATCCCGCTGGACGTGCTGAACGCCGTCGCCGAGATGGGCGTGTTCGGCCTGACCCTGCCCGAGGAATATGGCGGGCTGGGCATGGGCAAGACCGCCATGTGCGTGGTCACCGAGGAATTGAGCCGCGGCTATATCGGCGTGGGTAGCCTGGGCACCCGGGCCGAGATCGCCGGCGAGCTGATCCGTCTGGGCGGCACCGAGGAACAAAAGCAGGAATGGCTGCCCAAGATCGCCTCGGGCGAGATCCTGCCGACCGCCGTGTTCACCGAGCCCAATACCGGCTCGGACCTGGGCTCGCTTCGCACCCGCGCGGTCAAGGACGGCGACCATTATGTCGTCACCGGCAACAAGACCTGGATCACCCACGCGGCGCGGACCGACGTGATGACCCTGCTGGTCCGCACCGATCCCACCACCAAGGATTGGAAGGGCCTGTCGATGATGCTGGCCCCGAAGATCAGGGGCACCGAGGAAAATCCCTTCCCATCGGAAGGCATGACCGGCGGCGAGATCAAGGTGCTGGGCTATCGCGGCATGAAGGAATACGAACTGGGCTTCGACGGCTTCAAGGTGCCGGCCGCCAATTTGCTGGGCGGGGTGGAAGGCCAGGGCTTCAAGCAGCTGATGGAAACCTTCGAATCGGCCCGCATCCAGACCGCGGCACGCGCCATCGGCGTGGCCCAGAACGCCATGGAAATCGGCCTGAAATACGCCAACGAACGCGTTCAGTTCGGCAAGGCCATCTATAATTTCCCGCGCGTCGCCTGCAAGATCGCCTGGATGGCGGTGGAAACCATGATCGCCCGCCAGCTGACCTATTTCTCGGCCCGCGAGAAGGATGGCGGCCATCGTTGCGACATCGAGGCCGGCATGGCCAAGTTGCTGGCGGCCCGCGTCGCCTGGGCCAACGCCGACAACGCCCTGCAGGTGCATGGCGGCAACGGCTATGCCGAGGAATATCAGATCAGCCGCGTCCTGTGCGACGCCCGCATCCTCAACATCTTCGAGGGTGCGGCCGAAATCCAGGCCCAGGTCATCGCCCGCGGCCTGCTGTCGGGCGCGCGCGGGTAATTAGTCCCCCGTGGAAAAGTCCTGTGTGGGCGGCCCTGGCTGGGGCCGCCCCTTTTTTCATGATCAGCCGACGATGTGGGCGCCGCCGTCGATGAACAAGGTGGTGCCGGTCACCGACTTGGCACCGTCGCTGACCAGATAGGCCGCGAACGAGCCGCAATCGTCGATGTCGGCCAATTGATGGGTCGGCGCCTTGGCGGCGGCGGCTTCCATCAGTTCGTCGAAGCGGTCGATGCCCGAGGCGGCGCGGGTCTTCAACGGGCCGGGCGACAGGGCGACGACGCGGATGCCCTTCGGGCCCAATTCGTGCGCCATGTACTTGGTGGCACTTTCCAGCGCCGCCTTGACCGGCCCCATGACGTTGTAATGCTCGACCACCTTGCGGCCGCCATAGAACGAGATGGTCATCAGGCAGCCGCCATTGGTCATCAACGGCTCGGCCAGCTTGCCCATGCGCATGAAGGAATGGCACGACACGTCCATCGCCATCTGGAAGCCGTCGCGCGAACAATCGACGACGCGGCCATGCAGGTCGTCGCGATTGGCGAAGGCGATGGAATGGATGACGAAATCCAGCCGCCCCCAAGTCTTCTCGATCTCGGCGAACACCGCTTCCAGCTGGCCTTCTTCCCGCACGTCGCAGGGCAGGACGATCTGGGCGTCCAGGCCCTCGGCCAACGGGCGCACCCACTTTTCCGCCTTGTCGTTCAGATAGGTGACGGCCAAGTCGGCGCCGTAGGCCCGGCAATGCTTGGCGCAGCCATAGGCGATCGATTGCTCGTTGGCGATGCCGACGACCAGGCCCTTCTTGCCGGCAAGGTTCAAGGTGGCGACCTGCTGATAAGGCTTAACGATGGCATCCATAGCGTGCGTCCTTCTTCATTCCGATGATGCTGCACTGCAAAATAGGGACTTGCCCCTGGTATGACAAGTTCGGAAAACCACATTTAACATAAGTGAATTATTCGCCTTGACGCATATAGCTCGGATCGTCTAAGAGGAATCCATCGTGGTGATTTGACCGACCGGCTTGCGGCCACGTAAAACCAAACGCTAAAGAGGTCCGGTAGTGGGTCCCTTTCCCGCCCCGGCTTCTGTTGGCCGGGGCTTTCGTTTTCCAGGGATCCGCCATGACCGACCGCCCTCTTCGTTCCCGCACCCGTCAGGTCCGCGCCGGCCTTAACCGTTCCGGTTTCTCGGAAACCTCGGAAGCCATCTTCATGACCTCGGGTTATGTCTATGGCAGCGCCGAGGAGGCCGAGGCCGCCTTCGACGGCACGCTGGACCGCATGGTCTATTCCCGCTTCAAGAACCCCACCGTCGCCACCTTCGAGGATCGCCTGGCCGCCATCGAAGGCGCCGAGGCAGCCCGCGCCACCGCCTCGGGCATGGCCGCCGTCCACGCCGCCCTGGTCTGCCAGTTGAAGGCCGGCGACCGGGTGGTGGCGCCGCGCGCCCTGTTCGGATCGTGCACCTGGATCATCAACGACCTGTTGCCGCGCTTCGGCGTCAATCCGACCTTCGTCGATGGCACCGACCTTGACCAATGGAAGGCCGCCCTGGCGACGCCCGCCGCAATAGTGTTCCTGGAAACGCCCTCGAACCCGACGCTGGAGGTGATCGACCTGCCGGCGGTGGCCGAGCTGGCCCACCGGGCCGGCGCCCGGGTGGTGGTCGACAACGTGTTCGCCACGCCGATCCTGCAAAGCCCGCTGGAGCTGGGCGCCGACGTGGTGGTCTATTCCGCCACCAAGCATATCGACGGCCAGGGCCGCTGCCTGGGCGGCGCCATCCTGGGGAGCAAGGATTTCATCGCCGACACGCTGTCGCCCTATCTGCGCCATACCGGCCCGGCGCTGTCGCCCTTCAATGCCTGGGTGCTGCTGAAGGGGCTGGAAACCCTGGACCTCAGGGTCGAGCGCCATTCGGCCAACGCGCTGGCGGTGGCCCGCTTCCTGGAAGGACGGCCCGAGATCGCCCGGGTGCTGTATCCCGGCCTGGAAAGCCACCCCCAGCACGATCTGGCCAAGCGCCAGATGAAGGGCGGCTTCGGCGGCATCGTCGCCTTCACCTTGAAGGGCGGCAAGCAGGCGGCCTATGACCTGCTGAACCGCCTCGAGGTCATCGACATCTCGAACAATCTGGGCGATTCGAAAAGCCTGGCCTGCCATCCCTGGACCACCACCCACCAGCGCCTGAGCCCGGAAGACAAGCTGGCCCAAGGCATCGGCGAGGGCCTGATCCGCCTGTCGGTCGGATTGGAGGACGCGGCCGACCTGATCGACGATCTACGGCTGGCCTTGGAACCCGGCGCGAACGGTTCTAAGATAGGGGTTTGACGGAAGGCATCGCGGGGACCTCGCCATGTACAGCCAAACCACCCGAGGCATCACGGTGACGGTGCAGCCGGTCTATCTGGACGACCAGTCCGACCCCACCGAGAACCGTTATGTCTGGGCGTATCAGGTCCGCATCGACAACCAGGGCGACACCACCGTCCAGCTGCTGCGCCGCCATTGGGTGATCACCGACGCCCTGGGCCGCGTGCAGGAAGTCCGGGGCGCCGGCGTCGTCGGCGAACAGCCGGTGCTGCAGCCCGGGCAATCATTCGAATATACCAGCGGCACGCCATTGCCGACCTCGTCGGGGATCATGGTCGGCAGCTACGAGATGGAGGCCGAGACCGGCGAAGTGTTCGATATCGCCGTCCCCGCCTTCTCGCTGGACAGCCCGCACGAAACCGTGCGGTTGAACTGACCTTGCAAGACGAGCCGTTCGACGCCACATGGGCCAGGGAGCGTCGAGCCAGGAGAACACCACCATGACCACCGCCACATTGCCGGCCGAGTTGCGCCCGCACCTGAAGGACCGGCCCACCCGCGACGAGGCCGAGGCCGCCGTGCGCACGCTTCTGCGTTGGGCCGGCGACGACCCCGACCGCGAGGGTCTGGTCGGCACCCCGGAGCGGGTGGTGCGCGCCTACGAGGAATTCTTCGAGGGCTACGAGCAGGACCCGGTCGAGATTTTGCAGCGCACCTTCGAGGAAACCGACGGCTACGACGAAATGGTCGTCCTGCGCGACATCCGCCTGGAAAGCCATTGCGAGCACCATATGGTGCCGATCATCGGCAAGGCCCATGTCGCCTATCTGCCGGGCCGGCGTGTCGTCGGCATCTCGAAGCTGGCCCGCATCGTCGAGGTGTTCGCCAAGCGCCTGCAGATCCAGGAAAAGCTGACCAGCCAGATCGCCAACGCCATCAACGAGGTGCTGCAGCCCAAGGGCGTCGCTGTGGTGATCGAGGCGGCGCACCAATGCATGACCACCAGGGGCGTGCGCAAGCCGGGCGTGACCATGGTCACCAGCCGCATGCTGGGCGAGTTCCGCGACAACCCGGCGACCCGGCGCGAATTCATGTCGCTGATCCAGGGCCAGCACGGCGACGGCCTGTCGAACGTCTAACAGGCTGCGGAAAAACTCGGCGTTCCTGTCAGTTTGCTCAATCCGTCATGGCCGGGCTTGACCCGGCCATCCACGTGTCTTCGCAAAAATTCCATTGAAAACAGGTAATTAGGCGGCGGCGCGTGGATGCCCGGATCAAGTCCGGGCATGACGAAGAGGGGCTTTCGGGCACCAGATCGGTGTTTTTCCGCAACCCGCTACCCCTTCGCGAAGAAGGCCTTCAGTCGGCTCATCGCCTCGTCGATGGCCTGGTCGGTCTTGGCGAAGCAGAAGCGGGCGTAATGGTCGGGGCCGTTGCCGTCGAAGAAGGCCGACACCGGGATGGCCGCCACGCCGGCCTGCTCGGTGATGGTGCGGCAGAAATCGCGGTCGTCGCCGGCAAAGCCCAGCGGACGGAAATCGGCCGACAGGAAATAGCTGCCGAAACAGGGAAGCGGGGCCAGCCCGGCCGCCTTCAGCCCGGCCGCCAGGCGGTCGCGCCTGGCTGTCAGGACCGCCGGCAGGCTGTCGATATAATCGCCAGCATCGTCCAGCCCGCGCGCCACCGCCGCCTGAAGGGTCGGCGAGGTGGTGAAGGTCAGGAACTGGTGGGCCTTGGCGATCGGGGCCAGCAGCGGCGCCTCGGCCACCACCCAGCCGACCTTCCAGCCGGTCAGGGAAAAAATCTTGCCGGCCGAGCCGACCTTGGCGCAGCGGGCGCGCATGCCGGGCAGGCTCATCAGCGGAATGTGGGCGTGGCCGTCATAGCTGAGGTGCTCGTAGACCTCGTCGCACACCGCCAGCGCGTCGTGGGCTTCCAACAGACCGGCCAGGAAGGCCAGGTCGTCCGCATTCCACACCTTGCCACACGGATTGGTCGGGCTGTTCAGCACCACCAGCTTGGTCTTCGGCCCGAACATCGCCGCCAGCGCCTCGCGGTCGATGCCCCAGTCGGGCGGCAACAGGCGCACCAGTCGGGGCACGCCGCCGGCCCGGCGGATGATCGGCAGGTAGGAATCGTACAAGGGCTCGAACAAGATCACCTCGTCGCCCGGCTCGATCAGGCCGAACAGGCAGGCGGCCAGCGCCTCGGTGGCGCCCGAGGTCACCATCACCTCGTCCGGCCGCACCGCATTCTTCCAATAGCGGCATTCGTGGCCGGCCACCGCCTCGCGCAAGGCGGGGATGCCCATCATCGACGGATATTGGTGCGGCCCGGCCAAGGCGGCTTCCGCCAGGGCCGAGATCAGCGCCGGCGGCTCCAGCCCCTCGGGGAAGCCTTGGCCCAGATTGACGGCGCCATGGGCCTGGGCCAGACGCGACATGGTCTCGAAGATGGTGGTGCCGCAGGCGGCGAAGACGGTATTGGCGCGGGCCACGCTGACTTGCTCCGGCGAAGAGGCGGGTTCTCCTATCTACCACGGAAGAGGCAGAACGTCAGCGGCGGCGAATTGCCCAAGCTTTGGGCTTTGCTGCCAAAAAAAACGGCAGTTTTCCAGGGATTGCGCCAATGTTCCCTTTGTTTTCCCGGTGGATGAACTGGCACAAGGCGTGCTACATGTCGTGCCGCGCCAAGCGCTGGTTCCACGTTATCCGAGAGACCCGGTCCATGAAGAAGATCGAAGCGATCATCAAGCCGTTCAAGCTCGATGAAGTGAAGGAAGCCCTGCATGAAGTCGGACTCCAGGGTCTGACCGTGACCGAGGCCAAGGGCTTCGGCCGCCAGAAGGGCCATACCGAATTGTACCGTGGCGCCGAATACGTGGTCGACTTCCTGCCGAAGGTGAAGATCGAGCTGGTGATCGAGGACAACCTCGTCGAACGTGCGGTCGAAGCCATTCAGCAGGCGGCCCACACGGGGCGCATCGGCGACGGCAAGATCTTCATTTCCACCGTCGAGGAAGCGATCCGCATCCGCACCGGTGAACGCGGCAGCGACGCCATCTAGTCCTGCCCACGACGATTTCAAATACGTTTTTTCCACCACATCCAAACTCAGGAACTTTGACCATGGCTGACGAAGTCAAGAAAGTCCTCGAACTGATCAAGGAACACGACGTCAAGTACGTCGACTTCCGCTTTACGGACCCGCGCGGCAAGTGGCAGCACACCGCTCAGCACGTCTCGACCATCGACGAGGAAATGCTGACCGAAGGCATCATGTTCGACGGCTCGTCGATCGCCGGTTGGAAGAGCATCAACGAATCCGACATGATCCTGATGCCGGACTGCTCGTCGGCGATGATGGACCCCTTCGCCGCCCAGGCCCAGCTGATCATCAATTGCGACATCGTCGAGCCGGCCACCGGCCAGCTGTATGACCGCGACCCCCGCTCGATCGCCAAGCGCGCCGAAGCCTATGTGAAGTCGTCGGGCGTGGGCGATGCCACCTATTTCGGCCCGGAAGCCGAATTCTTCGTGTTCGACGACGTCAAGTTCAAGACCGGCATGAATGTCGGCTATTACGAGCTGTCGTCGGAAGATGGCTGCGAAGCCTCGGGCAAGGAATTCTCGGAAGGCAATCTGGGCCACCGCCCGGGCGTCAAGGGCGGCTATTTCCCGGTTCCGCCGGTGGACTCGGCCGTCGACATGCGCGCCGAAATGCTGACCATCATGGGTGAGATGGGCCTGCCGATCGAGAAGCACCACCACGAAGTGGCCGCTTCGCAGCACGAGCTGGGCATCAAGTTCGGCAGCCTGATCGAGGCCGCCGACAACATCCAGACCTACAAGTACGTCGTGCACAACGTCGCCGCGTCGTACGGCAAGACCGCGACCTTCATGCCGAAGCCGATCTATGGCGACAACGGCTCGGGCATGCACGTCCACCAGTCGATCTGGAAGGCCGGCAAGCCGCTGTTCGCCGGTTCGGGCTATGCCGACCTGTCGGACATGGCTCTGTACTACATCGGCGGCATCATCAAGCACGCCAAGGCCATCAACGCCTTCACCAACCCGCTGACCAACAGCTACAAGCGCCTGATCCCCGGCTTCGAAGCCCCGGTGCTGCTGGCCTACTCGGCCCGCAACCGTTCGGCCTCGTGCCGCATCCCCTACTCGGCCTCGCCGAAGGGCAAGCGCGTCGAGGTCCGCTTCCCCGATCCGGGCGCGAACCCCTACCTGGCCTTCTCGGCCATGCTGATGGCCGGTCTGGACGGTATCGCCAACAAGATCCACCCCGGCGATCCGATGGACAAGAACCTGTACGACCTGCCTCCGGAAGAGCTGAGCCAGGTCCCGACCGTGTGCGGCAGCCTGCGTGAGGCCCTCGAGGCCCTGCGCGCCGACAACGACTTCCTGTGCAAGGGCGACGTGTTCTCGAAGGACTTCATCGAGAGCTACATCGAGCTGAAGTACGAAGAAGTCTATCGCTTCGAGCACACCCCGCATCCGGTCGAGTTCGACATGTACTACTCGGTCTAATCCGAGCGTCGAACAAAATCGCTACGGGAACCCCCGCCAGGAAACTGGCGGGGGTTTTCGTTTTCATGAAAAGTACCCAAAGACACAAGTAATCAACAGAGAACAAAACCATCGGATGTAACCCAGATACAGAGCTTGTATTTATAAATCTGAATATGTATATGATCGCCGACGGGATATCGGGGCCGGGGATTACGGACAGATGGGGAATGACGTGGGGGCGGCCGAACGGCGAAAGCGCAAGGTCCAGTTTTCCGACAACGCCATCGTCACCCTGGAGGTAACCGACCAGTTCGCCGCCCGCTGCCGCTTCGGCACCGTCGAGGAGGCCAACAGCGCCGCCGCCCGCTTCCTGGGCGTGGCACAGCTCGAGGGTCTGCTGGGCCGGTCGCTCTTGGACTTCATCGCCGACGATTACCGCCCGGTGATCCAGGAATTGCTGGACCTGCACGTCGTCGAGCTGGACCCCATCCCGCTGATGATCCACACCCCCGACGGCAAGTCGCGTGAGGCCGAGATCAAGATCCATCCGGCCCGCGAGCTGGGTGACGGGTCGGCGATCGTCACCTTGCGCGATCTGGCGGCGCAAACCCGGGCGGCGATGCAGGCCCGGCGCATGGACGCGCTGTTCCGCAGCCTGGTCGACAACGCCATGCATATGATCTGCCGCTGCCATGGCGAGCGGGTGGTCTATATCAACAGCTCCGGGCGCGACCTGATCGGTCTGTCGCCCGACGATGGCGAGGCCAATTGGCCGATCTGGACCTTCTTCGACGAGCCCTATCGCAGCCTGTTCCACGAGGATTTGTCCGCCCTGCTGGACGAGACCGGCATCGTCCCGGTGCGGTTCCGTCGTATCGACGGCAGCGCCATCGACGTGCAGGTCCGCATCACCCGCCTGCCCGACGAGGACAACGACATCGAGTTCATGCTGGAAGCGCGCGACATCACCGGCCAGAACAAGGCGGTGTCGGCCCTGAGGGCGATGAACGACTCGCTGGAACGCCGGGTCGCCGAGCGCACCTCGGAACTCAACATCCAGAAGGGCTTCCTGGAACGCCTGCTGACGGCCATGCCCAATCCGGTGTGGTGGAAGGGCCTGGACGGCCGCTATCTTGGCTTCAACAACGCCTTCGCGACGTTGCTGAACGCCGATTCCGACACCTGGGTCGGCCGCTCGATCGAGGATGTCGCCCCGGGCGACCATGTCGCCCTGTCGAAGGCGCGCGACGAACAGGCCCTGAACGGGCCGCCGATCGCCTATGAGATGGAGCTGCAGGCCGGAGACGGCAAGCGGCAGTTCCTGGTCAACAAGACCGCCTGGCTGAACGAGCGCCAACAACCGGCCGGCCTGATCGGGGTGATGGTCGACATCTCGCGCCAGAAGGACCTGGAAAACGAGTTGCGTCGCCTGGCGACCACCGACGCCCTGACCGGCACCTTCAACCGCCGCCATTTCATGGAGCAGGCGGCGGAAATGGTCGCCGTCGCCCGACGCCACCATCGCGCCGCTTCGGTGATGATGCTCGACATCGACCATTTCAAACGCATCAACGACACCTATGGCCATCCGGTCGGCGACCTGGCCATCAAGGCGCTGGCTACCACCTGCATGGGCGCGCTACGCGGGTCCGACATCCTGGGCCGTCTGGGCGGCGAGGAATTCGCCATCTGCCTGCCGGAAACCGACCTGACCGGCTGCCGCATCCTGGCCGAGCGCATGCGCGAGGCGGTGGCCGCCATCTGCGTCGAGGCCGACGGCCACCAGGTCCGCTTCACCGCCTCGATCGGCATCGCCGGCCTGGAAGAGGCCGATCATTCGGTCGATATCGTGCTGGCCCGCGCCGACCAGGCCTTGTACCGGGCCAAGAATGGCGGTCGCAACCGCGTGGTCGCCGACCGCGACGCCTGAGCGAGGTTACAAGACACCCATCGAGTCATCAAACCGTCTGTTGCGCTGCAGCATGGCGGTCGCGACAATGCCGCATCACACCCGTTCGAGGAGATGCGTCATGACCCACATGATCCCTGAGTTGCGCGAACTGGGCGAACATCTGGAGGCCGAGGCCGAGGGCCGCCCGTTCGACCGCCGCCGCGCCCATGTCCTGGCCCATCGCATCGCCGAACGTCACCCGGAAATCCGCAAGACCATGAACCTGCTGGTCGAACGGCTGGGCGAGGAACGGGTTTAACCCGGGCCCGGTTGGGCCGTAGCCCGGGCTGACGATATGAAGGTCACGCCGAGCGGACCACCGACAATAATGGCTCGAACGAGAAAAGGGCTGGCCGTCGCCCGGCGGCGGGGCTGACCGTCTTAAGGAGTCGGGCGTCGCTGAGTGCCCGCGCGAAGCGCTGGGCGGTGGCCTCAGGGATGCCCGATTTGCGCGTAAAATCGCTGTTGCGAAAGACCGGACGGGAAAACAGGAAATCCAGCGCCCTGGTGCTCCATTGTGACGACAGCGTTTCGCGGAACCTGTCCTTCATGTCTTCGTAGAGATCGCTGATCTCCTCGGCCTTGGCCAAGTTCCGCCGCGCCTGGGCGTCCAGCCCTCCCAGAAAGAACTCGACCCAGTCGGTCCAGGCCCCGACCCGCGACACTTCCCGCATGCGGTCGATGTATTCGTCGCGGTTCTCTTCGAGAAAGGCGCTGACATAAAAGTGTGGCGCCGAAATCACCCGATGGTTCCACAACATCAGGGTAATCAGCATCCGCCCGATTCGGCCGTTCCCGTCCTTGAACGGGTGGAGCGCCTCGAATTCCAGATGAGCCAGCGCCGTCCTGATCAGGATTTCCTGCTCGTCGTCGGCCATGTAGCCGACCAGCGCGCCCATTCCATCGGTCAGGCGTTCGGGACTGACGGGGACGAAACTAACCTTCCGACGCCCCCTGTCGGCGATGTAATTCTGCTCGGTCTTGTAACTCCCCGGCGTCATCCTGGCTCCGCGCCCGAGTCCCAGCAACTCGGCATGGGCGCTGCGGATCAGCCATTCCGACAAGGGCGCGCCATCCTCCATCCGCCGCTGTGCGTTGCGCATGGCCCGACCGTACAGCGCCACCTCGATGACATCGTCACGCACGCGCACCCCTGGCGCATCGCCATCCTCGGCATGGTCGGCCTCGTACTGCAGGACCTCGTCCAAGGTGCTGACCGTCCCTTCCATGCGCGACGACACCACAGCCTCTTGGCTCCGCAACGGCGCCAGAAGGATTTCGCTGTTATGCATGCCCTTCAGCATCTGATCGTAGCGGGCCAGCGACGCGGCGGCCCGAGTCAGGGGCTTGATCAGACGAGCCGCATCCAGTGAAGGGGGAGGAAAATGCCCGTAGTGGTACTGAACCGCTTCGCTGAAATCGAGTCGCTGATCCATCAACCGCCTCCGGCGCGAACATCACGCACCCTGCCATGCGCAATATGAGCCCACATGCGGGTTGTCGTTAACGAAATAGGCTTTTATGCGAAACAAACCGAGTTGTCCAGAGTGGACACATACCAAACGGGCTTGTTGCGCATGAAAGCCGGATTCGCGCGACACAAACGCCATCAGGCGGAACGCATGCGCATCAAACCGTCTTGTGTCGCACGGAACGCCATTTTTGACGGACAACCCGTCACTCGGGATGCAGTAACGCCTTCCTGAGCCGCCGGACCCCCAGCACCACCGCGCCGATGATCACCGGCAGCGACACCAGGGCGGCGATGTCGGGGTCCAGTGGAACCCCGGCCCCCTTCAATCCCTTGGCGGCGTAGAGCACCAGCCCCAGCAGGTAGTACGAGATCGCCACCACCGACAGGCCCTCGACGGTTTCCTGCAGCCTGAGCTGCATGTGGGCGCGATGGTTCATCGATTTCAAAAGATCGCGGTTCTTTTCTTCCAGCGCGATATCGACCCGGGTCCGCAAAAGGTCGCCGGCCCGGCCGGCCCTGACCGACAACAGCTCGCGCCGCTCGGCCGCCGATTCGCAGGTCTTCATCGCCGGAGCCAGGCGGCGATCCATGAACTCGCCCAGGGTCTGGATGCCGGGAATGCGGTCCTCGCGCAATTCGGCGATGCGCTGCATGACGATGGCGTGATAGGCCCGGGCCGCGGCCAGCCGGAAGCCCGAGGCGGCGTCCAGTCGTTCGGCCTCGGCCGCCACCGCCGTCAGCCGGTCCAGCAATTCGCGGTCATTTTGCATGATGGCCGGATCGGCCAGTTCGGTGACGATGTCGGCCAGCTGGCGATCCATGCGCGCCACCTCGCCGTGAATGCGCCGGGCCTCGGGGAAGGCCAGCAGCGCCATCATGCGATAGGTCTCGATTTCCAACAGCCGCTGCATCACCCGGCCGGTCTGGCCCCTGGTCAGGGATCGGTCCTGCACCAGGATGCGGCCGAAACCATCGGCATGCAGGCGCAGATCGGTCCACGCCTCGGCGGCGCCGCCCAGCACCATGGAACCGATCAGCGCGTTGCCATCGAAGCGGGCGGCCAGCTCGTCTCCGGCCAGCCGGCCCGACGACATCGCGATATGGACCGCCGAGATGGCCGCGCCCGGCATCCGCTCCAGCCAATCGGCCGCCACCAGATCCAGGGCCGAGGCGGCGAACGGCTCGTCGAACGGGTCGAAGCGCAGGAAGGTGTAGGTGGAAAATTCGGTGTGACGCTCCCAGCGCAGGCGCAGCCCGCCCAGGTCGCGGGCGAAATAGGTCGCGCCATCACCCGGCGGCTCGGCGCCATGGCTTTGCAGGAGTTCGGCCAGATAGGCCCGCTCGACGCCCTCGCCCAGACCGTCGTGCAGGATGGCCAGATGGCTGGCCCGCACCGGCGCGGCCAGCTGTTCATAGGGGCGTGCGTGCACCTCGCCGGCCAGGGGGCGGCGCAGCGGATGCTCGCTGGCGACCAGCGATCGTGTTTCGGCCATTGCCCACCTCGTCGCAAACAACCACATTGATGTACAGTACCCCGTCCCGCCTGCCAAGGAGCCCAAATGCCGCACGTGTCCCAAGCCCAAGAGCTGTTCTTCACCCGTGCCGGCATGGACGAGGACAATGTCGCCGCCATCGTCGCCGAGGCCCTGGCCGGCACCGACGACGGCGAGCTGTTCCTGGAATACCGTCAGTCGGAAAGCGTGCTGATGGACGACCGCCAGATCAAGTCGGCCAATTTCGACACCACGCAAGGGTTCGGCCTGCGCTCGGTGGTCGGCGAGGCGCACGGCTACGCCCACGGCTCGGTCTTGTCGGAAGAGGCGATCCGCCGGGGTGCCACGACGGTCAAGGCGGTGCGCGGCAACCATTCCGGCACCATGGCCTTAGCGCCCGTCGGCACCAATGCCAGCCTTTACACCGATATCAATCCGCTGGTCCTGGTGCCCTTCGAGGCCAAGGTCAAGCTGCTGGAGGAGATCGATGCCTATGCCCGACGCGAGCCCCGAATCAAGCAGGTGTCGGCCTCGCTGTCGGGATCGTGGCAGGCGGTGTTCATCCAGCGCGCCGACGGCAGCCACGCCGCCGACATCCGCCCGCTGGTGCGCCTGAGCGTGTCGGTGGTGCTGGCCGAGGGCGACCGCATGGAAACCGGCGGCCACGGCATCGGCGGCCGCGTCACCTATGGCGGCATGATGGACGAGACGGCGTGGCGCCATTGCGTCGACGAGGCGATCCGCCAGGCCTCGGTCAATCTGGCCTCGATCCCGGCCCCGGCCGGCGAGATGAGCGTGGTTCTGGGGCCGGGCTGGCCCGGCGTCATGCTGCACGAAGCGGTCGGCCATGGCCTGGAAGGCGACTTCAACCGCAAGGGCACCTCGGCCTTTTCCGGCAAGATCGGGCAAAGGGTGGCGGCAAAGGGCGTCACCGTCGTCGATGACGGCACCCTGCCCGACCGTCGCGGCTCGATCACCATCGACGACGAGGGCACCGCCTCGGGCCGCACCGTGCTGATCGAGGACGGCATCCTGGTCGGCTATCTGCAAGACCGCCTGAACGCCCGTCTGACCGGGGTCAAGGCCACCGGCAACGGCCGGCGCCAATCCTATGCCCACGCCCCGATCCCGCGCATGACCAACACCTTCATGGAAGCGGGCGCCTTGGACCCGGCCGAGATTCTGGCGTCAGTCGAGAAGGGCATCTATGCCGTCAATTTCGGCGGCGGCCAAGTGGACATCACCTCGGGCAAGTTCGTGTTCGCCGCCACCGAGGCCTATCTGATCGAGAACGGCAAGATCGGCGCCCCGGTCAAGGGCGCCACCCTGATCGGCAACGGCCCCGATGCCCTGACGCGGGTCACCATGATCGGCAACGACCTGCAGATCGATCCCGGCATCGGCACCTGCGGCAAGGACGGCCAGGGCGTGCCGGTCGGCGTCGGCCAACCGACGCTTCGGCTTGACGGCCTGACCGTCGGCGGAACGGCGGTTTAGCGCGACTTGATCGGTACCGGGAAGACCGGCGTCGGCGCGGGCGCCGTGCCGGGCTCGGGCTTGGCGATCGGCTTGACCTCGGGCTTGGATTGGGGCTGGAGAGGGGGCTGGGGCTCGACCTTCGGCTCGGCCTTCGCCGTCTCGGCCTTGGACAGCGCCGTTTTGGCCGCCGCCTTCGGCTCGACCCTTGGCGGCAGCTTGGCCTTGCCGGGCAAATCCCTGGGCGCCAAATCGATCACCAGGCGGTTGCCTTTGCCGTCGGCCGGGTCGGGCGGCAGCGCGAACTTGTATTCCACCCGCGCCGGCGCGTTGGTGTAGATCACCAACAACCCCTTCTTCATCCCCCGCTTGACGAAATCATAGCGCGCCACCAGCCCGTGCGGCTTCAGGCGGTGACGGTTGGCCTCCCAATCGACCGAGGGGATGCCGACCATCACCCGCCGTCCGTCATCGGTGACGTTGGTGAAGAATTTGCTGATTTCGCTGACATCCAGCACCACCCGGGTCAGGTCGGGATGGGTCCCGGTGCGGGTGTTTTGCGTCTCGGTCCTGGCCGCCCGGTCCGCCGCCATCGCCGGCCAAGCCAACAACAGCACCGCAAGAATCAGTCCGACCGGCCGAATCATTGATCACCCCACAGATACAAACCATCGACCTAACCATACCTCTGGTTGCCAGGCTTGTCATGGCCCCGTAATGGGGCCTATCGTGGAGCCGCCTTTAAGGGGGGCGAGCCAACCAAATCGCGGACGGGACACCAGGCCGGCATGAGCGGTCATAAGGAAAAGAGCGTCGCCGAAGCCTTCGCCGAGGCGATGAACGCCTACCAGAACGGCAACGGCGCCGAGGCCCGACGGCTGGCCAAACGCATCGCCGACCACCACCCCACCTTCGGCGGCGCCCATTACCTGCTGGGCCTGTTGTCGCTGGACCGCGCCCAGGGCAAGCAGGCGGCCGGCCATCTGGCCAAGGCCATCACCATCACGCCGCGTCAGCCGGTGCTGCACATGGCCATGGGCCGCGCCCTGGAACTGACCGGCGACAACGCCGAGGCCTGCCTGCATTTCCGCACCGTGCTAGGCCTGATGCCCCACCATGCCGAGGCCCATGCCCGCCTGGGCAACGGCCTGCGCCTGTTGGGCAAGCGCGACGAGGCGATGGCGCATTGCCGCGAGGCGGTGGCGCAGGACCCCGCCCATGCCGATGCCTGGAACAGCCTGGCCGGCCTGCTGCAGGAATCCGGCCGGCCGGCCGAGGCGGCCGAGGCCGCGCGCAAGGCCCTGGCGCTCAGGCCCGACTGGCCGGCGGCCCTGAACAATTACGGCGTGGCGCTCAAGGAACTGGGCCGGCTGACCGAGGCGGCGGTGATCCTGGAAGGCGCGGTCGATCTGCGCCCCAGCCATGCCGGCGCGCGCGCCAACCTGGCCGCCGTCTACCGCGCCCTCGACCGTCTGGCCGACGCCCGCTCCCAGGCCGAAGCCGCCACCCGCGCCGACCCGCGCCACGCCGAATCCTGGATGGAACTGGGGCTGGTCCGCCAGGCGCTCAAGCATTCCGACGGCGCCGCCGCCGCCTTCGAACGGGCCGTCGCCGCCAAGCCGGACCTGGCCAAGGCGTGGTTCTGCCTGGGCGAGGCCCGCCGCCAGCAGAACAAGCCCGACCTCGCCCGCAAGGCCTATGGCCGCTATCTCGCGCTGGACCCGGCCGACCATTGCGGCGCCGCCCTTGGCCTGGCCCTGGCCGGCGGCGCCAACGCGCCGGCCAAGGCCCCCGAGGCCTATGTCCGCGAACTGTTCGACGATTATGCCGAACGTTTCGACGATTCCCTGGTCGGCAAGCTGGAATACCGCGCCCCCACCGTGCTGGGCCAGGCCCTGGCCGAGGTGCTGGGACCGGTCTCGGGTCTGGAGGTGGTCGATATCGGCTGTGGCACCGGCCTGGCGGCACCGGTGTTGAAGCCCCTGGCCGGCCGCCTGGACGGCGTCGATCTGTCGCCGGCGATGATCGCCAAGGCGGCCGAGCGCGGCCTTTACGACCATCTCGAGACCGGCGACGTCGTCGCCTATCTGGAGTCCCGCCCCGGCTCGGTCGATCTGGTGGCGGCCGCCGATGTGCTGGTCTATCTGGGCGACCTGGAACCGATCTTCGCCGCCGCCGCCAAGGCCTTGCGCGACGGCGGCACCCTGGCCTTCACCGCCGAGAGAAATGATGACCGCGCCTGGGTGCTGGGGCCGACCCAGCGCTATGCCCATTCGGTCCCCTATATCCGCGCCCATGCCGAGGCCGCCGGTTTCACCGTCGCCCTGCTGGAAGATGCCGTCACCCGCCACGAGGCCGGCCACCCGGTCCCCGGCCTGGTGGCGGTGTTGCGGAAGCGTTAGCTCGGCAAATCTTGCCGGGTATTAACCTTCCTTAAAGCTTGCCCGGTTACCCTGACGCTGTGGTCCTTGCGTCTTGCAGGACCCAGTCTGTCCTGACGGCTCTGGGTGAAACCGACGTGAACGCGTTCCTGCAGATGATGCGCGGCCTGGGCCCGATGCGGCTCGCCGCGATTGCCGGTGTCGGCGTCTCGATCCTCGGCTTTTTCATTTATCTGATGAGTCGCGTCGCCGCGCCGCAGATGGAATTGCTGTATGGCGATCTGGAAATGGCCGATTCCAAGGCCATCGTCGAGAAGCTGGCCGCCGAGAAGACCCCGTTCGAGGTCCGTCGCGACGGCCATGAAATCTGGGTGTCGAAGGACAAGAAGAACGAGCTGCGGGTGCGCATGGCCGAACAGGCGATGCCGTCCTCGGGCCGGGTCGCCGGCTACGAACTGTTCGACAAGCAAGACGCACTGTCGTCCACCAGCTTCCAGCAGAACATCAATTACGTCCGCGCCCTGGAAGGCGAGCTGAGCCGCACCATCCGCGCCATCGACAAGGTCAAAAGCGCCCGCGTCCACCTGGTGCTGCCCAAGCGCGAGGCCTTCTCGCGCGAGGCCAACGAGCCGTCCGCCTCGGTGATCTTGAAGATGGCCGGCACCAACCGGCTGGAACGCGGCCAGGTCATCGCCATCCAGCATCTGATCGCGGCCGCCGTGCCGAAGATGAAGCCGACCCGCATCTCGATCATCGACGACAAGGGCACGCTGCTGGCCAAGGGCTTCGAGAACGACCAGGAGGTCGCCGCCCAGACCGCCGAGGAAATGAAGCTCAACACCGAGAACCGCATGGCCCGCGTCGTCGAGGGCATGCTGGAGCGGTCGTTGGGCCCGGGCCGCGTGCGCGCCGAAGTCAATGTCGAGATGGACTTAAGCCGCGCCGTCACCACCGAAGAGACCTACGACCCGGAAAGCCGCGTCGTGCGCAGCCAGGTCACCGTCAACGAGGATGAAAGCTCGAACGAGGGCGAGCCGCCCAACGTCTCGGTCACCAACAACCTGCCCGACCCCAACGCCAATTCGTCCAGCGCCAACAAATCCTCGTCCAAGGCGTCGAAGACCCAGGAAACCGTCAATTACGAGATTTCCAAGAAGACCAAGAACGTCGTGCGCGAGATGGGCGAGATCCGCCGGGTCTCGGCCGCCGTGCTGGTCGATGGCATCTACGACGTCGCCGCCGACGGCAAGAAGACCTATCGCGACCGCACGCCCGAGGACGTCGCCAAGCTGGAAGAGCTGGTCAGGAACGCCATCGGCTTCGACCGCAATCGCGGCGACCAGGTCAAGGTGCTGTCGATGCAGTTCGCCGGCGGCGAAGAGCAATACCAGGCGGAAGAGCCGGGCGAGTTCATCTTCGGCATGCGGCGCGACTTCGTCGAGAAGGTCGCTTCGAACCTGGGCCTGTCCATCGTCGCCATCTTGTTCCTGCTGCTGGTGCTGCGCCCGCTCATCAGCCGGGCCATCGAAAGCATGCAAGGCCAGGTCGGCCCCGACGGTCGCCGCCTGCTGACCGCCGACGGTTCGGGCGTGCCGCAGCTGACCGGCCCCGGTGCGCCGCCGATGCCGGCGCCTGCCCTGGGCGGCGAGGAAGAAGTGATCGCCGACGAACTGATCGACATCGACAAGGTCGAAGGCCGCGTCAAGGCCTCGTCGATCAGGAAGATCGGCGAAATCGTCGAGAAGCACCCGGAAGAGGCTTTGTCCATCATCCGCAACTGGCTGTATCAGGAAGCGTAAAAGGAGCCCCCGCCCATGGCCCGCATGAAAGAGGACTACCGTTCGCTGACCGGCCCGCAAAAGGCGGCGATGCTGATGCTGTCCCTGGGCGAAGAGCATTCGTCCAAGCTGTTCGGGATGATGGACGACGAGGAAATCAAGGAATTGTCGCAGGTGATGGCCAACCTGGGCACGGTGTCGGCCAACCTGATCGAGCGATTGTTCGTCGAATTCGCCGACCAGCTGTCGTCCACCGGCTCGCTGGTGGGCTCGATGGAAAGCACCGAGCGACTGCTGATGAAGTCGCTGGGCAAGGACCGCGTCTCGACCATCATGGAAGAAATCCGCGGCCCGGCCGGCCGCACCATGTGGGACAAGCTGGGCAACGTCAACGAAGCGGTGCTGGCCAACTATCTGAAGAACGAATATCCGCAGACCGTCGCCGTCGTGCTGGCCAAGATCAAGCCCGACCACGGCGCCCGCGTGCTGTCGATCCTGCCGGAAAACTTCGCGATGGAAGTCATCATGCGCATGCTGCGCATGGAGGCGGTGCAGAAGGAAGTGCTGGACGGCGTCGAAAAGACGCTGCGTACCGAATTCATGACCAACCTGGCCCGCACCCAGCGTCGCGACGCCCACGAAATGATGGCCGATATCTTCAACAATTTGGACCGCAACGCGGAAAACCGCTTCATGTCGGCCCTGGAGGAACGCAACCGCGAATCGGCGGAAAAGATCAAGGCGCTGATGTTCACCTTCGAGGATCTGGTCCGCCTGGATGCCGCCGGCGTCCAGACCCTGCTGCGCCAGTGCGAGAAGGACAAGCTGGCCATGGCGCTCAAGGGGGCCAGCGACGCCATCAAGGACCTGTTCTTCAAGAACATGTCCGAACGCGCCGGCAAGATGCTCAAGGACGACATGGAGGCCCTGGGCCCGGTCCGCCTGCGCGACGTCGATCAGGCCCAGGCTTTGATCGTGGTCATGGCCAAGGAACTGGCGGCCTCGGGCCAGCTGGTCATCTCGGAAGGCCGCGAAGAAGACGAGTTGGTCTACTAAGCGATGCCTTACCGCAAATACATGTTCGACCTCGATTTCGGCCAGCCGCCGCAGCAGGCGCGCCAGGCCAAGATCGAGGAGGAACAGGCCGCAGCAGCCGCAGCCGCCGAGGAGGAAATCGCCGACGAGCCGCCGCCGCCGATGTTCACCGAGGAAGAGTTGAACATGGTGCGCGAGGCCTCGTTCCAGGAAGGCCGCGAAGCCGGCTTCGCCGAGGCGGCCGAGGCCGATGCCCGGCAGATCGCCCTGGCGGTCACCGCGCTGACCGAACGCATCGACGCCGTGTTCCGCCAGCAGGACGAAGCCAACGATGCCAATGCCCGCGCCGCGGTCCGGGTGGCGATGGCGGTGTTGAAGAAGATGCTGCCGGCCGCCTGCGAGAAGCACGCCTTCGACGAGGTGGCCCGGGTGGTCGAGGATGTGGTCGCCCATATCCTGGACGAGCCGCGCATCATCGTCCGCGTCGCCGCCCCCCTGGTGGAACCGGTGCGCGAGCGGCTTGAGGCGGCGGCCGAGGGCCAGGGGTTCGAGGGCCGCGTCGTCGTCCAGGCCGATCCGCGCCTGGCCGTCGGCGACGCCCGGGTGGAATGGACCGATGGCGGTGCCGAACGTGACCAGGCCCGCCTGTTGGAAGAGATCGAAGTGACGGTCGAACGGGCGCTGGCGCCGCCCGAACGCCGCGCCGCGGTGGAAGCGGCACACGAAGCCGAGATGGGCTCGGTTTGAAAAGTGTCCTGCCCCGGAAATCCGCCCGCGGGTTTCGGGGATAGGCAGGCCACTGATTTTTTGAATTGACGAGGTGATCCTATGGCCGATTTCGAACTGAACGACTTCATCCCGGAAGGCGGCGAGTCGATGTCCGATACCCCGGACATCCCGCGTTCGGCCCGTGACCTGGAAGCGGTCTACGACATTCCCGTTCAGGTGTCGGCGGTGCTGGGCAAGTCCAGCGTGCAGGTCAACCAATTGCTGAAGCTGGGTCGCGGCGCGGTGGTCGAACTGGACCGCAAGGTCGGCGAGGCCATCGACATCTATGTCAACAACCGTCTGGTGGCGCGCGGCGAGGTGGTGGTGGTCGAAGACCGTCTGGGCGTGACCATGACGGAAATCATCAAGACCGATCGCAGCTAACCAAGTCCCCGGGGGAGAACAGATCATGCGGTTGCTGATCATCGGCGCGATGGATGGACAGATCGGGGCGGCCAGCAAGATCGCCATGGCGCGTGGCGCCAAGGTGTCCATCGCCGACGACGTCGAACAGGGCCTGGAGGCGTTGCGCGGCCAAGGGGCCGATCTGGTGATGATCGACGTCCGCCGCGACGTCTCGCGCCTGGTCGAGGCCCTGGAAGTCGAGCGCATCGTCGTGCCGGTCATCGCCTGCGGCATCTCGACCGACGCCTCGGCCGCCGTGCGCGCCATCAAGGCCGGCGCCAAGGAATACATCCCGCTGCCGCCCGACGCCGAACTGATCGCCGCCGTCCTGGCCGCCGTCACCGCCGAAAACCACGCCATCATCCACAAGGACCCGCGCATGGCCCAGACCATGCGCCTGGCCGAGCAGGTGGCGGGCTCGCATGCCTCGATCCTGATCACCGGCGAATCGGGCACCGGCAAGGAATTGATGGCCCGCTTCATCCACGACAAGAGCCCCCGCGCCAAGGCCCGCTTCGTCGCCGTCAATTGCGCCGCCATCCCGGAAAACCTGCTGGAATCCGAGCTGTTCGGCCACGAGAAGGGCGCCTTCACCGGCGCGGTGGCCCGGCGCATCGGCAAGTTCGAGGAAGCCAGCGGCGGCACGCTGCTGCTGGACGAAATCTCGGAGATGGACATCCGCCTGCAGGCCAAGCTGCTGCGCGCCATCCAGGAGAAGGAAATCGACCGGGTCGGCGGCAACCAGCCGGTCAAGGTCGATTGCCGCATCGTCGCCACCTCGAACCGCAACCTGGAAGATTACGTTCGCCAGGGCGGCTTCCGCGAGGATCTGTTCTATCGCCTGAACGTCGTCAACCTGGCCCTGCCGTCCTTACGCGAGCGGCCGCTGGACATTCCGATCCTGTCGGATTTCTTCATCAAGAAATATTCCGAAACCAACGCCATCGCCATTCGCCCGCTCTCGCCCGAGGCCCGTCAGATGCTGATCAAGCATTCGTGGCGCGGCAATGTGCGCGAGCTGGAAAACACCATGCATCGCGCCGTGCTGCTGGCCAGCGGCGCCACCATCGGCCCCGAGGCCATCATCCTGACCGGGGCGCCCCTGGGCGGCCACGATCCGGTGGTGTCGCAGGTGACCCACGCGGCGGCGGCGGTGATGAGCGGCGCCGGGGCCACCCAAGGCCTGGTCGGACGCACCGTCGCCGACGTCGAGCGCGACCTGATCATCGACACGCTGAGCCATTGTCTGGGCAACCGCACCCATGCGGCGACCATCCTGGGCATCTCCATTCGCACCCTTCGGAACAAGCTGAAGCAATATTCCGAAGAAGGAATCAACGTTCCGCCGCCGGCCGGCGGCGAAGAACGTGCCAGCCTTTAACCCCGTCGGGAAATAGCACATGGCCGACGGCGCTCCGTCTCCGGGAAATTTGGCAGCCAACGACACCGCCCAGGCCGCCTGGTCGCGCTTCAACAAGGCGTTGCGCCGCGGCGACGTGATCTTGGCCATCGGCGTGGTCGCGATCATGCTGATGCTGATCCTGCCACTGCCGTCCTGGCTGCTGGATATGGGTCTGGCCCTGTCGGTGACCGTCAGCGTCTTGATCTTGATGGTCAGCCTGTTCATCGAAAAGCCGCTGCAATTCTCGTCCTTCCCGACGGTGCTGCTGTTGACCACGCTGATCCGATTGTCGCTGAACCTGGCCTCGACCCGCCTGATCCTGGGCCACGGCCACGAAGGCCCGGAAGGCGCCGGCCAGGTCATCGCCGCCTTTGCCAGCTTCATCATGAGCGGCAATTTCGTCATCGGCATCATCGTCTTCATCATCCTGGTGATCGTCAATTTCGTGGTCATCACCAAGGGCTCGGGGCGTATCGCCGAAGTGGCGGCCCGCTTCACCCTGGACGGCTTGCCGGGCAAGCAGATGGCCATCGACGCCGACCTGTCGGCCGGCCTGATCGACGAACAGACCGCCAAGAAGCGCCGCAGCGAATTGGAACAGGAAAGCCAGTTCTTCGGCGCCATGGACGGCGCCTCGAAGTTCGTGCGCGGCGACGCCATCGCCGGCCTGCTGATCACCGGCATCAACATCATCGCCGGCATGATCATCGGCATGGCCCAGAACAACCTGACGTTCGCCCAGGCCGCCGACATCTATACCAAGCTGACCGTCGGCGACGGCCTGGTCACCCAGGTCCCGGCCCTGCTGGTCTCGGTCGCCGCCGGTATCCTGGTCACCAAGGCCGGCGTCACCGACACCGTCGACAAGGCCCTGAGCACCCAGCTGGGCGGCTATCCCCGGGCCATGGGCACGGCGGCCGGCCTGATCACCATGATGGCCATCGTGCCGGGCATGCCGTTCCTGCCATTCTTCATGCTGGGCGGCGGCATGGGCCTGGCCGCCTATTTCGTCGACAAGCAGCAGCGCATCAAGGTCGAGCGCGAGACCATCGAGGCCGAGGAAAAGGCCCGCCAGACCACCCCCGTCGCGGAAGAGCCGATCTCGACCGCGCTGCGCATCGACACCGTGCGCCTGGAACTGGGTTATGGCCTGTTGCAGATGATCAACAATCCCAAGGGCGTCAAGCTGACCGACCAGATCAAGAGCCTGCGTCGGGCCATGGCCTCGGAAGTGGGCTTCGTCATGCCGTCGGTCCGCATCCAGGACAACATGCAGCTGCCGGCCAACGCCTATGTGGTCTACATCAAGGAAGTGGAATCCGGGCGCGGCGACCTGCGCCCCAACCATCTGCTGATCATGGACCCCCGCGGCGACGAGATCACCCTGCCCGGCGAGAAGACCAAGGAGCCGACCTTCGGCCTGCCGGCCATGTGGGTCGAGCCGACCAACCGCGAGGAAGCCCTGTTCCGCGGCTATACGGTCGTCGATCCGCCCACCGTGGTCACCACCCACCTGACCGAGGTGATCAAGGACAACATGGCCGAGATGCTGTCCCATTCCGAGACCCAGAAGCTTCTGGACGAAATGGACAAGGAGCATCAGAAGCTGATCGCCGAACTGATCCCGGCCCAGATCACCATCGGCGGCCTGCAGCGCGTGCTGCAGAACCTTCTGACCGAGCGCATCTCGATCCGCGACCTGCCGACCATCCTGGAAGGCGTCGCCGAGGCCTGCGGCCACACCCGCAACGTCACCATGATCACCGAGCATGTGCGCGCCCGCCTGGCCCGCCAGATTTCCGACAGCAACACCGGCCCGCAGGGCTTCATCCCGCTGATCACCCTGTCGCCGGAATGGGAACAGGCCTTCGCCGAATCGCTGGTCGGCCAGGGCGAGGAAAAGCAATTGTCGATGCCGCCGTCGCAATTGCAGGACTTCATCACCCGCACCCGGCAAAGCTTCGAACGCTTCGCCATGCAGGGCGAGACTCCGGTGCTGCTGACCAGCCCGATGGTCCGGCCCTATGTGCGCTCGATCATCGAACGCTTCCGCCCGGTGACCGTGGTGATGAGCCAGGCGGAAATTCACCCCAAGGCCAAGATCAAGACCATGGGTCAGATATGAGCGGGGCGGGGACAGATATGACCGGGGGGACGTCTAGGCCATGAGGCTGAAATCCTTCACCGCGCCGACCATGGCCGAGGCCATGGAGATGGTGCGCACCGAACTGGGCGACGAGGCGATCATCGTCTCGACCCAGCGCGCCGCCGGCGCCAAGGGGGTGCGGATCACCGCGGCGCTGGAGCCGGCCGACGCCGATCTGGCGGTGGCCGAGTTGTTCGAGGAAAGCGCGCCGTCCTCGTCGGCCGATGCCGTCAAGGCAGCGCTGGAAACCCACGGACTCCCAAGCCGTATGGCCGAACGGCTGGCCAACGCGGCGCGGGCATCCGACATCGCCGACCCGACCCTGGCCTGCGCCGCCGCCTTGGAAGCCGGCTTCTCGTTCGCCCATCTGCCCGACCATGGCGCGCTGCGCCCGTTCATGATGATCGGCGGTCATGGCTCGGGCAAATCGATGGCGGTGGCCAAGCTGGCGGCCCGCTCGGTGCTGAAGCAGCGCCATGTCGGCATCATCACCTGCGACAACATCCGGGCCGGCGCCGTCGAGCAATTGGCCGCCTTCACCCGCATCCTGGGCATCGATCTGGTCAAGACCCGGGGGCCGGACAGCCTGCGTCAGGCGGTCGAGAACGTTACCGGCATGTTCGACCTGGTGCTGATCGACAGCCCCGGCCTGAACCCGTTTCGCACCTCGGACATGGATTACCTGCAGTCGCTGATCGAGGCGGCCGACATCGAACCGATCCTGGTGATGGCCGCCGGCGGCGACGCGGCCGAAGCGGCCGAGGCGGCCGAGGCCTTCGCCGCCATCGGCGCCACCCGACTGTTCACCACCCGGCTCGACACCACCCGGCGGCTGGGCGGCATGCTGGCGGCGGCCGAAGCCGGCCAGCTGGCCCTGTGCGACGTCTCGGCCAGCCCGCATGTCGCCGACGGATTATCGCCCATTTCCGCCATTTCCCTGGCCCGTCTGCTGTTGCCGCAGGCGCCCGCCCCCCATCTCGATCAAAACTTCTGGACCGACGAGGCACCCTTATCATGACCACGGCATCCGAAGCTCCGACCCTGGCCCCTCGCCCGGTTCAACGCGCCAAGGGACGAAACCTCGTCGCGGTGGCGTCCGGCAAGGGCGGCGTCGGCAAGACCTGGTTCTCGATCACCCTGGCCCACGCCATCGCGCGGGCCGGCCGTCGCGTCTTGTTGTTCGACGGCGATCTGGGCCTGGCCAACGTCGATATCCAGCTGGGCCTGATGCCCAAGACCGACCTGGGCAGCGTGGTCGCCGGCCGCCTGACCCTGAACCAGGCCCTGGTGCGCTTCCCCGAAGGCGGCTTCGACATCATTGCCGGCCGCTCGGGTTCGGGCACGCTGGCCAACATCCCGCTGTCGCGCCTGCAATTGCTGGGCGACGATCTGGTGCTGCTGTCCAATTCCTATGACAAGGTGGTGGTCGATCTGGGGGCCGGCGTCGAGAAGACCACCCGCAACTTCGCCACCCAGGCCGGCACCATCTTGGTGGTCACCACCGACGAGCCGACCTCGCTGACCGACGCCTATGCCTTCATCAAGGTCACCCAGATGGAACGGCCCGGCACCGACATGCGCATCGTCGTCAACATGGCCAACTCGACCCGCGAGGGCGAGCGCATCTACAACACCCTTCTGAAGGCCTGCGAGGGCTTCTTGAAGATCAGCCCGCCGCTGGCCGGCGTGATCCGCCGCGACCTCAAGGTGCGGGAAGCCATCCGCAACCAGACGCCGATCCTGATCCGCTCGCCCAATTCCGAGGCCGCCGCCGACGTCGAAGCCATCGTCGAGCGCCTGCTGGCCCAGGCGCGCTAGACCATGTCCAGCGTCGCGCCGCCACCCGCTCCGCTGCCCGTTACCGGGTCGGCGGTCAGCGGGCCGGTGGCGCTGACGGTGACCGGCGGCCAGATCGCCAATGCGGCGCTCGGCTCGATGATGGAAGCGGTGGCCCAGGCCCGCGCCGCCAAGGGGGCGATGACCGTCGCCACCCCCGATGGCATGGTCCAGTTGAAGGCCCTGCCCGGCCAGACCCTGCCGCCGATCCCCGAAGGGGCTCGGCTGCTTTTGCAGGTCACCGACCAGGGCGTCACCTTGCTGGCGGTGAACGGCCGCCCGCTGGCCGGCATGACCCTGCCCGGCGCCCCCACCCTGGCCGGCGCCCCCTTCGCCGGCCCGCAGACCGCCATGCCCCCCTTCATGGGCGCCGCCACCGGCCAGGCGGGAGCCCCCGGCACGCCGGGCACCCAGACCGGCACCCCCATGGCCGGGCCGCAAGCCGGAGCCCCCGCCGCGTCCTTGCCCGGCGCTCCCGCCGGCCTGACCGCCACCATGATCCGCCCGGCCTCAGGCCAAGGGATGGCGCTGGCCACCGCCGCCCAGCCCGGCACCCTTGACGCCGGCCTGCCGCCCGATCTGCCGGCGGGCACCCGGCTGACCGTCCGCATCGCCGGAATCGAGCTGCCGGGGCAGACCCCGCCCCAGACCATCCCCGCCGCGCCGCAGACCGCCATGGCGCCTGCCGCCGCGTCGCCGGGCCGACCCGGCCAGCCGGCCCAAGCGCCCCAGTCGGCGCCGCCCACCCTGCCGGGCGATCTTGCCGTTCCGGCCGCCGCCACGGCGCCCCGCCTGTTGACCGCCACCGTCGTCGCCCATCCGCCCGGCGGCCAGGCGGTGGTGCAGACCCCGGCCGGCACCCTGGCGCTGCCGACCGGGTCCGATCTGCCGGTCGGCACGCGGCTGCAACTGGAATTGGCCGGCCAGCCGGAACCGCCGCCGCCTGCCGCCGCCGCCGGCCCAGGCCAGGCGGCATCGACGGGACTGCGCCCGGGGGGCTGGCCGACCCTGGCCGAAACCATGACCACCCTGAATGCGGCCGGAGACCGCCAGGCGCTGGACATGCTGATGCGGTCGCTGCCGCAGGTCGGACCGCGCCTGGCCGCCAACATCGCCCTGTTCGCCGGGGCGATGCGGTCGGGCGACGTCCGCGCGGTCCTGCCCGACGGCACCACCAGGGGATTGGAAAAGGCCGGCCGCAAGGATCTGGCCGAACGGCTGAAGGCCGAACTGGAACAGATGGCACCCGAGGGCGGCCGGCCGGTGGCGGGCGGCGAATGGACCGCCTTCACCCTGCCGCTTTTGTTCGGCCAGGTGGTCGATCCGGTCCAGCTCTATGTCCGCCGCCGCCAGGGCGAGGACGAATCCGACCCGGCCAAGGGTGGTGGCGGCGAACGCTTCTTGCTGGATTTCAACCTGTCGCGGCTGGGCCGCATGCAGATGGACGGGCTGGTGCGGCGCGACGACAAATTGTTCGACCTGATCATCCGCACCGACCAGCCGCTGCCGCCCGAGATGCGCCACGACATCTTAGGCATCTTCACCAACGCCGCAGAACTGGTCGGCACCAAGGGCTCGGTCGCTTTCCAATCGGGCGGCCGCTGGGTCGAATTGCCCCCGGACGCTCCGCCGCCCACGAAGATCGTGGTTTAAATCGGCACGGCACTTGCAGCAGACTGAGGGCAACAAGGCCCTATGTCGATGCAGATGACCACCACCTACCCGGACCCCAAAGGCTATTACGCGGTGCTTGGACTGCTCCCCGGAGCGGACCTGGCGGCCATCAAGACTGCCTATCGCAACCGGGCCAAGCAGGTGCATCCCGACCGCAATCCGTCCGAGGCGGCACGCCAGGAATTCCAAGCAATCGTCGAGGCTTACCGGGTCTTGAAGGATGTGGTCTACCGCGCCGAATACCATGCCACCGGGGTCCCGCCATTGGTCGATGACGGCGATGATTACCCGGCGACGCCATTCGCCTGTTCGGCCTGCGGCAAGATCACCGTGCAGCCGCGTTACGTCATCTTCCACCAGGTAAAAAGTTACCTGGTGTGGGCCAGGCGCACCCGCGAAGAGGGCATTTTTTGCCGGGACTGCGCCGACCGCATCGCCGCCAGGGCCTCGACGGTCAGCTGGCTGCTGGGCTGGTGGTCGTTGCCCGGCCTGATCCTGACCCCCATCGCACTGGTCAGAAACCTGTTTGGCGGCACCAAGCCCAAGGACCAGAACGCCCGCATGCTGATCCGCCAGGCCCGGGCCTTCCTGGCGCTGGACGAGACCGACCTGGCCCGCGCCCTGACCGAGCAGGCGTCGCGCTTCGCCCGCCTGTCGGTCCATGCCCGCCAGATCGAGCAATTGCGCGCCGAAACCGGCCAGGGCGGCCGGCGCCTGAAAAATCGCTGGGCCTTGTGGAATGGCGGGGTGTTCTTCGCTCAGGCGCTGCCGCTGGTGGCGCTGCCGCTGGTGCTGGGGGTGGCCGCCCTGATCGCCCTGAAACCGTGGGAGCCGCCCATGGCCGCCCGCGCCGGCATCAGCGTCCAGGCCGCCGAGATCGGCGACATCCGCTATGTCGCCATCGAGGATCTGAAGCTGCGCCAGTCGCCGGTCGATGGCGCGCCGGTCCTGACCCTGCTGGACCGCTTCACCACCGTCCAGGTGGTCGATGTCACCAGCCCGGAATGGGCCCAGGTGCGCACGCCGTCGGGCGTGGTCGGCTGGGTTACCCGCCGGGCGCTCTATGCCGGGACCTCGGCGTTGCACAAGCAGGAATGGTGCGCCCAGAATCCCGGCTCGACGCCCGAGGCCGGCGAGGTGCTGATCCGTCGCGCCACCGGCGAGCATCGCCTGCTGATCCATAATGACGGCCGACGCGACGCCGTGGTCAAGCTGAAGACCATGGGCGGGCACACCGTCGCCGCCTATTTCGTGCCGGCCACCCACCATATCGGCGTCGGCGGCCTGCCCGACGGCACCTTCCGCATCGAGTTCGCCAGCGGCAGCCACTATTCCCGCGCCTGCGGGGTGTTCACCCAATCGATGCAGGCGGCCCTGCTGCCCTTCACCCTGACCTATCACCAGATCTCGGCGGCGCGCCTGAAGGCGGCCACCACCATCCCCGAGATCGTGCTGGTCACCGCGCCGGGCGACCCCAAGCAGCCGCAGCCGCTGGACACCGAACAGTTCGCCCGCGACGATTGATCACGGACAGATCCGCCGCATCTCCTCGACTGCCGCCACCAAAGCGGTGCGCAGGCCGGGCTCCATCGCCGAATGGCCGGCCTCGGCCACCACGGTCAGCCGCGCCTTGGGCCAGGCCTGGGCCAGGTCGAAGGCCGATACCGGCGGGCAGATGACGTCATAGCGGCCCTGGACGATGCGGGCCGGCAAATGGGCGATCCGGCCGACCTCCTCCAGCAACTGGCCCGGCCGCAGGAAGCCGCCATGGACCATGTAATGGCATTCCATCCGCGCCATCGCCAGGGCGGCGGCGCCGTCGGGCTCGACCGGGTCGGGCCGGGCGACCAGGCGGGCGCAGGCTTCCTCGTAGCCCGACCACATCCGCGCCGCCGGCAGGTGGATGTTGGGGTCGGGATGGGTCAGGCGGCGATGATAAGCGGCCAGCACGTCGCCGCCGTCACCCTGGACATGGGCGACGAAACGGCGGTGCGCCTCGGGATAGAAAGCGGCCATGCCGTGCAGGAACCACTCGGTTTCGCTTTCGCGGAACAGGAACACGCCCCGCAAGACGAAGCCGGTGACCCGCTCGGGATGGGCCTGGCCATAGGCCAGGGCCAGGGTGCTGCCCCACGAGCCGCCGAACAACAGCCAACGATCCACCGCCAGGTGGCGGCGCAGCTTCTCCATGTCGGCGATCAGGTGGCCGGTGGTGTTGAAGCGGGTCTCGGCATAGGGCACCGAGCGGCCCGACCCCCGCTGATCGAACAAGACGATCCGCCAATGGGCCGGATCGAAGAAACGGCGATAGGGTGGCGCGGTGCCGGCGCCTGGCCCGCCATGGACGAACAGGACCGCCGGACCCTGGGGGTTGCCGGATTCCTCCCAGTAAAGGGTGTGGCCGTCGCCTACCTCCAGGGCACCCCAGGCATAGGGCTCAATCGGGGGGAACAGGTCCATTCGGGCTCTTTTCATCGATCATTACCCGATCATTGTGCGAGGGTTGACGGGCCGGCGCAATCCCGCCTAAACCCTCACCATGAAAGTGGACCTGTTCGATTTCGACCTGCCGCGCGAGCGGATCGCCGAGCGCCCGGTGAATCCTCGCGATTGCGCCCGCCTGCTGCATGTGACGACCAGCGGTCTGGCCGACCATGTGGTCGCCGATCTGCCGCGCTTTTTGCGTCCCGGCGACGTGGTGGTCAGCAACGACACCCGCGTCATCCCGGCCCGGTTGTTCGGCCATCGGGGCGAGGCCGGCATCGAGGTGACCTTGCACCAGCGCCTGGGCCTGGCCCAATGGAAGGCCTTCGCCCGGCCGGCCAAGAAGCTGAAGCCGGGCGATCTGGTCCGCTTCGGCCCCGATTTCACCGCCACCATCGCCGAAAAGGGCGAGGCCGGCGAGGTTACCCTGGCCTTCGACCGCGCCGGCCCCGAGCTGATGGCCGCGCTGGAGGAGTTCGGCCGCATGCCGCTGCCGCCCTATATCAGGAAGGGCGTCGCCGACCAGCAGGACCGCGCCGATTACCAGACCGTGTTCGCCAAGGAACAAGGCGCGGTGGCCGCCCCCACCGCCGGCCTGCATTTCACCCCGGCCTTGCTGGACGCCATCGATGCCGCCGGCGCCACCCGGCTGACCGTGACCCTTCACGTCGGGGCCGGCACCTTCCTGCCGGTCAAGGTCGATGACACCGATGACCACCGCATGCATGCCGAGTTGGGCGTGGTGACGGCCGACATCGCCGATGCGATCAACCGCGCCCGGGCCAATGGCGGCCGGGTGGTGGCGATCGGCACCACCTCGCTGCGGCTGCTGGAAAGTGCCGCCGATCCCGACGGCTTGATCCGGCCCTTCGACGCCGCCACCGACATCTTCATCACGCCGGGCTATCGCTTCCGGGCGGTCGATCTGTTGATGACCAATTTCCACCTGCCGCGCTCGACCCTGTTCATGCTGGTCTCGGCCTTTTCCGGGCTGGATCGCATGCGGGCGGCCTATGCCCACGCCATCGCCGGCTCCTATCGTTTCTATTCCTATGGCGACGCCTGCCTGCTGCACCGGGAGACCTTCGCGTGACCGCCTTTCGCTTCGACCTTCACGCCACCGACGGCGCCGCCCGCTGTGGGACCTTGCACACCGCCCACGGCCCGATGGACACCCCGGCCTTCATGCCGGTCGGCACGGCGGCCACCGTCAAGGCGATGATGCCGGACAGCGTGGCGGCCACCGGCGCCCAGATGATCCTGGGCAACACCTATCATCTGATGCTGCGCCCCGGCGCCGAACGCATCGGCAAGCTGGGCGGGCTGCACCGCTTCATGAACTGGCCTGGGCCCATCCTCACCGATTCCGGCGGCTTCCAGGTGATGAGCCTGGCGAAACTGAGGAAACTGACCGAGGACGGCGTCACCTTCCAATCCCATATCGACGGCTCGAAGCACCTGTTGACGCCCGAGCGATCGATGGAAATCCAGAATTGGCTGGATGCCGACGTCACCATGGCCTTCGACGAATGCACGCCGTTTCCGGCCACCGAGAAACAAGCGGCCGAGTCCATGCGGCTGTCGATGCGCTGGGCCAGGCGGTCCAGGGATGCCTTCGTCGAGCGCCCGGGCTATGGCCTGTTCGGCATCGTCCAGGGCGGCATCTACCCGGAATTCCGCGCCGAATCCGCCGCTGCCCTGACGGCGATGGGCTTCGACGGCTATGCCGTCGGCGGCCTGGCGGTGGGCGAAGGCCAGGAATTGATGTTCTCGACCCTGGATTTCACCACGCCGCTGTTGCCCACCGACCGGCCGCGTTACCTGATGGGGGTGGGCCGGCCATCGGACATCGTCGGCGCGGTGCTGCGCGGCATCGACATGTTCGATTGCGTGATGCCGACCCGGTCGGGCCGCACCGCCCAGGCCTTCACCCGGCGCGGCACGGTGAATTTAAGGAACGCCCGCCACCAGGACGACCCGCGCCCGCTGGACGAAGCCTGCACCTGCCCGGCCTGTCGCAATTATTCCCGCGCCTATCTGCACCACCTGATCCGCGCCGAGGAGATTCTGGGCCCGATGCTGCTGACCTGGCACAATTTACATTATTACCAGGAGGTGATGGCGGGACTGCGGGCGGCGATCAAGGAAGGCCGGGTGCAGGACTTCGCGGCGAAGTTCGCCGAGCAGGAGGCGATGGGGGATATCGAGGTGGGGTGAGGGTGCGGGGGAGCCGGCTACTGTCGCCCCTGCCCCTCTTGTCCGCCTTTGACCTCGGCCAATGCGGTGTTGAGTTGCTTGCCCGCCTGATTGACCAGTCCACTCGCCTTGTCGCCCATCTTCTGCAACGTTGCTTTCAACATTTGGCCGTCATCGGTCTTGAAGTCGGGAAGGGCTTCCAACCCGGCCTCGTCAACCGAGTAGAACGGAGCTTCGTGAAAGCCTACCGACGAGGCGAAAAGCGTCTGAGGCAATGAACTGCGATAGGCGTTGTAGTGGCTGACCGAGGCATTGTATCCCTCGCGCCGCTTCTGCAGATCGCTCTCGATATCATGCAACTGGCTCATCAGCTGCTGGTAGGTGGCATTGGCCTTCAGATCGGGATACGCCATCGCCAAACTGGAAACCTGGTTCAGGACCTGATCGACCTTGCGCGCCGCCACCATCGCGTCCGTGATCGACGACATGTTTTCGGCAGTGGTCAGTTGCGTGAATTTTTCGTGTTCGCCGTAAGACTGCGTGATGTCGACAAGTCGCCCGGCAAGGTCCAGACGCTTCTTCAGCGAGGCCATGATATCGGCACGCGCACGCTTCACATCGTTCCCGAAGCGTTGCAGCTGATTGTAAATCTTCGCGAACCAGATCAGCAGCACAACGGTAATGAAAAGCAGCAATTCCATGATTTGTCCCCTCGAGAGCGCTCGCCCTGACGCAGGCGGAAATAGTGACACGAGATGACACGTGTCCGAAAGAGGGAAACCACAGAGACACAGAGGCACAGAGATAACTGCTTCGCGGTAACGCGATGAAACCACCGTCCGGCAGGAACTCTCTGTGCCTCTGTGTCTCTGTGGTTCAAACAAGCAAAATCCCCCCGAAGGCCAAAGCCCTCGGGGGGAGTCTGTTCGTTCACTCCCCGGCGCTTAATGCTTGATGCTGGCGATCTGGCCGGTTTGGGCGTCGATTTCAACGCGGGCGGTCTTGCCGTCGTCGTCCCTGGCCTGGACCCGATAGCGGCCGTCGCGGAACTCCAGCTCGGTGACGTCGTAATGGCCTTCTCCGGCGGCGGCGACGATGGCCTCGACGGCGCTGACCGGAACCGCCTGAACGTCGGTGTGCTTGGCGCGGTCGGACGCTGCGATCACATGGCCGGTCATCGGATCCACCGCCATCTTGACCAGACGGGCATCGGCAGTGCGGACAAGGGCGTCATAACGGCCCCGTTCATATTCCACCTTGCGCAGGTCATGGCCATCGGCGACCAACTGGTGGATGACCGCGGCGGGCGGCAGAACATTTTCCGGGACACGGTCGTCGGCGACGGCCATGACGGGAAGCGACAGGGCGGCGATGGTCGCGGCAATCAAGGTCTTCATGGGGGGTACTCCTGGGGGGTGGTTGCTGACAAGAACCGTAGCAACCCACCCCGGAACCCAGGCTGAACGGTCGGTTCATGCGCCGTTCAAAAACAAAATCCCCCCGAAGGCCAGGCCCTCGGGGGGATTTCGCAACAACGATCCGCTTAGACGTGGAGCGCGCGGCCCAGCACGGCCAGGCAGGCTTCCTTGACCGCCTCGCCCAGGCCCGGGTGCGAATGGCAGGTCCGGGCCACGTCTTCCGACGCCGCGCCGAATTCCATCGCCAGCACCAGCTCGGCCAGCAGGTCGCCGGCATTGGGGCCGACGATGTGGGCACCCAGCACGCGGTCGGTCGTGGCGCAGGCCAGCACCTTGACGAAGCCCTCGGTCTCGTTCATCGAGCGCGCCCGGCCGTTGGCGGTGAAGGGGAACTTGCCGGCCTTATAGGCGATGCCCTCGGCCTTCAGCTGCTCCTCGGTCTTGCCGACGGCGGCGACTTCCGGCCAGGTATAGACCACCGCCGGGATGACGTCGTAATTCACATGGCCGTGCTGGCCGGCCAGCTGCTCGGCCAGGGCCACGCCCTCTTCCTCGGCCTTGTGGGCCAGCATGGCCCCGCCGACCACGTCGCCGATGGCGTAGATGCCCGGGATGTTGGTGCGGAAGTGGCTGTCCACCTCGATGAAGCCGCGGGCATTGACCGCAACGCCGACCGCGTCCAAGCCCAGGCCGTCGGTGTAGGGCTTGCGGCCGATGGCCACCAGCACCATTTCGGCCTTGATCTCTTCGGCAGCGCCGCCGGCCGCCGGCTCGACGGTGACGATGGCGCCCTTGCCCTTCTTCTCGACCTTGGTGACCTTGGTCGACAGCTTGAAGTTCATGCCCTGCTTGGCCAGGATCTTCTGCATCGACTTCGACACTTCGCCGTCATTGGTCGGCAGGATGCGATCCAGGAACTCGACCACGGTGATCTCGGCACCCAGGCGGCCCCACACGGTGCCCAGCTCCAGGCCGATGACGCCGCCGCCGATGACCACCATGCTTTTCGGGGTCTTGGCCAGCTTCAGAGCACCGGTCGAGGACACGATGACTTCTTCGTCGATCTCGACGCCCGGCAGGCCCATGACATCGGAACCGGTGGCGATGATGATCGCCTTGGCCGACAGAACCTTCTCGCCGTCCTTGCCCGTGACCTTGACCTGGCCCGGAGCGGTGATCTGGCCGGCACCGACCACATAGGTCACCTTGTTCTTCTTGAACAGGAACTCGATGCCCTTGGTGTTGTCGCCGACCACCTTGTCCTTGTGGCCCATCATGCCGGCCACGTCGATGTCGACCTTGGCCACCTTGACGCCGAAGGCGGCGTATTCATGGGCGGCGGCGTGAAAAGCGTGCGAGGCCGATAGCAGCGCCTTGGACGGGATGCAGCCGACATTGAGGCAGGTGCCGCCAAGGCTCCCGCGCTTTTCCACGCAGGCGGTCTTCAGGCCCAGCTGGGCGGCGCGGATGGCGGCGACATAGCCGCCGGGGCCACCGCCGATGATGACGACGTCGAAGGTGTTTTCGGACATGGGTTTTCCCTTGCTCACAGGGTCACCCCCGGGCTTGACCCGGGGGTCCACGTGGATGGCCGGGTCAAGCCCGGCCATGACGGTTTGATGGCCGCGGTCTTACATCGCCAGCAGGATGCGCTGCGGGTCCTCGATGCATTCCTTGACGCGCACCAGGAAGCTGACCGCCTCGCGGCCGTCGATGATGCGGTGGTCATAGGACAGCGCCAGATACATCATCGGGCGGGCCTCGATCTTGCCGTCGGGCATCACCATCGGACGCTGCTGGACCTTGTGCATCCCTAAAATGCCCGACTGGGGCGTATTCAGGATCGGGGTGCTCATCAGCGAGCCATAGACGCCGCCGTTCGAGATGGTGAAGGTGCCACCCGTCAGGTCTTCCATGGAAAGCTTGCCGTCGCGGGCCTTCTTGCCCAGGCCGGCGATGGCCTGCTCGACACCGGCGAACGACAGCTGGTCGGCGTTGCGCACCACCGGGACCACCAGGCCCTGGGGGGTGCCGACGGCGACGCCGATGTCGTAGTACTTCTTGTAGACCAGATCGGTGCCGTCGATCTCGGCATTGACCGCCGGCCAATCCTTCAGGGCCTCGATGCAGGCCTTCACGAAGAAGGACATGAAGCCCAGCTTGGTGCCGTGCTTCTTCTCGAACTGGTCCTTGTACTGGTTACGCAGCGCGAACAGCGCGCCCATGTCCACCTCGTTGAAGGTGGTCAGCATGGCGGCGGTGTTCTGGGCTTCCTTCAGACGCTCGGCGATGCGCTTCCGAAGCCGGGTCATCGGCACGCGGTCTTCCAGGTCGGCCTTCGAGCGCGGGCCCGAGGGGGCAGCCGGGGCCGGAGCCGCGGCCGGCTTGGCGATGGCGTCCTGGACGTCGCCCTTGGTGACGCGACCGCCCTTGCCGCTACCTGCGATGGAAGCCGTGTCGATCCCAGCTTCCGAGGCCATCTTGGCGGCCGACGGGAAGGCCGGGGCAACCGCCGGAGCGGCGGCGACCGGGGCCGGAGCCGGAGCGGCAGCCGGAGCCGGAGCGGCAGCCGGGGCCGGAGCGGCGACGGCGCCGGTGCCGGCACCGATCATGCCCAGCACCGCACCCACTTCGACGGTGGCGCCGGCGGCGACGACGATCTGGCTCAGCACGCCGGCGGCCGGGGCGGGCACCTCGACGGTGACCTTGTCGGTTTCCAGCTCGACCAACGGCTCGTCGGCCTTGACGGCGTCGCCGACATTCTTGAACCACTTGGCGACGGTGGCTTCGCTAACGGATTCGCCCAGGGCGGGCACCTTGATTTCGGCGGTCATTGCTTTGGTTCCCTTATTCCGGGGCCTGTCCCCTTCGCGGGGAACAGGCCCGATTCTTTAAAAATGCCCGTGCCGGGCTGCTCAAACGCCGCTCGGGCTTTAAGCGTGCAGGCGCGACAGCTTGCTGGCGCGACGGAAGGGTTGCGGCAGATTGGCGACATCACCCGACAGCGCCATGTCGCAGATCCATTCCTGCTCGGCATTATGGGTCTTATAAAGGCCGGTCGCCGGCGACGCCGCGGCGCGACGACCGCAATAGGCGGCACGCTTGGCGGTGATCTCCAGTTCCTCGCAGATATACTCGATGCGGCGGTCGACGAAGGTCCACGGCCCCATGTTGGCCGGCTCTTCCTGGACCCACAGCAGGTCGGCGTTCGGATAGCGGGCCAGCTCTTTCTTGATGGCGTCCTTCGGCCACGGATAAAGCTGCTCGACGCGAACGATGGCGACGTCGTTGATGCCGCGCTTGGCCCGTTCCTCGTACAGGTCGTAATAGACCTTGCCCGAGCACAGGATGACGCGACGGACCTTGACGTCAGGCACCAGATTGTCGGTTTCGCCCAGCACGCGGTAGAAGCGGGTGCCGGCGCCCATGCTGTCCAGCTTGCTGACGCACAGTTTATGGCGCAGCAGGCTCTTGGGGCTCATGATGATCAGGGGCTTGCGGAAATTGCGGTGAATCTGGCGGCGCAGGGCGTGGAAATAGTTGCCCGGCGTCGAGATGTTGCACACCGACCAATTGTCCTCGGCCGACAGCTGCAGATAGCGTTCCCAGCGGGCCGACGAATGTTCCGGCCCCTGGCCTTCATAGCCGTGCGGCAGCAGCATCACCAGGCCGGACATGCGCAGCCACTTCGACTCGCCCGAATTGATGAACTGGTCGATGATGACCTGGGCACCGTTGGCGAAGTCGCCGAACTGGCCTTCCCACAGGGTCAGGCCGTTGGGCTCGGTCAGCGAGAAGCCGTATTCGAAGCCCAGCACCGCCTCTTCCGACAGCGGAGAATCGATCACCTCGAAATGGGCCTGGTCCGGGCGCAGCCGGTTCAGGGGCTCGAAGCGGGATTCGTTTTCCTGGTCGGTCAGGCGGCAATGGCGCTGCGAGAAGGTGCCGCGACCGCAATCCTGACCGGACAGGCGGACCGGATGGCCCTCGACCAGCAAGGTGCCGAACGCCAGCGCTTCCGCCGTCGCCCAGTCGATGCCGGCGCCCGTGTCCATCATTTCCTTCTTGGCCTGCATCTGGCGCAGGATCTTGCGGTTGACGTTGAAGCCCTCGGGGATCTCGGCCAGCTTGTGGCCCAGTTCCTTCAAGACCTCGACGGCGACGCCGGTCTTGTCCTCGCGGTATTCTTCCTCGTCGGTCTGCTGGACCATGCCCAGCCACTTGCCTTCCAGCATGTCGGCCTTGTTGGGCTTGAAGGCCTTGGCCGCCTCGTAATCCTTTTCCAGCAGCTCCTGGAAGCCGGTGACCAGGCCATTGGCCTCGTCCTCGGTCAGGGTGCCCTCGGCCACCAACTGGCGGGCATAGATGGCCCGGGTGGTCGGATGGCTGGCGATCTTGCGGTACATCAACGGCTGGGTGAAGGCCGGCTCGTCCGATTCGTTATGGCCGTGGCGGCGATAACAGATCATGTCGATCACCACGTCGGTCTGGAATTCCTGGCGGAATTCCGTGGCGATGCGGGCGACGTGCACCACCGATTCCGGGTCGTCGGCGTTGACGTGCAGGATCGGGGCCTGGACGCCCTTGGCGATGTCCGAGGAATAGGGACCGGACCGCGAATATTGCGGGCTGGTGGTGAAGCCGATCTGGTTGTTGATGATGACGTGGATGGTGCCGCCGGTGCAGTAGCCGGTCAGCTGGGACAGCAGCATGGTTTCCGGCACCACGCCCTGGCCGGCGAAGGCGGCGTCGCCGTGCAGCAACAGGCCCAGGACCTTCTTGCGCTCGGTGTCGTTCTTCTGCTGCTGCTTGGCGCGCACGCGGCCGATCACCACCGGATCAACCACTTCCAGATGGCTGGGGTTGGCCTGCAGCGTCAGATGGACGACGTTGCCGTCGAAATCGCGGTCCGACGAGGTGCCCAGGTGATACTTGACGTCGCCCGAGCCCTGGACATCCGACGGATTGGCCGGGTTGCCCTGGAATTCCGAGAAGATCGCCTGATAGGGCTTCTTCATGAAATTGGCCAGAACATTCAGACGGCCGCGGTGGGCCATGCCGACCACCACTTCCTCGATGCCCAGCTGACCGCCGCGCTTCAGGATCTGTTCCAGCGCAGGGATGACCGATTCGCCGCCTTCCAGGCCGAAGCGCTTGGTGCCGGTATATTTCAGCTGCAGGAAGCGCTCGAAGCCCTCGGCCTCGACCAGGCGCTCCAGGATCGCCTTCTTGCCGCGCGGCGTGAAGTCGGTGTGGTTGCGCACGCTTTCGATGCGCTTTTGCAGCCAGGCCTTCTGGTCGGGGTCCTGGATATGCATGAACTCGACGCCGATCTTGCCGCAATAGGTGGCGCGCACGATCTGGACAATCTGGCGCAACGTGGCGGTTTCCAGACCCAGGACGTTGTCCAGGAAGATCGGACGGTCGAGGTCGGCATCGGTGAAGCCGTAGGACCGGTAATCCAGCTCGGGATGCGGCTCGCGGGCGGCGATGCCCAGCGGGTCCAGGTCGGCTTCCAGATGGCCGCGCACACGATAGACGCGGATCATCATCAGGGCGCGGACCGAATCGATCACCGCCTGGCGGATTTCGGCTTGCGAGGGAGCGGCGGCGGGAGCGGCCGGGGCGGCCTTGCCGTCCTTGCCCGCCTTCTTGGCGGCGGCGACGGCGGCGGCGGCGGCTTCGGGGTCGATGGCGCCGATGACCTTGAGGTCGCGCTTGGCCTGATCGGTGCCCTTGAAGTCGCGGGCGATGGCGGTGCCGTCATCCTTCAGATTCTGGAAGAAAGCCAGCCACGACGGATCGACCGCGGCGGGATCCTCGACGTAGCGGGCATAAAGCTCGGCCAGAAACACGGCGTTGCCGCCGGACAGGAAGGACGTTTCGTCGAACTGCTTCGTCATGGGGGCTGACGCGGGTTGATCCCGCATCCCTTTCACGTTTCAGGAGACACGAGGGCTACGCCGCCGGGCGCCGCTGGTCACCACGGCGCGATATACACTGACAGAAAAAAGGCGGCCCGACGAGCCGGCGTACCGTCGGGCCGCTTCTTATTTTAGCCCTTCAGGACCTTCAGCATGGTCGAGCCGAGCGCCGCCGGCGAATCCGCCACGGCGATACCGGCCGAACGCATGGCCTCGATCTTGAAGTCGGCGGTGTCGTTGCCGCCCGAGATCACCGCACCGGCATGGCCCATGCGACGGCCCGGAGGAGCGGTACGACCGGCGATGAAACCGACGACCGGCTTCTTGATCTTCGAAGCGCGCAGGAACTCGGCGCCCTGGACCTCGGCGTCGCCGCCGATTTCGCCGATCATGATGATCGCCTGGGTCTCGGGATCGCCCAGGAACATGTCCAGGCAATCGACGAAGTTGGTGCCGTTGATCGGATCGCCACCGATGCCGATGCAGGTGGTCTGGCCCAGGCCGGCGGCAGTGGTCTGCGCGACGGCTTCATAGGTCAGGGTCCCCGAACGGGACACGATGCCGATCTTGCCGCGCTGGTGAATGTGACCGGGCATGATGCCGATCTTGCATTCGCCCGGCGTGATGACACCCGGGCAGTTCGGGCCGACCAGGCGGGTCTTGGAACCCACCAGGGCGCGCTTGACGGCCAGCATGTCGGCGACCGGAATGCCTTCGGTGATGCACACCGCCAGCTCCAGCTCGGCGTCGATGGCTTCCAGGATGGCGTCGGCGGCGAACGGCGGCGGCACGTAGATCACGGTGGCGTTGCAACCGGTCTTGGCCTTGGCCTCGGCGACGGTGTCGTACACCGGCAGGTCCAGGTGCTTGGTGCCACCCTTACCCGGGGTGACGCCGCCCACCATCTTGGTGCCATAGGCGATCGCCTGTTCGGAATGGAAGGTGCCCTGGGCTCCGGTGAAGCCCTGACAGATCACCTTGGTTTCCTTGCTAACGAGAACAGCCATCTTATGCAGCCTCCTTCACGGCCTTGACCACCTTTTCGGCGGCGTCGGCGAGGTTGTCGGCGGCAATGATCGGCAGGCCCGACTGCGCCATGATCTTCTTGCCCAGCTCGACGTTGGTGCCTTCCAGGCGAACCACCAGCGGGACATTCAGCGACACTTCACGGGCAGCGGCGACAACGCCTTCGGCGATGACGTCGCAGCGCATGATGCCGCCGAAGATGTTGACCAGGATGCCTTCGACGTTGGCGTCGGACAGGATCAGCTTGAACGCGGTGGTGACGCGCTCCTTGGTGGCGCCGCCGCCGACATCCAGGAAGTTGGCCGGCTCGCCGCCGTACAGCTTGATGATGTCCATGGTGGCCATGGCCAGACCGGCGCCATTGACCATGCAGCCGATCGAGCCGTCCAGCTTGATGTAGTTCAAGCTGTGGCGGGCGGCTTCCAGTTCCGACGGATCTTCTTCCGACTCGTCACGCAGCTCTTCGATGTCCTTGTGACGGAACAGCGCGTTGTCGTCGAAATTGACCTTGGCATCCAGCGCGATCAGCTGATCGTCGCCGGTCACCACCAGCGGGTTGATCTCGACCACCGAGCAGTCCAGATCCACGAACGCCTTGTACATGGCGGCCATGAACTTGACGGCGGCGCCGACCTGCTTGCCGGTCAGGCCCAGGCCGAAGGCCAGCTGGCGGCCATGATATTGCTGGAAGCCCTGCACCGGGTCGATGGCGGCCTTCAGGATCTTTTCCGGGCTCTTGTGGGCGACCTCTTCGATCTCCATGCCGCCCTCGGTCGAGGCCATGATGGTGATGCGCGAGGTGCCGCGGTCGATCAGCATGCCCAGATACAGTTCGCGACGGATGTCGCAGCCCTGCTCGATATAGACGCGCTTGACTTCCTTGCCCGAGGCGCCGGTCTGCTTGGTGACCAGCACCTTGCCCAGCATGGCGTCGGCGGCATTGCCGACATCCTCGACCGACTTGACGACGCGAACGCCGCCCTTGCCCGACGAGTCACCGACGAAGGTGCCCTTGCCACGGCCGCCGGCATGAATCTGCGACTTGACGACCCACACCGGGCCGCCCAGGTCCTTGGCGACCTGGATCGCCTCGTCGGGGGTGTAGGCGACGCCGCCCTTCAGCACGGCGACGCCGTACTTGGAAAGCAGCTGCTTGCCCTGATACTCATGGATATTCATAGGGGGTTTGCTCCCTTGTGACTGGGATTTAGATGCCCATCAGGCCCTTGGCGGTCTTGACCAGACCACGGACGGCGTCGGCGGACTTGTTGAAGCCGGCCTGCTCTTCCGCGTTCAGCTCGATCTCGACCACGCGCTCGACGCCACCGGCGCCGATCACCACCGGCACGCCGACGAACACGTCGTCCGGCTGACCGTAGGTGCCGGCCTTGACCTCGACGGCGCAGGGCAGGACCCGCTTCTTGTCCTTCAGATAGGCTTCGGCCATGGCGATGCCAGAGGCGGCCGGAGCATAGAAGGCCGAACCGGTCTTCAGCAGATTGACGATCTCGGCGCCGCCGTCACGGGTGCGCTGAATGATCTTGTCCAGCTTCTCCTGGGTGGTCCAACCCATCTTGACCAGGTCCGGCAGCGGAATGCCGGCGACGGTCGAGTAACGGGCCAGCGGGACCATGGTGTCGCCGTGGCCGCCCAGCACGAAGGCGGTGACGTCCTCGACCGAGACATTGAACTCTTCCGCCAGGAAGGTCCGGAAGCGGGCCGAGTCCAGCACGCCAGCCATGCCGCAGATCATGTTCTTCGGAACGCCCGAGAAATGCTGCAGGGCCCACACCATCACGTCCAGCGGGTTGGTGATGCAGACGATGAAAGCGTCGGGGCAGTTTTCCTTGATGCCCTTGCCGACCGATTCCATCACCTTCAGGTTGATGCCGACCAGGTCGTCACGGCTCATGCCGGGCTTGCGCGGCACGCCGGCGGTGACGATGACCACATCCGAGCCCTTGATGGCCGAATAGTCGTTGGCGCCGGAATAGGCGCAGTTGACGCCCTCGACCGGAGTCGACTGCAGGATGTCCAGAGCCTTGCCCTGGGGGACGCCTTCGGCGATGTCGAACATCACCACATCGCCCAGCTCCTTCAAGCCGATGAGGTGGGCGAGCGTGCCGCCGATGTTGCCGGAGCCGACGAGAGCGATCTTCTTGCGTGCCATGAATGAGGTTCCCTCGAACTGTGGTTCGGAGTTCTGGTCGAACGGGTGGGCCGCGAAATTACACGTGGCCGGCATCCCGGGTGGCTTAGGTAACGCGATTCGCGCCCCAGGGCAAGGGGGATGACGCCCGCGCCGCAACATTAGAATCGGCTGATATTCGCGATATTCTCTCGGCTTGCGAGTCGCCACCGGCCAGCGCCAGCCTAAACCCTTGGACTCGTTCGAATTTGCCTACCCGGGTCAGGTTTTAACCTACCCAACAGGGTGGTTCGACGTTTTTGGCATGGGCAGGTCGGATGGAGGGGGGGGCTACCCGGCGACTAAACTTCGACACCTCTGGCTAAAGAAGTGCGGGTTGCGCCCCTCTCGGCACAATACCGACGCCAAAGCCTTGGGTCGCCGCACGGACCTTCTCTAAATTGGCGCGCCCGGTGGTGCGACTTCTGGCCAAGGGCATACCGCCACGCTCCAGTAAGGCGGCGTTGCCAACGGCCGAGCCGCCCATGTCTTCATAGACTGCGACAAATAGTGGCTTGCCAGCAGACAATGTCGCCAACCCAGCATTGAGAGTCCCACCGGTGGCCCCCGCTTCAATCACGATCATCGCCTTGCTTAAGGCGACGATAAGGGCATTGCGCTCCATGGCTCGATAGGCCTGCCATGCAGCATCCGGTGGAAATTGACTAAGAACAAGTACGCGCCGCCAATCCCAAGCAGCACGCAAGTCTTTCCGAATTCGAAAGTGATCGATTCCCTCAGGCAAAACGAGGACTGTACACCCTCCAACCCTCAGGGCCGCCTCGTGCGCAAAGAAATCCACGCCCGCAGCATTTCCCGAAATCACCGTAAAGCCATTCGCCGCAGCCTGCTCGGCGCAGTCGGTCGCCGTAGCCATACCTTTTTCACTGGCTTTTCGCGACCCGCAAAAGCCGATGCCTGGAAGCCCAAGCAATCCGATGTTACCCAGAGCCCATAAGGCTGGCGACTTGCGACCAAACACCATCGAGACCGCCTCGGGATATGAGGGAGCCCCCGGAACCAACTGCACGACGTCGGGCCTATCGAAAGCCATCACCGTATCAACCAAATTTTACGAAACACGTCTGCCGAAACATACCACCTCTCCGTTCCTACTGGTTATCGGTATCGCGCAAGGTCTTGACGACGCAAAGCCCAAGCACCTCCGAAGCGCCGGCGAGGTAAAGCCGCGAGGCGACGAATTGCATCGTTACCCCGGACTGATATTTGTCGTCGATCAGGATTATTGAAGCCCCCCGGGGAAGGTTCGGCGAAAAGGTCAGCCCAGCTTTTTCCAGGGCATCCCATTTCTGGTCAAGAGGGAGGCCCTTAAGCGCCCCCTTGTCATGCGCGAATGTAAATCTGTTGGTTACATTCTCCAGACCGGAAAGAGCCGACACCCTATCGGCAATTGCAGCCGGCAGATCGTACCCTTTTCCAAGGCGAGCCGGAACGGAAGCGACGTAACGGGCATCGCGATAGCCAGACAAGTTGCAGATGGCCCGATAGCAGGCTTGTGCCAACTCCTGCACTGCCGCGTCATCTTGACGCGCCTTCGCTCGAGCCTCCAAAGCGCCCAGTTCCGTGTACTGGCCAGATTGGTTATCCACCAGATTGACATCCAGAGCGACGGACATGTCCAAACAATCGCGAATGAACACGCGAGTCCCTTGGCGAGCAGTCCAATTTTGAATCGCCACGAACTCGTCCTCGGACTGGATCGGACGCCATACACCCTGGAACTTACTTGGGCGCAATGTCAGTCCCGTATCCGCCTCAAATTGTCGGCCCACCGTATTGTCGAACGGAACCTCGAACTTTCCCACATGAGGTGGAGCAGATCGCTTCGGTTGGTCGCGATGCGTAGATGCGAAGCATATCCGGCGCGGCTGAATTGCCCAGAGTGCCTCCACATCCGATTTCAAAATGACTTTTGGCGAGAACAAGACAAGATGCATGCCAACATCCGGAGATTGTGGAGCGGATCAACGTCGAGCCCACAATGACAGCATATTCTATTGAAGGTAGCAACAATCTGCGGCAGTACTTTGCGATGCGCGATCGCGTTGGGTGCCGACCGAATGTGGCGAATCTGACCATCACCGCCCGCCATAGGGCGGAAACGACCAGCCGAACACAATCGCAGCGGATCGCACCGCCAGGGCTGCGGCGAAGCCCGCCCAGGCGGCAGGCCCGCCGCCCAGCCCCGACAGGGTCATGCCGACCAGCGCCGCCGCCCCGGCCAGCGAGGCGGTGGCATAGACTTCCTTGTGGAACAGCATCGGTTTGTCGCCGCACAAGATGTCGCGGATGACGCCGCCGAAACAGGCGGTCACCACCCCCATGGCCATGGCCACCACGGGCGGCGCCCCGGCGCGCAGGGCCTTCTCGGTGCCGACCACGGTGAACAGCGCCATGCCGACCGCGTCGAACCAGTCCAGCGCCCTGGCCCACCGTTCCACCAGGCGGGCCAGCCAGAAGGTGGCCAGCGCGGCGACGATGGCGACCAGCAAGATGTCCTGGCGACCGGCCCAGAACACCGGCTGCAGGCCCAGCACGACGTCGCGAACGGTGCCGCCGCCCAGGGCTGCCGCAGCCCCCACGACGATGAAGCCGAAATAATCCATGCGATGGCGGGCCGCCGCCAGGGCACCGGCAATGGCGCACACCGCCACGCCCGCCGCCTCGACCAGCGCCAGCAGACCCTGCAGCAGATCGGCCGGCGGCGCGGTCATGGCCGCCTAATCCAGCCCGACCAGCGAGCGGGCGAAGGACCCAGCCTCGAAGGCGCGCAGATCCTCGGCCTTCTCGCCGATGCCGATGGCGTGGACCGGCAGCGAGAATTTCTCGGCCAGGGCCACCAGCACGCCGCCGCGCGCCGTGCCGTCCAGCTTGGTCAGCACCAGGCCCGACACGGCGACCATGTCCTTGAACACCTCGACCTGGGAATGGGCGTTCTGGCCGACGGTGGCGTCCAGGACCAGCAGCACGTCGTGCGGCGCCGTCTCGTCCACCTTCTTGATGACGCGCACCACCTTGGCCAGTTCCTCCATCAGGTCGGCCTTGTTCTGCAGCCGCCCGGCGGTGTCGATGAACAACAGGTCGGCGCCTTGGGCCTGGGCCTCCTTGAGGGCGTCGAAGGCCAGGCCGGCGGAATCGGCCCCGGTCTCGCGGGCGATGACCGGACAGCCGGTGCGGTCGCCCCAGACCTTCAATTGCTCGACCGCGGCGGCACGGAAGGTGTCGCCGGCCGCCAGCATGACCGACCGGCCCTGGTCGGCGAACGACTTGGCCAGCTTGCCGATGGTGGTGGTCTTGCCCGAGCCGTTGACCCCGACCACCAGAACCACATGGGGCCGCCTGGAAAAATCCGGCTCCAGCGGTTTGGCCACCGGCTCTAGGATGGCGGTGATTTCCTCGGCCAAAGCCGCCTTGACCTCGTCGGGACCGATATCCTGGCCGAAGCGGTTCTTGGCCAATCGGGCGGTGATGCGCCCGGCGGCGGCCACCCCCAGATCGGCGGTGATCAGCAGGTCCTGCAGGTCTTCCAGCGCCTCGTCGTCCAGTTTGCGCTTGGTAAACAGGTCGCCGATGCCCTGGGTCAGGCGCGACGACGACTTGGCCAGGCCGGATTTCAGGCGCCCCAGCCAGCCTTCCGGCGGGGTCTCGGCTTCGGCCTCGGGTTGGGCCTTATCCTTCTTGCCGAAAATCCCGAAAATGCTCATTCCTGGTCCCCTGAAGCTTGCGCCAACAACCTGGTGCCGTCCCGGCCGGTCACCCGGGCGCGGACGATGGTGCCCTCGGCGGCGGGCGCCTTCAAGCGCACCGGCAGATAATGCTCGCAAAAACCCTGGTCGTCCTGTTCCACCAGCACCGCCACCTCGCGGCCCAGCCGGGTATCCAGGAAGGCGTCCATCGCCGCTTCGCCCTTGGCGCGCAGCCGGGCGGCACGTTCCTTGACCACGTCGCCGGGGACCTTGGGCATGCGCGCCGCCGGCGTGCCCGGCCGCGACGAGAAGGGGAAGACGTGCAGATGGGTCAGGCCGGCTTCGTCCACCAACTCCAGCGAGCTGTTGAACATCGCCTCGTCCTCGGTGGGGAAGCCGGCGATGATGTCGGCCCCCAGGGCGACGTCGCCACGAAGCTCGCGCAGGCGGGCGGCCAGGGCGACCACATCGGCACGGGCATGGCGGCGCTTCATGCGCTTCAAGATCAGATCGTCGCCGGCCTGGACCGACAGATGAAAATGGGGCAGCAGGCGCTCTTCTTCCGCCACCGCGCGCAGCAAATCGTCATCAACCTCGACCGGGTCCAGGGACGACAGCCGAAGCCTGGGCAGTTCCGGCACCTGGGCCAGCAGCCGGCGCACCAATTGGCCCAGGCCGGGCGTACCCGGCAGGTCCGAGCCATAGGCGGTGACATCGACCCCGGTCAGCACCACTTCGCGGATGCCGCTGTCCACCAGGCCGCGCACCTGCTCGACCACGCGGCCCAGCGGCACCGAGCGGTTGTTGCCGCGCCCGAACGGGATGATGCAGAAGGTGCAGCGATGGTCGCAGCCCTGCTGGACCTCGACGAAGGCGCGCGCACGGCCCTCGAAGCTGGACACCAGATGTTCGGCGGTTTCGCGCACCTGGAAGATGTCGGTGACCACGATGCGGTCCTCGGGCGGGGCCGCGAAGATGGCCGGCTGCATCTTTTCGGCATTGCCCAGAACCTGGTCGATTTCGGCCATCTCGGCGAAGCGTTCGGGGTGGACCTGGGCGGCGCAGCCGGTCACCACGATGCGCGCCGTCGGGTTGTCGCGCCGAAGCTTCCTGATGGTCTGGCGGGCCTGGCGCTCGGCCTCGGCGGTCACCGCACAGGTATTGACGATGATGGTCTCGACACCGGTTTCGGCGGCGCGGGCATGCTCGCGCATCACCTCGGACTCGTAGGCGTTCAGACGGCACCCGAAGGTGACGATCCGGGCCTCGCTCATGGCAGAAGCGAGGAATCGAGCCGGCCGGCGAAGCTGGTCGCCACCGGACCGGTCATCAACACATGATTGTCGGCCAGCCATTCGATCGCCAGGGTGCCGCCATCCAGCACCACTTCGGCCGCGCGCCCCATCAGGCCGCGCCGCGCCGCCGCCACCGCCACCGCGCAAGCGCCCGAACCACAGGCTCTCGTGATGCCGGCGCCCCGTTCCCACACCCGCATGCGGATGCGGCCAGGGGCCAGGACCTGGGCGATCTCGATATTGGCCCGTTCGGGGAACAGCGCGTGGTGTTCCAGCACCGGTCCCAGCGCCGCCAAATCCAGCGCCTCGACATCATCGACGAAGAACACCGCGTGGGGGTTGCCCATGGACACCCCCACCGGATCGACCAGCGGGCCGGTCGAGATCGGCAGGTGCAGGGTATCGACCGCGCTCGCCAGCGGAATGTCGCGCCAGTCCAGCCGGGCCGGCCCCATATCGACGGCGACCCGCAGCGGCCCGCGCCGTTCGGCATCCAGCAGGCCGGCCACCGTCTCGATCACCACCTTGTCGGCCCCGGATTCCTGCATCAGCAGCCAGGCGACGCAGCGGGTGGCGTTGCCGCAGGCGCCCGATTGCGAGCCGTCGGGATTGTAGATGGTCATCCAGGCGTCGGACACCTGATTGCGGGCTGTCTCGATCACGATCAACTGGTCGCAGCCGATGCCGGTATGGCGGTCGGCCACGGCGCGGACCCGGTCGGGCGTCAAGGCCAAGGCGTGGGCGCGGGAATCGAGGATGACGAAGTCGTTCCCCAATCCATGCATCTTGATGAAGGGTTGTCCGGTGGTGTTCATGGTCCGGGTTATATGGGGCCAGCCCCCGAAGAGTCCAGCGTCAGGCGCTGAGGTAGCCCCGGCGCCAGGCCTCGGCGGCCAGATGGTCGCGGCTGGTCAGGTTCAGCCGCTCGAGCGCGTTGACCACATGGCGTTCGACCGCGCATTCCGGCATGCACAGGATTTCGCCGATGGCCTGGGTGCTTTTGCCGGCGGCCAGCCAGCGCAGCACCTCGGCCTCGAGCTTGGGGATCGGCGACGGCCGATGGCCGCCGATGCCGGCCAGGTCGCACAGGGTGTCGTGGTAGCAGTAGATGGCGGTCTGCACCGCGCGGCCGGACGATTTCATCAAGCGCTCGAATTCGTCGCCCGCCAGGTCCGAAGTCACCGATACCACCGAATGGCGGCCGTTCCGAAGGGTGATCGGCACCGCGAAGCCCGAGACGATGCCGGCCTCGGCGGCTTCGTCGAACAATTGCTTGGCCGGGCGCGGCGCCTGCGGCTCGGTCCAGACGAAGGCCTGGTCGGCGCTGAGGCTGCGCAGGACCACCGGATCGACCTTGTCGTAGCCGCGGTCGGTGTAATGCTCGATCCAATGGGACGGATAGTTCGAGGCCAGGAAATGTTCCGGCCGCAGGCGCAGCGGGTCCAGGACCGCCGCCGCGAACAGGCCGATGCCGTAGCCCCGCATGGTGTGCAGAAACGATTCATTCAACTGCGCAACGTCGCTGGCCCGGGCGGCGGATTCAATGAAGTGCAGGACGGCTTGGTCCATGGCAATTCCCCTTCCCCGTGCCCACAACTATAGCACCCCCAGGTAGCATTTCAAGCGCAAGTGCATCACGGCAGGTGCGCATGGCGCTCGGGCGTCACGAAGCGCTCGCCTGGAAAAACGCTTTCGGTTAAGGTGCCGACCCATGAGCAGCGAGCCGCAGGGCCAAGGGCCCGCCACCACCCATTTCGGCTTCCAGACCGTGCGTGAGGACGAAAAGTCCTCGCTGGTGCGCGAAGTCTTCGATTCGGTCGCAGGCAAGTACGACCTGATGAACGATCTGATGAGCGCCGGCATCCACCGATTGTGGAAGTCGACCTTCCTGGATTGGCTGCGACCGCAAGCAGGCCAGACTCTGCTGGATGTCGGCGGCGGCACCGGCGACATCGCGTTCGGCTGGAAGAAGCGCGGTGGCGGCCCGGCCATCGTCTGCGACATCAACCGCGAGATGCTGGCGGTCGGCCGCGACCGCGCCGTCGACAAGAACGTCACCAGCGCGCTGGCCTGGGTGTGCGGCGACGCCGAGCACCTGCCGGTCGCCGATGGCTCGGTCGATCGCTACACCATCGCCTTCTGCTTAAGGAACGTCACCCACTGGGACCAGGCCATCCGCGAGGCTTACCGCGTGCTCAAGCCCGGCGGGCGGTTCATGTGCCTGGAATTCTCGACCGTGGTGGTGCCGGGCCTGCGCGAAGCCTATGACCTTTATTCCTTCAATGTGCTGCCCAAGGTCGGCGCCATGGTTACCGGCAACCGCGAGGCCTATCAGTATCTGGTGGAAAGCATCCGCAAGTTCCCGCCCCAGGCCGAGATGGCCGAGATGGTCAGGGCCGCCGGCTTCGAGCACGTCTCGGTCCGCAACCTGTCGGGCGGCATCGCCGCCATCCATTCCGGCTGGCGCCTTTAAATGATCCGCGCCGCCCGCAACCTGTCCCGTCTGTGGACCATCGCCCGCGTGCTGGCCCGCCATGACGCGCTGGACGTGGTCGACCTGCCCATCGCCACCTTGGCCGCCCGCCTGCTGCGGCTGGGTCAGCCGCCGATCCATGACGGCCGCCCCGGCCAGCGCCTGGCCGCCGCCCTGACCGAGCTGGGGCCGACCTTCATCAAGCTGGGCCAGGCGCTATCGACGCGCGCCGACCTGCTGGGCGAGGAAATGGCCGCCGACCTGTCGGACCTGCAGGACCGCCTGGCCCCCTTCCCGTCGCACGAAGCCCGCGCCATCATCGCCGAGGAATTGGCGATGCCGGTGGACGAGGCGTTCTCGCATTTCGACGACACCCCCGTCGCCGCCGCCTCGATCGCCCAGGTCCATTTCGCCGTCACCAAGGACGGCCACGATGTCGCGGTCAAGGTGCTGCGCCCGGGCATCGACCAGGCCTTCAAGAAGGACATCGACCTGCTGCGCTGGCTGGCCGAGTGGGTCGAACTGACCCAGCCGCGTCTGCGGCGCCTGCGCATGGTCGAAAGCGTCGAGACCTTCGAGGAATCGGTGGTCCTGGAAATGGACCTGCGTTTCGAGGCCGCCGCCGCCGCCGAATTGTCCGAAAACTTCCAAGGCGACGACACCTTCCAGGTCCCCGAGGTCGACTGGACCCGTACGGGCAAGCGGGTGCTGACCCTGGAACGGGTCTATGGCATCCCGGTGGACGAGCGCGAGCAGATCGCGGCGGCCGGCATCAATCTGGACGAGGTCCTGAAAAAGGCCGCCGAATCCTTCTTCAACATGGTGTTCCGCGACGGCTTCTTTCACGCCGACATGCATCCGGGCAACCTGTTCGTCGATAAGGACGGCAATCTGGTGGCGGTGGATTTCGGCATCATGGGCCGGGTCGATCAGCGCACGCGCCGCTTCCTGGGCGAGATGCTGCTGGGCTTCCTGAACGGCAATTACCGCCGCGTCGCCGAGATCCATTTCGAGGCCGGCTTCGTGCCGGCCGACAAGAATGTCGATACCTTCACCCAGGCCTGCCGCTCGATCGCCGAGCCGATCATGGGCAAGCCGATGCACGAGATTTCCATCGCCCGCCTGCTGGGCCAATTGTTCCAGATCACCGAACAATTCGCCATGCAGACCCAGCCGCAATTGCTGATGCTGCAAAAGTCGATGCTGGTGGCCGAAGGGGTCGGGCGCCGGCTCGATTCGTCGGTCAACATGTGGGAAATGGCCCGACCGCTGATCGAGACCTGGATGATCGACAATCTGGGGCCGCAGGCGCGGGTCAAGGAAACCGTGGTCGGCGCCGTCCATGCGCTGGAACGCCTGCCGCGCATGCTGGCCGAGACCGAGAAGGCCTATACCGCCATGCTGAATGGCGGCCTGAAACTGCACCCCGACACCATGAGCGCCATGCGCGGCGAAGGCGGCCGGCGCCGCGGCGCACCGACCTGGCTGCCGTGGGTGCTGGCCGCCGTGCTGGCGGCGCTGCTGGTCCTGAAATAGGGCCCGCTAGACCATCGAGCGCCAAATATGGCGCACGATGGTCTCATTATTTGGTTGTCCCTCGCCGGGCGCGGCCATCCGGCCGCTTGGCCGCGGCCTCAATGGCCGCAGGAGCAACGCGCCTCAGATTAAAGGCTCGATGCTTTAGTCCTTCAGATATTCCATCGCCTGGTTCAGCTGGCTCATGCGGTCGTGGCTGCCGTAATTGCTGTCGGGATGATGGATGGTCGCCAGCATGCGAAAGCGCGCCCGCACCATCCGCTTGTCGGGATGGGTGCCGGGCGGGAAGCCCAGGACGTGCAGGGCGTCGGCCTTGCTGGACACCCCATGCGGCAAGGGCTCGAACGACAGCACGTTGACGATGGCCCGCAGGCGCTCGACCTCCTCGTTGACCGCGTCCAGAATCCGGGTATCGACGACCGGAGGCGGAGGCGGTGGTGGCGGCGGTGGTGGTGGGGGTGGAGGCGGATCGGGGATCGGCGGCGGCGCCGATGGGTCTTCCAGCTTCATGGCCAGGGCGCCCTGGTCCATGGCCAGGGCCAGCGCCAAGGCCCGGCGGATGAACAAGGCGTCGAAGCCGGGCGCCATGCGGACCTGCAGGCGCGGCTTGCGCCGCCACGGCCGCCCCTGGCTGGGGCCTGATTTCAGCACCACGGTTTCGCGGTCCAGCGGGTCGGGATCGCCGGGATCGGGAAAGCCCGCGATGGTTTCGGCCGGCACCACCAGCAGCACCGAACGGGCGATATCGCCGACATTGACCCGGCGCCGGGCGGCCAACGCCTCGACGGCGTCGCGAAACGCCGAGGCGCAGGCAATGGTATAGGAATGCTTGACGCTGTTTCCGGCCTTGGGGTCGGTCATTGAGCTAGGCCCGCCGCCGTTCCTCGAATTTCAGGCGGCGGCCTTCTTCCAGCAGCGCGCCCATCTCGGCAGCCGGCAAGGGGCGCGAGAACAGATAGCCCTGCATCTGGTCGCAGCCCAGCGCCCGCAGGAACTCAAGGTGCTGGACGTGCTCGACGCCCTCGGCCACCACCTTCATCTTCAAGGCCCGCGCCATGGCGACGATGGCATCGACGATGGCGGCGTCGTTGGGGTCGGTGATGACGTCCATCACGAAGCTGCGATCGATCTTCAGCTTGCTGATGGGGAAGCGCTTCAGGACCGACAGCGACGAATAGCCGGTGCCGAAATCGTCGATCGAGCAGGCAATGCCCATATCCTTCAGGGTCTGCACCACGGCGATGGCGTTGTCGGCGTCGCGCATCGCCGAGCTTTCCGTCAGCTCGACTTCCAGGTAACGCGGGTCGAGGCCGGTATCGGACAATGTGCTTTCCAGCGCGTGGATCAGCCGCTTGGCGTACTGGAACTGGCGGCCGGAAACGTTGACCGCCACCGGGATCGGCGGCAGCCCCATCTCCTGCCACGCCTTGTTCTGGCGGGCGCATTTGTCCAGCATGATCTCGCAGATACCGTCGATCAGGCCGGATTCCTCGGCGACCGGGATGAACTCGACCGGCGATACCATGCCCAGTTCCGGGCTGTTCCACCGCACCAGCGCTTCCATGCCGACCACCGCGCCGGTGACCAGATCGACCTGCGGCTGGAAATAGGGCAGGAACTCGCCCTGGTCCAACGCGCGGCGCAGCTTGTTTTGCAGCGACAGGGTCTTGGCGACCCGCGAACTCATTTCCTGCGTGAAGAATTGCAGCGTCGCCGGCCCCTGGCCCTTGGCCCGCTGCAGCGCCGCCTCGGCGTTGCGGATCAGGTCCTCGGCGTCGTCGCCGTCGCGCGGGAACAACGCCACGCCGATCGACACCGAGATGTCGAACTCGTCGCCCTGCACCGACACCGATGTCTGGGCCAGGTGGTGCAGATGCTCGATCGCCTCGGTCAGGTCGCGCAGGGCCTGATGGCCGGTGATCAGCACCAGGAAGCGGTCGCCCGAGGCCCGGGCCATGATGTCGTCGCGCCCCAACCCCGATTGCAGCAGGTCGGCCGCCGCGATCAGCACCTGGTCGCCGATGGTATGGCCCATGGTGGCGTTGATGATGCCGAAGCGGTCGATGCCCAGGCTGAGCACCGCCAGCAGGCTGCCGCGCCCGACCGCCAGGTCGCGGGCTGAATTGAAGCGATCCAGGAAGGCGGCGCGATTGGGCAGCCGGGTCAACGGATCGTAATAGGCCAGGAAAGACAGGCGCTGTTCGGCCATCTTGCGGTCGGTGACGTCGATCATCACGCCGTCCCACACCACCGAGCCGTCGGGCCGCTTGGTCGGGCGGCTTTGCCCGCGCAGCCAGCGCCGCCGACCGTCGCCGCCCAGCACCGCCAGCTCCTCGTCATAGGGCTCCATCATCTTGGCGGAATGGGTCAGGCCGGCCACGAACTTCTGGCGTTCGTCGGCGGTCAGCATCTGCATGAAGACGTCGGGATCGACCATCAATTCCTCGGGCTCGACCCCCAGGAACGAGCGACAGCCCTCGGACACATAGGTATAGCCGACCCTTCCGTCCTTCGACAGAACGCGCTGGAACACCATGCCCGGCATGTTGCCGGCAATGGCGCGCAGCCGCTGCTCGGTCTCGCGCAGCGCCGCCTCGGTGGCCTTGCGCGCGGTGATGTCACGGCCGATGCAGACGAACAGGCGAGTCCCTTCCAGCCGCACCTCGACGGTCGAGATTTCCAGCGGGAAGGTGGCGCCATTGCGGCGCAGGCCGACCATTTCGTGCGGGCCGCCGCCGACCATGCCGCCGTCGCCGACCTGCAGCAATTCCGGTCGGCGGTCGGTTTCGGCCAGCAAGGTCAGGAAGTCCCGGCCGACCAGTTCCTTGGCCGGCCAGTCGAACAAACGTTCACCGGCGGCGTTGACGGTATCGACCCGGCCGTTCTCGTCCAGCACCAAGATGGCGTCGGCGGCGTGTTCCATCAACATGTCGAGACGGAACTCGGCACGGCGGCCGTCGGTGATGTCGATCAGCACGCCGTCCCACAGCACCGTGCCGTCATCCAGGCGCCGCGCCTTGGCCGCGCCCTTCAGCCAACAAACCTGTCCGGCGGCGGAAATGGCGCGGAATTCTTCCTGGTTGACCCCCAAGACCTCGGCGGAATGACGGATCGCCGCCAAATGGTCGTCGCGATCGGCCCAATGGATGACGTTCAGGCATCCCTTGCCATTGACGGTCATCGCGTCGGGGCCGATCCCCAGCACCGCGACCAGGGTTTCGCCGAATTGGGGATAGCTGATGGTGCCGTCGGGGGCCAGGCAACGCTGAAAGGAGAATCCGGGCAGACTGGCGGACAAACCATCCAGACGCGCCGCTAATTCGGCGGTGCTCAGTCCCATGGACGGCCCCTGCTCGCCATTCTCACCAGCCAATCCTGCCTCCCTGGCGCGGCCTTGCTGCCGCCAAACGAAGTGTAAGCCCGCGCGTGCCCGAAGGCAACGGCCGAGCCGCACCCGGACAAACGGCTTGACTGACAAACGGCTTGACTCTGGGGCGGCGTCGGGCCTAAAACCCCATCCTCTTCAGTTTCCCTGGAGACATCTGCTACTACGGTGGCCCGTCAGTCCGCGAAGATACGCGCACTGGCGCGAATTTGTTTTGGAGTGCTTGATGTTCGAATCGCTCTCTCAACGTCTGTCGAAAGTGTTCGACAAGCTGACCGGCCGCGGTGCGCTGTCGGAGGCCGACGTTGTCGAGGCGCTTCGCGAGGTCCGCGTCGCCCTGCTGGAAGCCGACGTCGCCCTGTCGGTGGTCAAGGACTTCGTCGCCCGCGTCAAGGACCGCGCCGTCGGCCAGGATGTCATCCGCTCGGTGACCCCGGGCCAGATGGTGGTCAAGATCGTCCATGACGAACTGATCAACATTCTGGGCACCGAGGGGGTCGAGCTCAACCTCAACGCCGTGCCGCCTGCCGTCATCTTGATGGTCGGCCTGCAGGGCTCGGGCAAGACCACCACCTCGGGCAAGCTGGCCGTTCGCCTGAAGGCGCAGAAGAAGAAGGTCCTGCTGGCCTCGCTGGACGTCTATCGCCCGGCGGCGCAGCAGCAATTGGAGATTCTGGCCCGCCAGGCCGATGTCGGCTCGCTGCCGATCATCATGGGCGAGATGCCGGTGGCCATCACCAAGCGCGCCCTGGAGATGGGCCGCAAGGAAGGCTATGACGTCGTCGTCCTCGACACCGCCGGCCGCCTGCACATCGACCAGGAATTGATGGCCGAGGTCGCAAGCGTCCGCGACGTCGCCAAGCCGGTCGAGACCCTGCTGGTGGTCGATGCCATGACCGGCCAGGACGCCGTCACCCTGGCCCACGAATTCAACGAGAAGGTCGGCGTCACCGGCATCGTGCTGACCCGCGTCGATGGCGATGCCCGCGGCGGCGCAGCACTTTCGATGCGCGCCGTCACCGGCCGCCCCATCAAGTTCCTGGGCCAGGGCGAAAAGCTGGACGCCCTGGAGGTGTTCCACCCCGACCGTCTGGCCGGCCGCATCTTAGGGATGGGCGACGTGGTCTCGCTGGTCGAGAAGGCCATGGAGACCATCGAGGTCGAAGAGGCCGAGCGGCTCGCCAAGCGCATCGAGAAGGGCAAGTTCGACCTGAACGACATGCTGGCCCAGTTCAAGCAGGTCGAGAAGATGGGCGACCTCAAGGGCATCATCGGCATGCTGCCCGGCATCGGCAAGATGGCCGACCAGTTGAAGGACGCCAAGCTCGACGGCAAGGTGGTCGGCCGCCAGAAGGCCATCATCTTGTCGATGACCGCCGCCGAGCGCAGAAACCCCGACCTGATCAAGGCGTCGCGCAAGAAGCGCATCGCCGCCGGCTCGGGCGTTTCGGTCCAGGACGTCAACAAGCTTCTCAAGCAGCACCAGCAGATGGCCGACATGATGAAGAAGGTCGGCAAGATGGGGCAGAAAGGCTTGATGAGACACGGTCTGGGCGGGCTGTTGCCGCCCAGCATGAGGTTCGGCCGCTAAGGCCGATTGGTCTGTTTTTTGGTTTTTTGATCTAGAAGGACATTCTAATGGCTCTGAAGATTCGTCTTGCCCGTGGCGGCGCCAAGAAGGCTCCGTATTATCGCGTCGTGGTGGCGGATGCCCGCTGCCCGCGCGACGGCCGCTTCATCGAGAAGGTCGGCACCTACAACCCGCTGCTGCCGTCGGATCACGACCAGCGCATCACCCTGAACGAAGAGCGCATCAAGCATTGGCTGAGCGTCGGCGCCCAGCCGACCGACCGCCTGGTCCGCGTGTTCGCCGCCAAGGGCCTGATGGCCCTGCCGGCGCGCCCCGAGCAGACCAAGCAGCCGAAGCCGAAGGCCAAGGCCCAGCAGCGTGCCAAGGACGCCGCCGAGCGCGCCGCGGCCGCCGCCGCGGAAGTCGGCGAGTAAGTGTTGATGACGACCCGGGTGTGCGTCGGCGCCATCGTTGGCGCGCACGGGGTCAGGGGGCAGGTCCGCGTCAAGAGCTTCACCGACGATCCCGCCGATGTGGCGGCCTATGGTCCGGTGGAGAGCGAAGACGGCAAGCGCCGGTTCGGTCTGAAGGTGGTCGGGCAGTCCAAGGGACTGGTCATCGCCTGGATCGACGGGGTGACGGACCGCAACGCCGCCGAGGCGATGAAGGGAACGCGGTTCTTCGTGCCGCGCGACCGACTGCCGGAGCCCGAGGAAGACGAGTTCTTCTATTCGGATCTGGCCGGATTGATCGCTTTCGGCGTGGATGGGGCCGAGATGGGCCGGGTCCGGGGCGTGGCGAATTTCGGGGCCGGCGAGGTCCTGGAAATCCAGCTTCGGGATGGCGGCTCGATCATGGTGCCGTTCACCAAGGCGTGTGTGCCCCAGGTGGACGTGGCGAAGGGCAGGCTGGTCGTCGATCCGCCTTCCTTCGCCGAAGAGGATGAGGACGATCAGGGCGGGGCGGAACGGTGAGCGGGTCGTGGCATGCGACGGCGCTGACCATCTTCCCCGAGATGTTTCCGGGACCGCTGGGCCAATCCTTGGCCGGGCGGGCGCTGGAGAAGGGAACCTGGCGGCTGGACGTGGCCAACATTCGCGATTACGCGAGCGGGCGCCATCGGTCGGTCGACGATCTCCCCTTCGGCGGCGGGGCCGGCATGGTGATGCGCCCAGAAGTGCTGGACGCGGCCATCCGGGCCAATCGCGGCAGCGGGCCCTTGATCTATTTGACCCCGCGCGGGCGCCTGATCGATCAGGCCTTGGTGCGGGAACTGGCGGCGGGCGACGGGGCGACCCTGCTGTGCGGCCGGTTCGAAGGAGTGGACCAGCGAGTGCTGGAGGCGCACGAGGCCGTCGAGCTGTCGCTGGGCGATTTCGTGCTGTCGGGGGGTGAACTCCCGGCCTTGGTGCTGTTGGACGCCATCGTCCGCCTGTTGCCCGGCGTGGTCGGCAACCAGGAAACGCTGGCCGAGGAAAGTTTCGAGTGGGGCTTGCTGGAATATCCCCACTACACCCGTCCGGCCGAATGGCAGGGACGGTCGGTGCCGGAGGTTCTGCTGTCCGGTCACCACGAGAAGATACGCGCCTGGCGGAAAAGCCAGGCCGAGGACATAACCCGGCTGCGGCGTCCGGACCTGTGGGACCGGTACAAGGCGGCCAAGGACAGTAAGGATGGTATGAGATGAACATCATTCAAGAGCTCGAGAAGGAGCAGATCGCCAAGCTGACCGACGGCAAGGCGATTCCGGAATTCAGCCCGGGCGACACCTTGAAGGTCAACGTCAAGGTGATCGAAGGCAACCGCGAGCGCGTGCAGGCCTATGAAGGCGTCTGCATCGCCCGCAAGAACGACGGCCTGAACAGCTCGTTCGTGGTCCGCAAGATCAGCTACGGCGAAGGCGTCGAGCGTATCTTCCCGCTCTACTCGCCGAACATCGCCTCGATCGAGGTGGTCCGTCGCGGCGACGTCCGTCGCGCCAAGCTGTATTACCTGCGCGACCGTCGCGGCAAGTCGGCCCGCATCGCCGAGCAGACCACCGGCTACGCCGCCAAGGTCAATGCCGCCGAGCGTGAGGCCGCCACCACCGCCAAGGTCGCCGCCGCCGCCGCCAAGGCCGAGGCTGCCGCCGCCAAGGCCGAAGCCGCCGCCCAGGCTGCCGCCGAAGAGTAAGACCGAGATGGGCCGCGCCTTGCCGCCCATGTTCGGATACGACCTGCTGTCCCGACGCCGATCTCCCCGGATAATCCCGGGGGGATCGGTGCGCGGGACATCGCTATGATGGCCCCACGATGACGCCCCGAGGTTCCGGGACGTCCGCGATAACCGTCAAGGAAGACCGATGTCCCAAGGAAGCCCTATGGCCAAGCCGCGCACGCTGTTCGACAAGATCTGGGACGCCCACCTGGTGGACGTTCAGGATGATGGCACCTGCCTGCTCTATATCGACCGCCACATGGTCCATGAAGTGACCAGCCCGCAGGCGTTCGAAGGGCTGCGCATGACCGGCCGCAAGGTCCGCCACCCCGAGGCGACCCTGGCCGTGGCCGACCACAACGTGCCGACCACCGACCGCTCCAAGGGCATCGAGAACGAGGAATCGCGCATCCAGGTCGAAACCCTGGAAGCCAACGCCCGCGATTTCGGCGTCGAATATTTCCGCATGGACGACATCCGCCAGGGCGTGGTCCACATCGTCGGCCCCGAACAGGGCTTCACCCTGCCCGGCACCACCATCGTCTGCGGCGATTCCCACACCGCCACCCATGGGGCGTTCGGGGCCTTGGCCTTCGGCATCGGCACCTCGGAAGTCGAGCATGTGCTGGCGACCCAGACCCTGGTGCAGAAGCCGGCCAAGAACATGCGCATCACCGTCAACGGGCCGGCGGCTCCGGGCGTGACCGCCAAGGACATCGTGCTGGCCATCTGCGGCAAGATCGGCACCGCCGGCGGCACCGGCTATGTGGTCGAATATACCGGCGACGCCATCACCGCGCTTTCGATGGAAGGCCGCATGACGGTCTGCAACATGACCATCGAGGCCGGGGCGCGGGCGGGATTGATCGCCCCCGATCAGGTCACCTTCGACTATGTCATGGGCAAGCCGCGCGCCCCCAAGGCCGCCGCCTTCGAGGCCGCGCTGGCCTACTGGAAGACCCTGAAGACCGACGAGGGCGCCCATTTCGACGCCGAGGTGGTGATCGACGCCAGCCAGCTGGTTCCGCAGATCACCTGGGGCACCAGCCCGGAAGACGTGATGCCGATCACCGGCACCGTGCCCAACCCGGCCGACATCGCCGACGAGGGCAAGAAGAAGGCGGTGACCCGCTCGCTGGAATATATGGGCCTGACGCCCGGCATGAAGGCCACCGACATCAAGATCGACGTGGTGTTCATCGGCTCGTGCACCAACGGCCGCATCGAGGATTTCCGCGCCGCCGCCTCGATCTTCCAGGGCCGCAAGGTGGCTCCGGGCGTGCAGGCGCTGATCGTGCCGGGCTCAGGCCTCGTCAAGGAACAGGCGGAAGCCGAGGGCCTGGACAAGATCTTCATCGAGGCCGGCGCCGAATGGCGCGAACCCGGCTGCTCGATGTGCCTGGCGATGAACGCCGACCAGTTGAAGCCGGGTCAGCGCTCGGCCTCGACGTCGAACCGCAATTTCGAAGGCCGTCAGGGCCGCGGCGGTCGCACCCATCTGGTCAGCCCGGAAATGGCCGCCGCCGCCGCCATCACCGGTCACCTGACGGATGTGCGGACTCTTTGACCGTTCCTTAAAGCCCCTCCCCCTGGTGGGGCGGGGGGATCGCCGCACATGGCCGACAAGCGGGCACGCTGGCTTCGCGCCAACCAGACCGAGGCTGAACGCCATTTGTGGCTGCGATTGAGGGTTTTGCGTTCCGAAGGGTCCCATTTTCGCCGTCAGGCACCGATTGGCCCCTTCATCGTGGATTTTGCCTGCCATGCCAGGCGGCTCGTCGTCGAGTTGGATGGTGGGCAACATGCCGTTCCCGAGCACCGTGACCGGGATCGCGACCGGACGGTGTGGCTGGAAAGCCAAGGGTATCGAGTGCTGCGTTTCTGGAACAACGATGTTCTGGGCAACGCCGATGGAGTGATGGTGGTGGTGCGAGAGGCGCTTGGGTTCCGTGATGCGTCGGCGACACCCCACCCCCTACCCCTCCCCATCAAGGGGAGGGGAGATGATTGAGGGAGCTTGATGAAGATATGGAAAAGTTCACCAAACTGACCGGCGTCGCGGCGCCGTTGCCGATGATCAACATCGACACCGACATGATCATCCCCAAGCAGTTCCTGAAGACCATCAAGCGGTCGGGCCTGGGCAAGAACCTGTTCGACGAGATGCGCTACACCCCCGAGGGCGGTGAAGTCGCCGATTTCGTGCTGAACAAGCCGGCCTATCGTCAGGCCAAAGTGCTGATCGCCGGCGCCAATTTCGGCTGCGGATCGAGCCGCGAGCACGCGCCGTGGGCCATCGCCGATTTCGGCATCCGCTGCGTCATCGCCGCCAGCTTCGCCGACATCTTCTTCAACAATTGCTTCAAGAACGGCATCTTGCCGATCAAGCTGCCACAGGCCCAGGTCGATGCGCTGATGAAGCAGGCCGAGAACGGCGCCAACGCCACCTTCACCGTTGATCTGGAAACCCAGGAAATCACCGCTCCCGACGGCTCGAAGACCGCCTTCGAGGTGGATTCCTTCCGCCGTCACTGCCTGCTGAACGGACTGGACGATATCGGCCTGACGCTCCAGAAGAACGCCAAGATCGAGGCCTTCGAGGCGGCGCGCAAGCAGTCGCAGCCCTGGCTGTAAAGGATTAACCACAGAGGCACAGAGGCACAGAGAGAGCGTCTTCGCGACAGACGCCATGCCCTCCCTTCGGGGGCTCTCTGTTTCCGTCTGGAGGGATGCCTCTGTGTCTCTGTGCCTCTGTGGTTCAATTTCTCTTATTCAAAGAGAGGATCGTTTTATGACCGCCAAGAAGCTCCTTATTCTGCCCGGCGATGGCATCGGCCAGGAAGTGATGGTGCAGGTGCGCCGCATCATCGACTGGATGGCCAAGAAGCGGAACATCGCCTTCGACATCTCGGAAGGCCTGATCGGCGGTTCCGCCTATGACGTGCACGGCACGCCGCTGTCGGACGAGACCCTGGCCGACGCCATGGCCGCCGACGCCGTGCTGCTGGGCGCGGTCGGCGGGCCGAAGTGGGATGACCTGCCGTTCGAGGTCAAGCCCGAGCGCGGCCTGTTGAAGATCCGCAAGGAAATGGGCCTGTTCGCTAACCTGCGCCCGGCGGTGGTGTTCGACGCCCTGGCCGACGCCTCGACCTTGAAGACCGAAGTGGTGTCGGGCCTGGACATCATGATCGTGCGCGAGCTGACCGGCGGCCTGTATTTCGGAAGCCCGCGCGGCATCGAAACCCTGCCCAACGGCGAGCGTAAGGGTGTCAACACCCTGACCTACACCACCAGCGAGATCGTCCGCATCGGCCGCGCCGCGTTCGACCTGGCCCGCAAGCGCAACAAGAAGCTGTGCAGCGTCGACAAGGCCAACGTGCTGGAATGCACCGTGCTGTGGCGTGAAGAGATGATCAAGCTGCAGCAGACCGAGTACCAGGACATCGAGCTTTCCCACATGTATGTGGACAACGCCGCCATGCAGCTGGTGCGCAACCCCAAGCAGTTCGACGTGATGGTCACCGAGAACATGTTCGGCGACATCCTGTCCGACTGCGCCGCCATGCTGACCGGTTCCTTGGGCATGCTGCCGTCGGCGTCCTTGGGTGCGGCCGATGCCAATGGCAACCGCAAGGCGCTGTACGAGCCGGTGCATGGCTCGGCCCCGGACATCCAGGGCAAGGACATCGCCAACCCGCTGGCGACCATCTTGTCGTTCGCCATGTGCCTGAAGTACTCGTTCAACATGGATGCCGAAGCCGAGTTGATCGAGAATGCGGTCAAGAACGTGCTGAAGGGCGGCCTGCGCACCGCCGACATCATGGCCCCGGGCAAGGCCAAGGTGTCGACCACGGTCATGGGCGAAGCCATCGTGCGCGAGATGGACAAGCTGTCGTAAGGACAGCGATCCCAGCTCCCGGCCTTTGTCACGCCACCACTCGCCAAGCGCGTGGTGGCGTGATACTGTTCACTGGAGTTAAGTGTTGCTTAACCTTTTCGCGCCTACCGTGCGCGACCCAATGTTTCTATATTTCTTGATGTTAGAGGGCGTTCGTGAGATTCTATGTTAGCTGCATGCTGCTGCGGAGCATCCCATGAATACCGTCAGGGATTCGCTGGACGTGCCGATCACGCTTCGTCAATTGGGACAACTGGCTCAGCTGGCGATTATCGAGACTGAGCGCCGCCTCAATCACGTCGAGCCATGGGACATCGAACCCGTTCGCAGCTTCCTCGAAGCAACCCGGGACTCGCCGTTCTCATTTTCCAGCAAGACCGAAGAAACGGCCCGACTCGTCGGCACGAAAAACCATGCGCGCCGCCGCAAGGCGCCCGCGGCGGCAGAACCGAATGTCGATATCCTGGATATTCCGCTTTCTCGCACTGATCGCGAGGAATTGTGGCGGAAGCGCTGGGAGCTCAGCGTCCGGGTTTACAGCTTGGCCGTTCAGGACGGTGCCCGCCCCGAGAGTTCCCGCAACACTTGGTTCGCCCGTCTCCTGAGCATATAGGCTCGACTTGTGACGCAGCCTCCCTCGCTTCAGGATATTATCCGTGGACAACGTGATATTGTCCTGAGACGCATCCAGGCTCTCCTGGATGAAGTCGATGAGCTCAGAGGGGAAGTCATTCCCCAAGCCGCCACGAGCCGTGTTCTGGATGAAATGGCGTCCCGCCTGCACGTCGGCAAACGAATGGCCGAAGGTGGGGTGGCGATGGTCACGGACCACACCTCATTCAAGATCAAGCGCGAGGCACTGTTCGCTCTTTCGGTCCAGGTGGCTGGCTATGCCCCTTTGCTTGGCTTCCTGCGACGCTCGGCGCATGAACGAAACTCTTACGAGTTCTACGGCCCCCTTGTGGACCTTGCCCGCAAGTTCCTGGGCGATGAAACCGATGTCGTCCTATCCTCGGAGTGGGACAGTTCCCCATTCGCCCGCTACTCCGACCTGCATATCGATGACCTGCAGGTTGTTTTCGTCGGCCTGCCGGTGACTGAAGCAGCCAATCCGCTTGTCATCCCCCTGGCCGGCCATGAACTCGGCCACGTTCTGTGGTCGAAACTCCGATCAGAGGCCGATGCCCTGGATTCCGGCATCGAGAGCGTCTTGAAGAAGCCTCGCTCCGCAGACCGGGACAAGGTCTTGGCCGGGGCGCGCGCAAAGGCGGACAAGCACCCTTACCTTACCATTCGCAAGGCGATCAAAGACAACCTGGTTTCGGCGAAGAAGGACGGGTTAAAAAAAATTTCTCCTGACGCACCAGAAATAGGCGCAATTCTCGACACAGTCATCAATCAAGTGGAGGAGGTATTCTCAGATATCGTCGGATTACGTTTGTTCGGCGCATCATATCTATACGCATTCCACTACCTTGTTTGCCCTGGCATCAGCAGGAATTACAACCACAACTACCCGGCCACGACCCACCGCTATCAGGTGATGATAAAGACGCTGGAGATGCTGGGTGGGATCGGGAAGCTGGCTCTGCCTGAAGGAACGGATTGGTGGCATGAAATCGACCCTCCCACTCCCGCGCAAATGAGTGACGAGTTCTATGGCAAATCCGTCATCGACAGCATCCACGAGCTGCTGGTCAATCAGGTAATCACATGGTTCGGAGAACGATGCCTTCCGCTGCCCACTGACTTCGATGCGGCGAAGTTAAAGACCCGCCTTGCGCTTGGCGCTCCGATCAACGCCCGAGAAGGCGAGAATCTTGCCCGAATCATTCTGGCCGGCTGGATGGCGCGGAATGATTCCGCGGTCTTTCCCGCCGGTCATGGACTGCATCTTCGCCGCGAAGTGGTGATCAACGAGCTGATCTTGAAATCGATCGAGCTTCTGGAGATCGAGGGGCTTTACCAGCAGGAGCGCTCATCATGCTGCTGACCACCCGAGAGATCGCAGATTGTATCGATGTCAAGGACAGCCCGGATCCTTTGATCGTCGAGCCAGCCTTGGACCTGGACGCCCTGCGTCAGTCCCATTCATCGTCGTTCGACGTTCACCTGGGTCGGTGGTTCTTGATCCCGCGCATCGCCAAAGCGCCTGCTATCGACTCCGATGATCAGGTCGAGGGTGGAGCGCCTCTTCGCGCGCTGATGACCAAGACTTTTGTGCCGTTCCGCAAGGAATTCCACCTTCACCCCGGTAGCTTTGTACTCGGGGCCACATTGGAGTGGGTCCGTTTGCCGGGAACACTTGCCGGTCAAATTCTAGGCAAATCGTCCTGGGGTCGCAGGGGATTGGTTGTTGAGACCGCGTCGATGATTCACCCTGGATTCACAGGATGTCTGACCCTCGAACTGACCAATCTCGGCGAGCTGCCCGTCGTATTGCGACCAGGAATGCCGTTAGCCCAAGTATCACTCTTTCAGGTCACCAGAGAAGAGGGCGTCACCGGGGGGCGTCTTGGCGGCTATCGGCGCCCTGCATTGGGAGAGGTGAAAAGCGACACCTTGTCCCGTGCACTTTTCCCGCCCCCCAAAAGGCGATAATCACCCACCCCGGGCCATGGCCACGCCCTCGCGGGCCAACTGGTCGGCGCGTTCGTTCTCGGGGTGGCCGGCATGGCCCTTGACCCAAAGCCACTCCACCTGATGGCCGGCGCGGGCGGCATCCAGGCGTTTCCACAGGTCGTCATTCTTGACCGGCTTGTTGTCGGCGGTCCGCCAGCCCCGTTTCTTCCACGAGAACATCCACTCGGTGATGCCCTTCATCACGTACTGGCTGTCGGTGGTGACCACCACCTTGCACGGCCGGGTCAGCGCCTCCAGCGCGGCGATCACCGCCATCATTTCCATGCGGTTGTTGGTGGTGGGGTTCTCGCCGCCCTTCAGCTCCTTCTCGGTGCCCTTGAAGCGCAGGATGGCGCCCCAGCCGCCCGGGCCGGGATTGCCCGAGCAGGCGCCGTCGGTGAAGATCTCGACCGCGGGTTGGTCGTTCATTCCAGACCGTAGGCGGCGGGGCTGGTGATGCCCTGGTGGAAGCGCAGCTTCTTCAGATATTCCAGCGGGTCCTTGCGCTTGACGAAGGCCCCTTCCGGCGTGTTCAGCCAGTCATAGGTGCGGGTCAGCAAAAAGCGCATGGCGGCGCCGCGGGCCAGCAGCGGCAGGGCTTCCAGCTCGTCGGCCGACAAGGGCCGCACCTTGCGGTAATTGCCCAGCATCAGCCGGGCCTTGGTGGCGTTGAAGGCGCCATCGGGTTCGAAGCACCAGGCGTTCAGGCAGATGGCGATGTCGTAGGCCAGAAAGTCGGTGCAGGCGAAATAGAAGTCGATCAGGCCCGACACCCGATCTTCCCGCGTGGTCCGGTCGGCCAGGAAGAACACGTTGTCGGGAAACAGATCGGCATGGATCAGGCCCGAGGGCAGGGATTTCGGCCAGTGGGCTTCCAGCGCGTCCAGCTCGGCCTCGATGAAGGCGGCCAGGCCCGGGCGGATCTCGTCGGCGCGGTCCTTGACCTGGGCGAACAACGGGCGCCAGCCGGCCACCGACAGATTGTTGGGCCGGGTCATGGCGAAGTCGGCGCCCTTCTGGTGCATCTCGGCCAGGGCGCCCCCCAGGGCGGCGCAATGGCCCAGGCCCAGCCTGCGCGCCGACATCCCCTTCAGGAAGGTCACCATCGCCGCCGGACGGCCGCACAATTCACGCAAGGCCTTGCCATCGGCGCCATGCAACGGCGTCGGACAGACCAGGCCGCGCGCCGCCAGATGTTCCATCAGCCCCAGGAAGAACGGCAGATCGTCGGGATTCACCCGCCGCTCGTACAGGGTCAGGATATAGGGGCCGGTCTCGGTCTGGACCAGGAAGTTGGAATTCTCGACGCCTTCGGCGATGCCGGTGAACGACACCAGTTCGCCGATGCCGTAAGCGGCGACGAACTCTTCCATCTCTTCGTCGGAAACTTCGGTATAGACCGCCATTGATCCCCTCGGGCGCCGTCATTGGCCGGGAAGGTACGATGTTGACGCCACTTACTCAAGCCCGAGCGGCGACTGAGCCGCCCGGCACGGGCCGCGCCTCGCGCCGGAATCAATCCAGCAATTGAGCCGGCAGCTTGAAGGCGATGGTCTCGTCGGTGACCTTGACCTCTTCGATGGTCACGGCGAAATGGGCGCGGGCGGCGTCGATCACCTCTTCCACCAGCACTTCCGGGGCCGAGGCCCCCGCCGTGATGCCCAGGCGGCTGATGCCGGCCAGGCCGGACCAATCGATTTCGGCGGCGCGCTGGACCAGCAAGGACTTGGCGCAGCCTTCCCGGGCCGCCACTTCCACCAGCCGCTTCGAGTTCGAGGAGTTGGGGGCGCCGATCACCATCACCGCATCGCATCGGGCGGCGATGGTCTTGACCGCGTTCTGGCGGTTGGTGGTGGCGTAGCAGATATCGTCCTTCTTCGGTCCGACGATGGCCGGGAAGCGCCTGGTCAGCACGGCGACGATGGAAGCCGCGTCATCGACCGACAGCGTGGTCTGGGTGATATAGGCCAGATGGTCGGGATGGGCCGGCTGCACCGCTTCGGCGTCGGCGACGCTTTCGACCAGCATCACCGCGCCCTCGGGGACCTGGCCCATGGTGCCGATCACTTCCGGGTGGCCCTTGTGACCGATCATGATGATCTGGCGGCCGAAGGCGTGGTGGGCCTCGGCCTCGCGGTGGACCTTGGTGACCAGCGGGCAGGTGGCATCCAGATAGGACAGGCCGCGCGCCTCGGCCGCATTCGGCACCGATTTGGGCACGCCATGGGCGGAAAACACCACCGGCACGCCGTCGGGCACTTCCGACAATTCATCGACGAACACTGCACCCTTGGCCTTCAAGGAATCGACGACGAAGCGGTTGTGAACAATCTCGTGGCGGACATAGACCGGCGCCCCGTACTTGGCGATGGCCGCCTCGACGATCAGGATGGCGCGATCGACGCCGGCGCAGAAACCGCGCGGGCTGGCAAGCACGATGGTCAGCGGCGGCAAGGTCATGGTCGGGTTTTCCGTCAAACGTCGTTGCGGGCAGCGCCCGCCTTCTCTAAAGTCGCCCCGACCAATGCCACGGATGCCTGCCCCTCCTCAACGGCTTTTCCGAGATCATCGATGAAACTTCGCCCGCTTCTGCCGTTTGCCGCCCTGGCCCTGGTGCCGGCGCTCGCCTCTTGCTCGGTGTTCCAGAAGAAGGAGCCGCCGCCCTGCCCGCCGGTCTATATCCTGGGCGATGCCGGCACGCTGACCAAGTACAAGGACGGCAAGGGCCGCGACCTGACCGACGTCGAGTTCGAGGCCGAGATCACCGGCTTCCAGGGCGACTGCAAATATGACGAGAAGGGCGCACTGGTGGAAATCCAGGTGTCGTTCTCGATCAAGCGCGGCCCCGGCGATGCCGACCGCAAGGCCGAGTTCACCTATTTCGCCGCGGTTCCGCTGTTCTATCCGGCCAAGGATGCCAAGGCGGAATTCCCGCTCAGCGTCGAATTCCCGCAAGCGACCAATTATGTCCGCTATACCGACGAGCCGCTGGTGCTGCGCATCCCGGTCAAGGATTCCGACATCATCCAGAATTACGAGATCTATCTGGGCTTCCAGGCCACCCAGGAGCAGCTCGAGCGGAACCGCCAGGGCCGCAAATAGGCGCTACCTTTCGCGCCGCAGGATGAAGCGGACGTGCTCGCCCCGCTTGTTGGTGGCGAAGCCGTAAAGCTTGCCGCCGTCCGACAGCACCCCTTCGAACTTGAAGACGCCCTCGCCCCCCGACAAGGCGACGGTGCAGCCGCTGGCCTGATCGACCAAGCCGCCGATCTGGGTGCCGTCGGTCCAGCCGAAATCGTTGGCGATCGATCCCTTGCGATCCATCGCCCAGGCCAGGCGGCCATCCTTGCGGGCGAATTCCCATTTGGTCTGCGGCGCCACCCAGCGCCCGACCAGCCATTCGCCGTTATTGGCGATGGTGGTGTCGCAGATCGCCTCGGGCAGCGGTTCGGGCGGGCCGGCCTTGGGGAATTGCGGCAAGTCCTGGGCAAGCGCCGGCACGGCCAGCAGCATGGCGGTCAGGCAGATGGCGAGACGCATCCTGGTCCTCACTTTCGGATCGGAAAGTAGCCGCGGTCACGCATGCAGCCGGCGGTCAGGGCATCCATCTGCTTGCGGGCACGGGCGCGGTCATAGTCTTTGAACAGCGAGTCCTCGCTGGTGTCCTGATAGCCGACCTGGGAGTCGGACCAGCGCCGGCAGCCGTTCCAATCGGTCCGCCACTGATCCTGCGGCACGTTCGGATTCTGCCATGGCACCGCAGGCTGGGCACAGCCGGCCACGGCCGAGATCAGGACGATGGAAGCGAAACGGCGCATGCAAACCTTCTAAACCCAAGAAATTCGGCGCCATTCGGCCACAGTGCGGCCGGGCACGCAACCCCGGAATCGTCATTTGTGGCGTCCCGGCGCGCGGTCTATACTGCAACGCAATCACCGCCAATAAGGGGAGACCAGCAGATGAGCGGCGAAACTTTGAACGGCCTTTATTTCGAGGATCTGAGCGTCGGCCAGTCGGCGATCTTCGCCAAGACCGTCACCGAAGCCGACATCGTCGCCTTCGCCGGGATCTCGGGCGATTTCAACCCGGTCCACATCAACGAGGAATTCGCCAGCCAGACCATGTTCAAGGGCCGCATCGCCCACGGCATGCTGTCGGCGGCCTTCATCTCGACCGTGTTCGGCACCAAGCTGCCGGGCCCGGGCTGCATCTACGTGTCGCAGCTTCTGAAGTTCAAGGCCCCGGTGCGCATCGGCGACACCGTCACCGCCCGCGTCGAGCTGACCGCCCTGGTGCCGGAAAAGAAGTTCGCCACCTTCCGCACCACCTGTTCGGTCAAGGACAAGGTGGTGATGGACGGCGAGGCCACCTTGATGGTCCCGTCGAAGGGCTAAATATCTAAAGCTTCAGAACCATGGCGAGGGCGGTGCCGTAACTGGCGCCGCCCTTTCCCGTTTCAATGAACCCCAGCCCCGCCCAGAAGGCCGGCGATTCGCCCACCGCCGTCAGGGCGATACGGGGCAGTCCGTTGGCGCGGGCCACCCGGGCCAGGTCCGCCACCGCCGCCCGGCCCAAGCCCAGGCCGCGCGCCTGGGGCAGCAGGGCCAGATCGTGCAGGTACAGGCAATCGGGGTCGGCCGGCAATCGGTCCAGGACGGTATCCAGCGCCGGCGCCCAGCCAAGCCTTCCGGGATGGGCCAGGCAATAGCCGCCCCCGCCCGCCGCCATCAGGCAGCCGGCCGGAAACAGCGCCAGACGGTTGGCGAACACTTCGGCGCGTTCGGGATGATCGACATGGACGATGTCGGCGATGACCTGAACCCGGGCCAGATCGGCCGCCCCCATCGGCCGCCAGACGGGCTCAGCCGCCGGCGATGCGTTCGGCGACATTCTTCAGCAACCCGGCCAGCAACACATCCAGCAGAACGATGCCGGCGGCGGTGCCCAGATTGACCTTCAGCGCCACATGGGCGACGAAGGCGCGATAGATCAGCATCAGGATGGTCAGGGCCTGGGCCAGCAGGGCGGTCGCCGCCATCGGCGCCAAGGTGGCGAGGACGGCGACGGGGAACAAGATGCCGACCTGCACCACCGCCGACCAATTATAGGCGACGACATAGCGGGCCCACTGGCCGCCCCGACCCAGCGTCGCGGCGATATAAAACATCACCAGCGGAAAGGCGGTCCAGTCGATGACATAGGCGATCAGCTTGACCGCCAATTGGCGCGGCCCGGCATCGGCGAACTCGCCGGCCAGCAGGTCGAGCCCCAGGAAGGCCGGCGCCACCAGCACCGCCGCCCAGAACGACTTCAAAAAGCCGTCGTCGCTGTCGTCGAACCATTCGATGCCGGCCGGATTGCGCTTGGCCAGCAGCCAAGCCCCGGTGATGCCGCGGGCGATTTCGTCGGCGGTGATCATTCTGCCTCGAAAAAGCGGTCGAGGACCGCCTGGTAGATCTCGGTCAATTGCTCGAGATCGGAGAGGGCGACGTGTTCGTCGACCTTGTGCATGGTCTGGTTGATCAGGCCGAATTCCAGCACCGGGCAATGGTTCTTGATGAAGCGGGCATCCGAGGTGCCGCCCGAGGTCGAAAATTCCGGCCGCAGACCGGTGATGCGCTGGACCGCGTCGGACACCGCCGCCGACAGCGGGCCGGGCTGGGTCAGGAAGCTCTCGCCCGACACCTCGATCGCACAATCGTAATCGCCGCCGATCTCGGCCAGGGTGCGCCGGATCCATTCCTCGAGCGAGGCGCTGGAATGCAGGTCGTTGAAGCGGATATTGAAGCCCGCGCGGGCCTGGGCCGGGATGACGTTGGTGGCTGCATTGCCCACGTCGATGGTGGTCAGCGCCAAGGTCGAGGGCTGGAACAAGGGCGAGCCATGATCCAGCGGCTCGGCGGTCAGACGGCGCAGCATGTCCAGCAGGCGCGGGATCGGGTTGTCGGCCAGATGCGGATAGGCGGCGTGCCCCTGGGTGCCGTGGACGGTGATGCGGGTGTTCATCGAGCCGCGCCGGCCGATCTTCAGCATGTCGCCCAGACGGGCCGGATTGGTCGGCTCGCCGACCACGCAGGCATCCAGCGTCTCGCCCCTGGCCGTCAGCCAGTCCAGCACCTTGACGGTCCCATCGACGGCCGGGCCTTCCTCGTCGCCGGTGATCAGCAGGCTGACGGAATCGGCATTGTCGCCGCGCCGGGCGATGGCGGCGACGAAGGCGGCGATGGCGCCCTTCATATCGACGGCGCCGCGCCCATACAGCCGGCCATTCATCACCTGGCCGGCGAAGGGATCGACGGTCCAGCCGGCGCCGGGCGGCACCACGTCGGTATGGCCGGCAAAGCAGAAATTCGGCCCCGCCGTGCCGCGCCGGGCGTACAGGTTTTGGATCGGCGGCCCGCCGGTGGCGGATTCGATCCGGTGACAGGTAAAGCCCAAGCGCTCCAGCCAGCCGGCCAGCAACCCGATCGCGCCCGCATCGTCAGGGGTGACGCTGGGGCAATGGATCAGGCCGGCGGCCAGGCCGACGGGGTCGGTGAGGACCGTGGTCAATCGCGCAACAATTCGTTGATCGACACCTTCGAGCGGGTCTTTTCATCGACCCGCTTGACGATGACGGCGCAATAAAGGTTGGGGCCGGGGGTGCCGTCGGGGAACGGCTTGCCGGGCATGGTGCCCGACACCACCACCGAATAGGCCGGAACGCGGCCATAGAACACCTCGCCGGTGGCGCGATCGACGATCTTGGTCGACTGGCCCAGATAGACGCCCATCGACAGCACGGCGCCTTCTTCGACCACCACGCCCTCGGCCACCTCGGCGCGGGCGCCGACGAAGACGTTGTCCTCGATGATGACCGGGCCGGCCTGCAGGGGTTCCAGCACGCCGCCGATGCCGGCACCGCCCGAGATATGGACATTGCGGCCGATCTGGGCGCACGAGCCGACGGTGGCCCAGGTGTCGATCATGGTGCCGGTATCGACATAGGCGCCGACATTGACGAAGCTGGGCATCAGCACCACGCCCGGCGCGATGAAGGCCGGCCGGCGCACCACGCAGCCCGGCACGGCGCGGAAGCCGTGGGCCTTGAAGGTGCCATCGTCCCAGCCCTCGAACTTGGTGGCCACCTTGTCGTACCAGGTCGAGCCGTTGGGCGCGCCGGCGACCGGCGCCGAATCGTTCAGGCGGAAGGACAGCAGCACCGCCTTCTTCAGCCACTGATTGACCACCCACTTGCCGTCCAGCTTCTCGGCGACCCGCAGATGTCCGGTGTCGAGCATGCCGAGCGCCGTCTCGACGGCGTCGCGGATCTTGCCGGTGGTCTGGGCGTTGATGCCGTCACGGGCCTCCCAGGCGGCGTCGATGTCGGACTGAAGTTGGGCGAAGCTCATGGGGTCGTGTCCTTGAAGGGCGAGAAATCACAGGCCGAAACATAGCGCTTCGGCGCTCCAAGTCAACGCGCGCCCGCGTAGGGTCACCCCTGCCCGCCGCGGGTGGGATCGTCACAGGATGGTGAATTGCCGCAGCAAAATCACATAATGGTGCGGCCCGAACGTCCGCGACCGCATGCAATGGACGATATAGGCAAGGCCCTTGGCGTCCTTGAGGGAGCGGTCGATTCGCGACACCACCTCGTCGCGCAGTTTCCGCGCCTGCTCACCCCGGTCGGCGACGGATGCATCCATGTGGCTCTTCAACTGCTCGCAGGCCAGCCAGAGCGACAGATGCTCGTTGACGCAGGCGAACTGTCGGTCGTCGTTGGTGTGCGCGATCCTGATGGGCTTCGGCCCTGGTGGTCACGGCGTGCCCCACTGCTTATCGTTCGGACGTCTCGCGATCCAGACGGTCGCAGGTCAGGTCAAACAGGCGCCCCAGATAGGACAGGTCCTCGCCTTCGTTTTCCGGTTCCATGATCAGCCCCTTGGCCGCCATCCGCGCACGAATGGCCTGCCGCGCCTCGTCAGGCAGCGTCCGGGGAAATACGGTCTCGCCGTGGCTCATGGGACACCCTCGGAAAATTCAGAGGCAGCAGCATACCGATGCGCATCGAAAAATCAAGGCTTGGCAGACGTTTCGCATCCGCAAGTTGCTTGCCACTCACCCGGAACACGCTACTACAAACGAATCCAGGGCGGAAGCATCATTTTCCGCCTGCCTGGACCATGCGCAGCCAGGCGACCAGATCATCCACCACGTGATCGACATGGGCCAGATCGGTATCGTCTTGCATCACCACCTTGGCATCGGGGTGGTCGTCCTGGCGGACCCACACCGTGGTCATGCCGATGTCGAAGGCGGGTTTCAGGTTCCGATGGATGTCCTCGACCATCGCCGCCGCGCGCGGGTCGAAGGCGAAGCGCGCCACCATGTCCAGATAGCATTCCGGCTGCGGCTTGGGCACATAGCGGGCCGCCTCGATGTCGAAGATGCCGGAAAAATGCTGGCCGATGCCCAGTTGCGCCAGGACCTTCTCGGCATGGCGCTCGGAACCGTTGGTGAAGATCAGCTTGCGCCCCGGCAGTTGGGCCAGCGCCCGATCCAGATCGGGGGCAACGGCCAGCACCGAATGGTCGATGTCGTGGACATAGTCCAGGAAATCCTTGGGCTCGAGCCCATGCACCAGCATCAGCCCGCGCAGCGTGGTGCCGAATTCGCGGTAATAGCGCTTCTGCAGGGCGAAAGCCTCGCCCAAGGGCATGTGGAGCCGCTCGGAGATGAAGCGGCGCATGCGCACATCGATCTGCGGAAACAGGCTGGACGAGGCCGGATACAGGGTGTTGTCGAGGTCGAACACCCAGGTTTCGATCTGGTCGAGGGGACGGGTCGCGGTCATGGCCGACAGGGTGCGGCTTTAGCCGCCGAAAAGCAATGGCCGCTCGCGTTTCGGGGGTGTTTGGCCGCCATACTTATGGTACTTCGTGGTAAGACGTTTCGATGATCGGATGGGCGGGAATCCAAGTCGCATGAGTTCGGGCCAAGAAACCAGACCCCAAAGGCCGGTCGAGCCGCAGCGCCGCTCGGTGACGCTGGGCGATAGCGCCTTGGCGGCCTATCCGGGTCCGGCCCTGGTGCTGACCCGCGACGGCGCGGTGGTTCAGGCCAACCGGCGCGCCGAGCCGCTGCAGGCCGCCATCGCCGGAAACCGCCTGAAGAACCTGCCCGCCCTGCTGGCCACCGCCGAAGGCCAGCCGGCTGCGACCATCGAGACCCTGGCCGCCCCCGGCGGCGGCGTGTTGATCCTGGAATTGTCGTCGCTGCCGACCGAGGACAACCACCTTCTGATCCTGGGCCGCGACGTCACCTTGGAGCGCAACCTGCGCTCGGCCCTGGTGGAATCGCGCCAACGCTACAAGGATCTGGTCGAGATCAGCTCCGACTTCGCCTGGGAAGTCGGCGCCGACGGCCGCTTCGTGTTCGTCAGCCCCAAGGGGGCGCTGGGCTATGCCGCCTCGGAACTGGTCGCCCACCATCCCAAGGAATATTCGGCCTCGACCGACCACACCACCGCATTGCCGTTCCTGGCCTCGATCTCGGTCGAGGATGCCGAGGTGTGGATGCGCCAGGCCGACGGCTCGGAAGCCTGTCTGCTGGCCTCGGCCACGCCGATCCTGGGCGAGCAGGGCGAATGGATCGGCGCGCGCGGCATCTGTCGCGACGTCACCCAGGAACGCCTGCGCGACGCCGCCCTGTCGCGCGCCAACAGCCGCGAGCGTCTGCTGTCCTATATCGTGCGCACCATCAGAGACGAGGTCGATCCCGCCGACATGCTGCGCGCCGCCGCCGAGGCCACCGCGCGCGCCCTGGGGGCCACCGGCTGTCAGATCTTCCGCATCCATCCCGAAGCGTCGGATTTCGCCCTGGCCGCCCAATACGGCGAAGGCGGCGACGAGAAGACCATCCTGGACAGCTTCCTGGAATCCGACCATTTCGACGATGCCATCGGCGGCTGGAACGTGTTGGCCACGGTCAGCCGCTACCGCGCCTCGATCAACGGGGCGGTCCTGCTGTGGCGTGACCCCTGCCGCCCGGGCTGGAGCGACGACGACCGCCTGCTGATCGACGATGTCGCCAACCAGGTCGGCCTGGCCAACGAGCAGATCGCCAACCACGAACGCATCTTGAAGCTGTCGCGCACCGACAGCCTGACCGGCCTGTTCAACCGCCGCGCCTTCTTCGAGGAAATCGCCCGGCGCTTCAACCGCCTGTCGCGTGAACACCGGCCGGCCGCCCTGATCTATGCCGACCTGGACAATTTCAAGGCGGTCAACGACGTGCACGGCCACCAGACCGGCGACCAGGCCCTGCTGGCGGTGCGCGATCTGCTGCTGCAATCGACCCGCCCGATCGATCTGGTGGCGCGGCTGGGCGGCGACGAATTCGCCATCTGGCTGGAAGGCGCCGAGGAACATATCGCCATCCAGCGCTGCACCGACATGCTGGAGGCCAGCAAGGAGCTGGTCCGCTATTCCGGCACCCCGGAAAAGAAGCTGGCCATGAGCCTGGGCGTCGCCGTCCATGGCGGCCCCAGCCATGAAACCCTGGAAGAGCTGATCGCGCGCGCCGACAAGGCGATGTACGAGGTCAAGCGCGACGGCAAGGGCCACTGGCGCCTGGCCCCGCCGCCTGGCGCGACCGGAGGCTGAGCCCATGGTGATGAGCCTGCTGAAGCGCCTGTTGGGCGGCGACCGCAAGGTGACCTATGAAGAAGCCCGCGACCTGGCCGCCGACCCCGATCCGGCTGTGCGCTCGAAGCTGGCCGGCCACCCCGAGATGCGGGCCGAGATCCTGTATTTCCTGGCCGAGGATTCCGACCCCGACGTCCGCCGCCTGGTCGCCGCCAACCCGGGGACCCCGGCCCAGGCCAACCTGCTGCTGGCCCGCGACATCGACGCCGCCGTGCGCCAGGACCTGGCCATGAAGATCGCCCGGGTCGCCCGCGGTCTGACCGCGCAGGAACAAGACCGCCTGCGCCGCGCCGCCTACGAGGCGCTGGAAACCCTGGCCCGCGACCAGATCACCCGGGTCCGCGAGATCCTGTCCCAAGCCCTGAAGGACGTCGCCGACGCCCCGCCGGAAGTGATCGGCCGGCTGGCCCGCGACGCCGAAATCGCCGTGGCCGGCCCGGTGCTTCAATATTCGCCGGTGCTGACCGACGAGGATCTGCTGGAAATCATCGCCTCCAGCCCGATCCCCGGCGCGCTTACCGCCATTTCCAAGCGCGACGGCGTCAATGTGCGGGTGGCCGACGCCATCGCCGCCACCGACGACACCGATGCCATCGCCGTCCTGCTGGGCAATGCCAGCGCCCAGATCCGCGAGGAGACCCTGGACCGGCTGGTCGATCGCGCCGTCGATATCGAGGCCTGGCACCAGCCGCTGGTCAACCGCCCGTCGCTGCCGTCGAAGGCGGCCATCAAACTGGCCCGTTTCGTCGCCGCCAACCTGCTGCAGGGCCTGGCCTTGCGCAACGATCTCGACACCGCCGCCACCGCCGCGGTGGCCGCCGCCGTCAGGAAGCGCCTGGACGAGCTCGAGGTCCAGGGCCCGGCCAAGGGCGAGGCCAAGCGCGCCGCCGACGAAGAGGCGGCCCTGATCCGCGCCCGTCACCTGCACGCCCAGCACCAATTGAACGAAAGCACCATCGACACGGCCCTGTCGGGCAACGACATCGCCTTCGTCACCGCCTCGCTGGCGGTGCTGGCCGAGTTGTCGCCCAAGGTGATCAAGAAGACGGTCGAGACCCAAAGCGCCAAGGGCATGGTGTCGATCGCCTGGAAGGCCGGGCTGTCGATGTCCTTGTGCATGACCCTGCAAAGCCGACTGCTGAAGCTGCCGGCCAGCCGCACCCTGCACGCCCGCGACGGCGGCTTCCCGCTGTCGCCCGACGAGATGACCTGGCAGTTGGAATTCCTGGCGGATTGACGGTCGAGGGGCGCGCCCCTACCCCCGCAGCGCCTCGATCTTTTCGCGGATGACGTCGATCCGTTCGACCAGGGCGACGATGCCCAGGGTGTCCTCGATGCGGGCCCGTTCGGCCATCAAGGCATCCAGTTCGGCACCGCTCTTGCCCTTCATGCGGACGTTCAGATCTTCCTCGACCAGGGCGTACTGGTCCATGGCGTTGTCCAGCAGCTGGTCCAGCCGCTTCTTTTCAGCGGTCAGGAAGGCCAAATCCTCGGTCACGATCGCATCCCTTCCACCGAACCCCGCCTCCATACTATTGGAAGGGGAGGCAGGCCCGTCAATGGGCAAGAGCCCAGGATGGACCTGTTCCGGTTTCCACGACCAAAGGCACGCTTAGGCTCGCCGCCTGCTCCATCACCTGCTTGACCAGGGAGGCGGTGGAGTCCAGCTGGGCGTCGGGAACCTCGAACACCAGTTCGTCATGGACCTGCAGCAGCATGCGCGCGGTCAGTCCGGCCGCCGCCAGTTCGCCCGGCAGGCGGATCATCGCCCGCTTGATGATGTCGGCGGCGCCCCCTTGGATCGGGCCATTGATGGCGGCCCGCTCGGCGAAGGCGCGCAACGCGCCGTTCTTGTCCTTGATGCCGGGCGTCCACACCTTGCGGCCGAAGGGGGTGACCACGAAGCCTTTGGCCCGGGCTTCCTCTTTGGTGGTCTCCATGAAGGTGCGGATTTCCGGATAGCGGGCGAAATAGGCCTCGATATAGGACTTGGCCTCGCCGTTCGAGATGCCCAGCTGGTTGGCCAGCCCGAAGGCCGAGATGCCGTAGATGATGCCGAAATTGATCGCCTTGGCGCGGCGGCGTAGGGCCGGATCGATGCCTTCGACCGGCACCCCGAACACCTGCGAGGCGGTGATGGCGTGGATGTCGTCGCCGTGATGGAAGGCCTCGATCAGGCCCTTGATGCCGGCGACATGGGCCACCAGCCGCAGCTCGATCTGCGAATAATCGGCCGACAGCAGGGTATGGCCGGGGGTGGCGACGAAGGCGGTGCGGATCTTGCGGCCTTCCTCGGTGCGGATCGGGATGTTTTGCAGGTTGGGGTCCGACGACGACAGCCGCCCGGTGGTGGTCACCGCCAGGGCATAGCTGGTGTGGACCCGGCCGGTATTGGGGTTGACCTGGGCCTGCAGCGCGTCGGTATAGGTGCTTTTCAGCTTCGACAATTGCCGCCAGTCCAGCACCCGGGCCGGCAGCACATGCCCCTGGGCGGCCAGTTCTTCCAGCACGTCGGCGCCGGTGCCCCACTGGCCGGTCTTGGTCTTCTTGCCGCCCGGCAGGGCCATGTCCTCGAACAGCACCTTGCCCAGTTGCTGCGGCGAGCCGACATTGAAGGCGGTGCCGGCCAGGTCCTGGATCTCGGCCTCCAGCACGGCGATGCGGCCGCCGAATTCCGCGGACAGCCCGGCCAGCACGGCGCCATCGACCTTGATGCCGGCCGCTTCCATCGCCACCACCACCGGCACCAGCGGGCGTTCCAGCGTCTCGTAGACGGTGACCATGCGCTCGGCCAGCAGGCGGGCCTTCAGGAAGCCGTGCAGGCGCAGCGTGATGTCGGCGTCTTCGGCGGCATAGGCCAGCGCCTTGTCCAGCGGCACCCGGTCGAAGGTGATCATGGTCTTGCCGCTGCCGCACACCGCCGAAAAGGCGATGTTGGTGTGGCCGCAATGCAATTGGGCCAGTTCGTCCAGCCCGTGGCCGTGGCTGCCGCCATCCAGCACATAGGACAGCAGCATGGTGTCGTCGATGGGGGCGACCGACAGGCCGGCCTGGGCCAGCACCTGCAGATCGTACTTGATGTTGTGGCCGACCTTCAGCACCGAGCGGTCGGCCAGCAAGGGCGCCAGCGCGGCCAAGGTCTGGGCGCGGGGCAGGATGTCGGGGGCCTTGGGGGCGCCCCCATCGCCCAGCAGCAGCGAGCCCTGGGCCTCGCCGGTGGTGTGCTTGACCGGGATATAGCAGGCCCGTCCCGGCGCCACCGCCAGCGACAATCCGACCAGTTCGGCGCGCAGCGGGTCAAGACCGGTGGTTTCGGTATCAAGGGCGACGATGCCGGCTGCGGTGGCCGCCTCGACCCAGCGGGCCAGGGCGTCAGCGCTGGTCACCAGTTCGTAATCCTGGCTGACCCGTTCCACCGGCGGCGGCGTTTCCGGCACCGGGGCGGCGTCTGGCGGCTGTTGCGGGGCGTGGGCCTTGACGCCCAGGCGGGCCATCAGGCTCTTGAAGCCCTGGGCGGCCAGGAAGGCGGCCAGCTCGGCCGGGTCGGCCCGTCGCTTGGCGAAGCCTTCCAACGGCTCGACCCCCGGCACGTCGGTCTTCAGGCGCACCAGCTCGCGGCTCATGCGGGCGGCATCGGCGTTTTCCAGCAAGGTCTGGCGCCGCTTGGGCTGCTTGATCTCGCCTGCGCGGGCCAACAAGGTGTCGAGATCGCCATATTCGGCGATCAATTGGGCGGCGGTCTTGATGCCGATGCCCGGCACGCCCGGCACGTTGTCGGCGCTGTCGCCGCACAGGGCCTGGACATCGACCACACGATCGGGGGCGACGCCGAACTTTTCCGCCACCTCGGCCACGCCGATGGTGCGGTTCTTCAAGGTGTCGAGCATGGTGACGCCGTCGCCCACCAGCTGCATCAGATCCTTGTCCGACGAGACGATGGTGACGCGCGCACCGGCCGCCACCGCCTGGGCGGTATAGGTGGCGATCAGGTCGTCGGCCTCGAAGCCGTCCATCTCGACCGAGGGGACGTTGAAGGCCCTGACCGCCTCGCGGATCAGCGGGAACTGGGGCACCAGCTCTTCCGGGGCGGGCGGGCGGTGCGCCTTGTAGGCGGGGTAGATATCGTTGCGGAAGCTCTTGCGGGCGGCGTCGAAGATCACCGCCACATGGTCGGCGTCGGTGTCGTCCAACAGCTTCATCAGCATGGTGGTGAAGCCGTAGACGGCGTTGACCGGAACCCCGTCGGGCCGGGTCATCGGCGGCAGACCGTGGAAGGCCCGGAAGATGAATCCCGAGCCGTCCACCAGGAAGACGTGACGAGGAGCGTCCGCCACCGGAATCAATGCCCGCCGAGCTTGGCGCCCTCGGCCAGCACGAAATTGCGCGAGCAATAGGGGCAGGTCACCTGGCGGTCGTGGCCGAGATGCAGATAGACCAGCGGATGGCCCAGCGGACCGCCGCCGCCGTCGCAGCCGACCGAGGCGGACTCGACGGTGATGGTCTCGAACTGGGGGGCCTTCTGGGCAGCCGGGGCGTTGGACATGATGGATGATCCGTTGACCGTTGAAACCGGCGGATGATACCCATTGCTGACGATGGAGCAAACACTTCCCGACAACGCCGTCCACGCCGACGGCCTTTCCAAGGTCTATGCCGGCAGGCAGGGCCGCAAGCAGGCGCTGAACCAGGTGTCGCTGGCGATTCCCAGGGGCTCGTTCTTCGGCCTTTTGGGGCCGAACGGCGCCGGCAAAAGCACCTTCATCAACATCCTGGCCGGGCTGGTGATGAAAAGCGCCGGGACCGTGGCGGTGTGGGACCGGGATATCGACAAGGACCCGAGGGGCGCCAAGGCGGCCATCGGCGTGGTCCCGCAAGAGCTGAACCTGGACCCGTTCTTCACGCCGCGCGAATTGCTGGAGGTCCAGGCCGGCATGTACGGCGTGCCCAGACCTGAGCGCCGCACCGAGGCGATCCTGGAAGCCGTCGGCCTGGCCGACAAGGCTGATTCCTATGCCCGCACCCTGTCGGGCGGCATGCGCCGCCGCCTGCTGGTGGCCAAGGCGATGGTGCACAATCCGCCGGTCCTGGTGCTGGACGAGCCGACCGCCGGCGTCGATATCGAACTGCGCCAAAGCCTGTGGGCGATGATCCGCCAGTTGAACACCGCCGGGACCACCGTGGTCCTGACCACCCATTACCTGGAAGAAGCCCAGGAATTGTGCGACCGCATCGCCATCATCAACCAGGGCCGTCTGGTGGCCTGCGACACCACGCCGAACCTGCTGGCGCGGATGGATTCCAAGGCGGTGGTCCTGACCCTGGACCGGCGTCCCGAATCCGTGCCAGCCGCCCTGGCGGCACTGGCCCCCGAGATCAGGCCCGACGGACGGCTGGTCATCCGCTATCAGCCGTCGGTGCTGCCCATGGGCAAGATCCTGGATCTGGTGCGCGAGGCCGGGCTGGTCATCCAGGACCTGTCGACCGAGGAAGCCGACCTGGAAGACATCTTCCTGCAACTGACCTCGTCCAAGGCATGAGGCGGCTCAATGTCCTGCTGTTCGCCCTGCTGCTGTCGGCTTGCGCCGCCGTGAGCCACCCGCCCGGCCCACCGGTGGTCACCCCCGCGCTCGCCCCCGATCATCTGCTGATGGCCGACGGCGCCCGCCTGCCGCTACGCCAGTGGCTGCCGGCCGGGCCTCCCAAGGCGGTGATCGTCGCCCTGCACGGCATGAACGATTACTCGAACTTCTTCGACGAACCGGGCGCGTATCTGGCCGGGCTGGGCATCGCCTCTTATGCCTATGACCAGCGCGGCTTCGGCCAGGGGCCGCATCCGGGCACGTGGTCATCGACCGAGGCCATGGCCGACGATTCCGCCACCGCCATTCGCCTGTTGGCGGCCAAGCATCCCGGCCTGCCGGTGTTCGCCCTGGGCGAAAGCATGGGCGGGGCCGTCTTGATGGTGATGGAAGCCCAGGGCCGCACGCCCGCGGAAATGACCGCGAAAATTTTGTCGGCGCCCGCGGTGTGGGGCCGCGCCGCCATGCCGTGGTACCAGCAGGCCGTCCTGTGGCTGGCCTATCATGTCGCGCCGGGCTGGAAGCCGTCGGGGCGCGGGCTGAACATCCGCCCGTCCGACAATATCGAGATGCTGAAGAAGCTGGGCGCCGACCCCTTGGTCATCAAGGAAACCCGTGTCGATGCCATCAAGGGGGTGGTCGATCTGATGGACCGCGCCGCCGAACTGGCCCCCAAGGTCTCCGGCCCGACCCTGGTCCTGTATGGCGAGAAGGACGAGGTCATCCCGGCCGAGCCGACCTGGCGGGCGATCCGCGCCCTGCCCGGCTTGGGACGCGACCAGCAGGTCGCCCTGTACGCCCAGGGCTGGCACATGCTGCTGCGCGACCTGCAGGCCAAACTGGTGCTGGACGACATCGCCGCCTGGATGGCCGACCGCGCCGCCCCCTTGCCGTCGGGCGCGGATTCCCGGGCGCGGGCGCGGCTTTCCGACAGATGATGCGCACATTCACCTTGCGCTAAACTGCCCGCGAACCACCGGGGGATCATGATGTTCCGTCACTTGCTGGCCGCTTTTTTGCTGTTGTCGTCGCCCGCCCTGGCCGCCGACAGGGAATTCGACCTGGGCTTCGCCCGGCCGGGCATGATGCAGGGCCAGTTCCGCTTCGGGGCCTGGCCGCCGGGCATGGCGGTCTATTGCAGCGACGACCCCGACAAGCCGGGCACCTTGGGCAAGCTTTTGACCATGCCGCAACAGATGACCAATATGGGGGCGACCCGCTGCGCCCTGTTGTCCGTCGACGACAAGGGGGTGTGGAGCCAGGCCAAGCGCAAGATCGCCGGCCAGCCCGGCCAGATGGCCGCCACCTTCGGCCCCGATGCCGGCGGCACCCGGCGCATGGTGCAATTGTTCATCGAGTTCCCGCGCGCCGGCTTCGCCGACCTGGGCAAGTTCCTGACCAGCCGCTTCGGCGCGCCGCAGGATCAGGGCGACACCCTGATCCGCTGGAAAACCCCCAAGCAGGAAGCGGTCCTGGTGCACGAGGACGGCGACACCGCCACCTTGATGATGTTCGACCTGGTGCTGCAGGCCCAGATGGACGCGAAGATGCAGGCGATGGCCCCGGCCGCCAGGAAGTAACCGCTCGTGTGGTGATTCTGAAATTTGCAGAAGGCTGCGAATTTCAGAATCACCACACAATTCAACAAATGAGTGGCCTGCTTATCCCCGGAATTCGCGATGCGAATTTCGGGGGCAGGACACTATTTCCAGATCGGCTTGCCCGATCCGGGCAGGCCGTATTCCCCCCAGCGCCTGGTCACCTGATCGACGATTTCTTGGGCCATGGTCAGCTTGACGCCCCATTCGCGATGGGTCTCGGGCGGCCATTTGTTGGTGGCGTCCAGCCCGATCTTGCCGCCCAGGCCCGATTCGGGGCTGGCGAAGTCCAGATAATCGATGGGGGTGCCCTCGACCACGGTGATGTCGCGGGCCGGGTCCATGCGGGTCGAGATCGCCCACATCACGTCCTTCCAATCGCGGCAATCGATGTCGTCATCCACCACGATGACGAACTTGGTGTACATGAACTGCTTCAGGAAGCTCCAGATGCCGAACATCGCCCGCTTGGCGTGGCCGGGATAGGCCTTCTTGATGGACACCACGGCGATGCGGTAGCTGCAGCCTTCGGGCGGCAGCCAGAAATCGACGATTTCCGGGAATTGCTGGGTCAGCAGCGGAATGAACACCTCGTTCAGGGCTTCGCCCAGCACGCTGGGCTCGTCCGGCGGGCGTCCGGTGAAGGTCGACAGATAAATCGGGTCCTTGCGCATGGTGATGGCCGAGACCTTGAAGACCGGGAAATCCTCGACATTGTTGTAATAGCCGGTGTGGTCGCCATAGGGGCCTTCCGGCCCGGTCCGGTCCAGCAGGACATGGCCTTCCAGCACGATTTCCGCATTGGCCGGCACCTTCAGGGGCACCGTCTTGCAATCGACCAGTTCGACCTTCTTGCCGCGCAGCAGGCCGGCGAACTGGTATTCCGACAAGGTCTCGGGGACCGGGGTCACGGCGGCGATGATGGTGCCGGGATCGGCCCCGATCACCACGGCGGCCGGCATCGGTTCGGACTTCACCTGCTTCCAGCGGTGGAAATGCTGGGCGCCGCCCCTGTGCTTCAGCCAGCGCATCAAGGTTTCGTCCTTGGCGGTCACCTGCATGCGGTAGATGCCCAGGTTGAAGGCGTCGCGCTTGTCCTCGGGCGGGTTGGGGCCTTGGGTCACCACCAGCGGCCAGGTGATCAGGGGCGCCGGCTCGCCCGGCCAGCAGCCCTGGATCGGCAGCCGGCCCAGATCGATCTGATCGCCGGTCAGCACCACCTGCTGGCAGGGCGCGTTGCCGACCGTCTTCGGCTTCATCGCCATGACATTTCGGACCAAAGGCAGCATTTCCAAGGCTTCGCGCCAGCCGCCCGGCGGCTCGGGCTGCTTGAGGAAGGCCAGGGTCTCGCCCACCTCGCGCAACTGGCCGGGCTCGCGGTCCATGCCCCACGCCACCCTTTCCACGGTGCCGAACAGGTTGACCAGCATCGGCATGCCGTAAGCGCTGCCGTCGGCGCGCACAGGATTCTCGAACAAAACCGCCGGGCCGCCCTCGGCCAGCAGGCGGGTCTGGATCTCGGTCATCTCCAGGGACGGCGACACCGGCACACCGACACGCACAAGTCGGCCCGTGCTTTCCAACCTGGAGATAAAATCGCGCAAGGAATCGTGGGGCAAGGAGACCTCCGGCAGATGGCGCCCCATGGAAGCGCGAAGCGAGCGGAAAGGTCAACCTTGGCCTTGGCCTTGTGCGCGAGAACGGTTACCCTTAAATATTGCCCTGGGCAGGGATGAGGGAGTTGCGCACATGGCCGCGGCATCGCAGGAACAGCGATATCGGACGCTGATCGAGTTGGGTATCGCCCTCTCGGCCGAGCGGAATCACAACCGGCTGATGGAAAAGATTCTGCTGGGCGCCAAGTCGATGACCAACGCCGACGGCGGCACGCTGTATCTGGTCACCGAAAAGAAGGACGCGCTGAAGTTCGAGATCATGCTGAACGACACGCTGGACGTGGCGATGGGCGGCACCACCGGCAAGCCGATCCCGTTCCCGCCGCTCAGGCTGCATGACGATCAGGGCGTGCCCAACCACAAGAACGTCTCGAGCTACTGCGCGCTGTCGGGCACCACCGTCAACATCACCGACGCCTACGACGTCGACAAGTTCGACTTTTCCGGCACCAAGGCCTTCGACGCCAAGACCGGCTATCGGTCGAAGTCGTTCCTGACCGTGCCCTTGAAGAACTACGAGAACGAGGTGATCGGCGTCCTGCAGCTGATCAACGCCCGCGACGCCAAGAACACCGTCATCGCCTTCGGCCCCGACATCACCCCGCTGATCGAGGCCCTGACCTCGCAGGCGGCGGTGGCGCTGGACAACCAGCGCCTGATCGAAGCCCAGAAACATCTGTTCAAGAGCTTCATTCAAGTCATCGCCGGCGCGATCGACGCCAAGAGCCCCTATACCGGGGGCCACTGCAATCGCGTGCCCGCCCTGACCGCCATGCTGGCCAAGGCGGCCTGCGACCAGACCGAAGGCCCGTTCGCCGACTTCGACCTGACCGAGGACGAGTGGTACGAACTGGAAGTCGCCGCCGGCCTGCACGATTGCGGCAAGGTCACCACGCCGGAATACATCGTCGACAAGGCGACCAAGCTGGAAACCATCTACAACCGGATCCACGAAGTGCGGATGCGGTTCGAGGTGATGAAGCGCGACGCCGTCATCGATTATCTGCAGGCGGTCATCGCCGACGAGAAGCCCGAGGCCGAGTTGAAGGCCGAGATGGAAGCCCGCCTGGCCCAGTTGGACGAGGATTTCGGCTTCGTCGCCGAATGCAATGTCGGCGGCGAGTTCATGGCGCCCGAACGCATCGAGCGCCTGAAGCAGATCGCCGAGATGACCTGGGTGCGCACCATCGACGACCATCTGGGTCTGTCCATCGACGAGATGAAGCGCCGCAAGCCGGACGAGCCCAAGCCGCCGGTGGTGGAAAAGGTGCTGGCCGACCACGACTGGCACATCATCCCGCACGAGGCGACCATCGACTGGAGCCGCTATGACGAGGAGGGCTTCACCATGAAGCCCTGCGCCAACAAGTACAACCAGGGTGAAATCTACAATCTGTCGATCGGCCGCGGCACCCTGACCGCCGAGGACCGCTTCAAGATCAACGAGCACATCACCCAGACCATCTTGATGCTGAAGGCCCTGCCCTTCCCCAAGAACCTGACCCGGGTCGCCGAATGGGCCGGCGGCCACCACGAACAGATGAACGGCCGCGGCTATCCCAAGGGCCTGATGCGCGAGCAGATGAGCGACCCGGCCCGCATGATGGCGGTGGCCGACATCTTCGAGGCGCTGACCGCCGCCGACCGCCCCTACAAGAAGCCCAAGACCCTGTCGGAATCCCTGAAGATCATGTCGTTCATGGTCAAGGATGCCCACATCGACCCCGATCTGTGGGTGCTGTTCCTGCAGTCCGGCGTGTGGAAGGACTATGCCGAGCAATATCTGAAGCCCGAGCAGATCGACGACGTCGATATCTCGAAATATCTCCCCAAGGCCGCCCCGTAGGACGGCCGCCCCACCTCGCGCACACAGCCCGAGCGGCGTCTGAGCCGCCCGGCACGGGCGCGCCCCAGGCAAAATCTTGAGCCGCCACGGCGGATCAAGGGGACGTGGTGAAACGGTAAACACTGGCGACTTAAAATCGCCCGGCTTCGGCCTTGCGGGTTCAAGTCCCGCCGTCCCCACCAACTTTCAGACGAACCCGCAAGGGTGTTGGTTTTGCAGGCTGCGCCTGCGCGGGTTCAAGTCCCGCATTCCTCACCAATTTTCAGACGCCCGATGCAGGTTCATGGCGCCGTGAAGAAGCGGCCCCACCGGCGCGCGTAATGTAACATGGTATTTAAGTTCTACTTTTTCCCTTTTTACTGGCCGGTATCAGTGCCATCCTGGGGCCGGATCGACCGTTCGGCCGATACCGACGAAACCAGGGCGGGGGGGCTGATCATGACCGAGGGCTTGAAGTACACCATCCAACCGGGCGATTCCTATTGGTCGATCGCCCAGGCCGTCAATGGCTGCCAGGGCGTCACCGCCGACCAGATCGCCGCCGCCAATCCCAATATGCCGGCATCGGCGCTGCAGGTCGGCCAGACCATCGTGATCCCCGCCGGCTCGCAACCGCAGCCGCAGCCGGTCGCGGCCGCCAATATCGGCTATTGGCGCCGGACCTGGCTGAGCGTCACCCCGCCGGCCGGGGCCAATCTGGGCATCGCCTTCAGCGGCTGGACCGATCCCGACCAGGCCCTTTCCAACAGCGCCGCCACCGTCGCCGGCCTGGTGGGCACCAAGTATCTGGGCCTGGGGGGCGGCAATGAAAACGGCCGTTTCAGCGCCGACCTGCTGCAAAAGATCAATTCCGCCATCGCCGCCGGCAGCTTTGCCGCCTATCAGGGCCTGGCCTATGACGTCGAGGAAGGCGACAGCGGCCTGTCGGTGCCGTTCGCGCAATCCTTCGCCGCCGCCAAGGCCGCCGGTCTGAAGGTCCTGGTCACCGTCAGCCATTCGGGGCCCTATGGCATCGCCGACGCCGCCCAACTGATGGAAGGCTTTTTCCAGGACGGCAATATCGACTTCCTGTCGCCGCAGCTCTATACCTCGGGCAGCGAAACCGCCAACGATTGGGCGACGACCGCCGGCGTGACCTGGCAAAGCTATGGCACGGCCAAGGCGGCGGTGATCCCCAGCATCGTCACCGCCTCGCTTTATGCCGACGCGAAGACAGTCTTGGCCCAGGCCGGCGTCACCACCCAGGGCTACGTCGTCTGGAACTGCTGAAACTCGCCTTGCACGTCCCGGTTTCCCCGCCACGTTTCATGCGCTAGACTCGTGGCCGGGGAATAAAGGGAGCCGCCGGCATGGCCAGCATCGTCACCATCGAGATCGAACCGGGAATCATCTGGCTGGCGGTCCCCGATGCCGACCTGCGCATCCTGTGCGGATGCCCGGCCGACTCGGTCAAGCACCTGATGCGGCGCGGCCTGATCCGGCCGATCAATGTCGGCGGCGTGATGTGCGAGACCGGCCCCAACGCCATCTTGCTGTCGGACGTCATGGTCCAGAACGGCGAGGTGTGCAACCTGGCCGAATTCCCCGTCCTGCAGATGTTCTATCGCCAGGGCCTGCTGCTGCCCGGCCACCCCAACAATTCCGGGGCCAAGCCGATCCTGATCGGCCGGCGCGAGCAGGTCGAAGCGCAGATGCAATACATCTATCGCGGCAATTACGGCCTGATTTCCGAGCTGGAACTGATGGATGCCGGCGTGCCCGCCGACCAGGCCCGCGAGATGATGCGCCTGAAGCTGAAGTTCGCCTTCGGCCGCATCCAGCATCCGCGCGAATTGCTGAACGGCCTGATCCTCGACGACCGCCCGATGGAGATCAAGAACGGCGTCACCATCCGCCGCGTCAGCCTGAACGTCTTCGAGGTGAGCTATGGCGACGACACCGCCATCGTCGATCTGAACCTGGCGCCGCACCGCAGTCACGATTGTCCCTATCCGCTGGGCAGCTTCCAGTTCCGCCGCGACTATTTCGCCGTGGTCCATCTGGGTGAAGGCGACGGCTGGGACATCCGCCGCCCCAGCATGGGGTCGGTCGTGGTGTTCCAGGGCCGGGTCTACCTGGTCGATGCCGGGCCGAACCTGGATCACAGCCTGACCGCCCTGGGCATCGGCATCAACGAGATCGAGGGTATCTTCCACACCCACGGCCATGACGACCATTTCGCCGGCCTGACCTCGCTGATGCAGGCCGACCACCGCATCAAGTATTTCGCCGTGCCGATGGTGCGCCATTCGGTGGCCAAGAAGCTGTCGGCACTGCTGTCCATCGAGGAAAGCGAGTTCCACGAATATTTCGATGTCCACGATCTGGCGCTGGGGCAGTGGAACGACATCGACGGCATGGACGTCAAGCCGCTGTTCTCGCCGCATCCGGTCGAGAACACCATCTTCCAGTTCCGCGCCATGGGGGCCGGGGGCCTGAGGACCTATGCCCATTACGCCGACCTGGTCAGCCTGGCGGTGCTGAAGGGCTTCGTCACCGACGACGAGTCCAAGCCCGGCCTGTCGCAGGCGGCCTTCGACCAAGTGGCCGCCAATTACCATGAACCGGCCGACATCAAGAAGGTCGATATCGGCGGGGGCTTGATCCACGGCGTCGCCACCGACTTCATCGCCGACAAATCGGGCAAGATCTTGCTGGCCCACACCGCCCAGGCCCTGACGCCGGAACAAAAGCGCATCGGCTCGGGGGCCAGTTTCGGCACCGTCGACGTGCTGATCTCGGCGCACCGCGACTTCCTGGGCCGGACCGCCTTCAAGCTGCTGACCGCCTATTTCCCGCAGGTCAATCCCGACCACATCGAGGCCATCCTGAACGGCCCGATGCGCATGTTCAATCCCGAGACCATCATCTACAAGAACGGCCAGCCGCAGGATTGCATCTATCTGCTGCTGACCGGCCAGGTCGAAATGCTGGACGAGGACGGCGAGGCCCGCGCCGCCCTGTCGGCGGGCGCCCTTCTGGGCGAGCTGACCGGCCTGCACGGCCTGCCGGCCGCCGAAACCTGCCGCGCCGTCAGCTTCGTCCAGGTCCTCGAGATCCCTTGCGACGTCTACACCACCTTCGTCCTGCGCCACCAATTGTTCAGCGGCATTTCCACCCTGATGGAGGGCCGCGAGTTCCTGTCGCGCACCTGGCTGCTGGGCGGCGTGGTCTCGACCGGCACCTTGAACGCCCTGACCAAATCGATGCGGCGCCGCGTCTACGAGCCCGGCAGCTTCATCGACCACAACGAGCGCGCTGTCGGCCTGATCCGCTCGGGCCGGGTCAGCCGCGTGCTGGGCGGCGAGGTGATCGAGACCCTGGGCGAGGGCGAGTTCTTCGGCGAGGAGGCCGCCGTGTTCGACGCCCCCGGCATCGCCCGCCTGCGCACCGAGGAACCGACCGAGATCCATTCGATCCCCGCCAACCTGTTGGGCGCCATCCCCAACGTCCGCTGGAAGTTGTTCGAGACCTTCGAACGGCGCAACCGCCAGGAATCGTCGGTGTCGCAGGCCGGCCGCACGGTGCTGGCCTGGAACGACGAATACAGCATCAACATCCAGCAAATCGACGCGCAGCACCGCCGGCTGTTCGCCACCGCCAACCACCTGTTGGACGCGGTCGAAAGCGAACGCAGCCGGGAAGAGGTCGCCGCCGCACTGGACTTCCTGATCACCTACACCAAATATCACTTCGCCGAGGAAGAAGCCTTGATGCAGCGCTACGGCTATGGCGACACGCCAGAGCACAAGCAACGCCACGTCAAGCTGACGAAACAGGTCTTGGAACTGGAGGAGCGGATCGCGCGCGAGCCGGTCCAGGCCGTCGAAGTCCTGGAGTTCCTGCACGATTGGATCGTGACTCACATCCTGATCGAGGATCGGAAATATGCGGCGGCGTTGAACGCTGCCGGCGTCTATTGAGGTTCATTCATTGAATTGTGTGGTGTTTCCGAAATCCGCATGATGACGTGAGCTTTGGAATCACCACACCAGGCGGGGGTGGACGTGAGCGGTATCGACGTTTATGTGCTGAACGCCAACACGGCGTTCTCGATCGAAGTGTTCAAGATCATCGGCCCGCATGTGCCGCGCGGGAAGTGGCCGATCAACGCGCTTCACGTCCCCTTCACGCCGTCGGCCGACGGGCTTTACCTGATCGGCAAGTTCAAGGACCTGCCAGCCCCCTATGCCGGCTATGCCGCCCAGTTGGTGGCCCAGGCCGGCACCAAGCTGGTGCTGAAATCCCCGGCCGCCTGGCGGGCGGCCCGGATGGTCAAGGCCAAGCGCTGGCGCGACGCCTGCATGTTCGCCGCCGTGCCGGCACTGTTTGCCATCCCGCTGTTCGGCGCGTTGTCCAGGGCGGCGTTGCTGCCGGCCGCCGCTTTGTTCGTCGCCAATCTGGTGGCGCTGATCCTGACCCAGCTGGCCCTGACCAAGGCCCGCACCGACCTGGTCAACACCCGCTTCGTCGCCGACATCCCGGTCCCCGGCCTGCGCCTGGGCGGCGTGATCAAACAGGAAGAGCCGCCCCCCACGCTGAACATGAACGACGAGGTATAATACCAACGGTCGAAGCCTTCGACCGTTGGACGGCCGCAAGTGCGGCCGCGCGCCTTATGGCGCGGAAGCCAAGGCGGACGGAGGTCCGCCGCCCGGCGCGTGAGGGCGCCGTAATGACGGACCGAAGGTCAGGCATTGCGGCCGCTGGTATAATCCGCGTCTTTCGCCGCCCCAACCCGCCATGCAAGCGCATCACGGCCGCTCGCCCAGCCGGGCCTTGGCCGCTTCCCATTCCTTGTACATGACCTTGGCGCCGCGGCTGTTGTGATTGCGTAGATGCTCGCGGGTGCGGCGGTCGTAATAGCCGTTGACCCCGACCATGCGGGCGGCGCGGTCCCAGGCGATGCGCAGGCATTCAAGCTTGAGCCGGCAGGGTTCGCCGCAATGGTCACGTCCTTCGGTCGGCGCGCCGCAGATTTTACAGGTCATCGATCTCGTCTCCGCATCGGGTCGGACACAATAGCCGGTCGGCGATCGATGTTCACCATCCGGGCCGCCAAGCCGACAATTCCCGCCCCCGCTGGTTAAATCCCGTTCACTTGCGCGGCCGATTCGCATAGCATTCCAAATTGTTCATATTCGGGGAGGTTGGCCTGACCGAAGTCAATGCGGAGCGGCTACGCCGTTCCATCGCGCTCTATTCGGCCGTTGTGATGACCGCCATCTGCCTGGTGGTCGCCGGTGCCAGCGTCGGACCTCTGGCACTGACGCTTCGGGCTGGCAGCTACGCCTCGCTCAGCCACGTCGTCGAGTTGAAGGTCATGGCCGCCGAGGAGTTCCTGTCGCGCGGGCGCATGCTGGCGCAGCAGGTCACCAGCCGCACCGTCATCCGCGACAAACTGGCCGACTTCCACGAGGGCCGCATGACCCGCGAGGCCCTGGCGGACTTCACCCGGGACAAGCTGCAAGATTCGCTGGGTCTGTCGACCGAGTTGCAAGGGATCGCCCGGCTGGACGCCCAGAACCAGTTGGTGGTGGCGGTCGGCAAGGCCTTTGTCTGGCCGCGTGGCGCGGTTCCCGCCGCCGATAGCCGCGGGCCGACCTTGTCGCCGCCGGAAATGATCGACGGTGTGCCGCATCTGGTGGTGGGCGCCCCCTTGTTCAGTCGGAGCGGCGAGCGCATCGGGTCGGACCTGTTGCTGATCAACGCCCAGCGCCTGCTGAACATCCTGCGCGACGGCCAAAGCCTGGGCGATACCGGGGACATCGCCATCGTCGGCAAGCAACAGCCGCCCCGCCTGCTGATCCCCTTCGGACAAAGCCCGATCCAGCCGGGCATGAGCCTGCCCGAGGACGATCCGGTCTCGCGCGCCGCCACCGCCGCCGTCACCGGCGCCCCGCCCACGATCGATTCGACCGGCGACCCGATCCTGGTGTCGGCAGCACTTCCCAGCGCCGAGTGGGTGATGGTGATGCGCACCAGCGCCGCCCAGGCCACCGCCTCGGTCGATCGGCTGGTGCTGGTGGTGACGCTGTCGGCCCTGCTGCTGGCGTTGTTCGGGGTGGTCGGCCTGATGCTGGTGCTGCGGCCGCTGACCGGCAGCATGATCGTGCACACCAACGACATGCGCCAGCAGATCGAGGTGCTGGAGCGAACCAAGGCCGAATTGCAGGAACGGACCCACCAGCTGGCGCAATCCAACACCGACCTGGAACAGTTCGCCTACGTCGCCTCGCACGATCTGCAGACACCGCTGCGCAACATCGTCGGCTACACCCAGTTGCTGGAGCGGCGCTATAAGGGGCAGATGGACAAGGACGCCGACGATTTCATCACCTTCATCGTCGATAATTCCAAGCAGATGTCGCGGCTGATCAACGATTTGCTGGAATATTCGCGCGTCACCAGCCAGGCCAAGCCGCTTCTGCCGGTGTCGGCCCGTGCTGCGGTGGACATGGCGCTCATGCATCTTCGCACCGACATCGAAAAGACCGCCGCGACCATCAATGTCGGCGAATTGCCTCGGGTGATCGCCGACCAGACCCGGCTGGTCAGCCTGTTCCAGAACCTGATCGGCAACGCCATCAAGTATCGCAGCCCCGACCGCCCGGTGAAGATCGAGGTGACCGCCGCGCCCATCAGCCCAACCCAATGGCGCTTCTCGGTCGCCGACAACGGCATCGGCATTCCGGCCCAGTACCACGACAAGATCTTCGAGATCTTCCAGCGTCTCGACCCGACCGCCAAGGCCGAAGGCACCGGCATCGGCCTGACCTTGTGCCGGCGCATCGTCACCCGCTTCGGCGGCAGCATCTGGGTCGAGTCCCAACCCGACGAGGGCTCGACCTTTCATTTCACCCTGCGCGATGCGGGATCGATCAGCGGGGATTGCCCACCTTCGGCAGGGTGAACCAGAAGGTGCTGCCCTGGCCGGGAATCGAGTCCACGCCGATCGTGCCGCCGAACCGGGTCACCAGGCGCTGACACAGGGCCAGGCCGATGCCGGTGCCATCGACGTCGCCGGACGGCGCCAGACGCTGGAACAGTTCGAAGATCTTGCCGAAATACTGGCTGTCGATCCCGATCCCGTTATCGGCGACCGTGAAGATCCAGTGCGAGGCCGAATGGTCGCCTGCAGAAATACGCACCTCCGGGGGCCGATCGGAAGCGCGATACTTGATGGCGTTGCCGATCAGGTTCTGAAACAGGCTGACCAGTTGCTGCTCGTCGGCCAGGACCTCGGGCAACGGCGCCAGCTCGACCTGGCCGCCGGCCTCGTCGATGGCCAGTTGCAGGTTGTCCAGCGCCAGGGCCGCCGCCTGATGGGCCGACACCGGCACCAGCGGGCGGCCCTGGCTGGTGATGCGCGAGTAGGACAGCAGGTCGTTGATCAGCCGCGACATATGCTTGGCGCCATCGACGATGAAGGTGATGAAGTCGTCGGCGTCCTGGTCCAGCCGGCCCTTGTAGCGCCGCTCCAGCAACTGGCTGTAGCTGGCGATATTGCGCAACGGCGTCTGCAGATCGTGCGAGGCGACATAGGCGAAGCGTTCCAATTCGGCGTTGGATTGGCGCAAGGCTTCCTCCCGTTCGCTCATGCGCCGACGCTGATCCTCGCGGACCTCGATCATCGCGTTGAACTCACGGGCGACCTCGACCAACTCGCGCGGGCCGTCAAGGGTGGCCCTGAGCGCCACGTCGCCGTGCTTGATGCCGACGGCGACCTGGGCCAGCTTGCGCATCGGCGAACTGATCCGATGCCCGATCCTGGCCGCCAGCACCAGCACCAGCACCAGCACCACGATGCCGATTCCGGCATTGATCAGGCCGCTTCGGATGGCGCCTTGGTAAAGGGTGTGCTTGGGCACGCCGACGAAAACGTGCCAATCGGCCTCGGTCAAACTCTCGACGAAGTAGACCCGCTCGATTCCATCGACGCCGGTCTCGGTGAATTTACGCTCGCCTTCTATCATGCGCTGCGAGGCCGGCATATGGGCCAGATTCTTGCCCACCCAATTCTCGGGATCGATGTTTCGCCAGATCAAGGTGCTCTGGTCGTCCAGGATGCCGACGGTGACGTATTCCCCCAGATCGGCCTGGGAAACGCTGGGGCGATAGGCGGCCAGGTCGATGGGAAAGCCGAGATAGCCACTGATATCGCCCCCCTCGCCCCGTACCGGCGAGATCAGCACCGACACCCAGCGGCCGGTGATCGGTTCCAGGAACGGCCGGCCGACGACGAAATCCTGGCTGGCCAGGGCCCGCTGGAACCATTCGGCCTTGGCGACGTTGACCGGCTTGCCGCCCGGCTGTGCCACCGCCGAGCAGACCGCGAGCCCGGTCGGATCGATCACCGTGGCGTTGGCGAAGACCGGGAAGACGGCGTGAAAATCGTTCAGGAAATCGTCGCAATGCCCCAGGGCGGCATTGCGGATCATCGGACGCAGCGCGATCCGCGCCAGCGCCTCGCGGTTGGTGCGGATGATCCGATCGGTGTCGGACGCGGTGATCTTGGCCAGGTTGCGCGCGTTCGATTCCGCCAGCGCGACGCCGGTGGCCGCGCTGGAATAGATCGCGTAGGCCAGCAACGCGAATAGCGGGATGGTGGCCGCCGCCAACAATACGAGCAATTCAGCTCTGATGCTGCGAGTCTCGACCACCACTTCCTCCCCACGCCAGAGGAATATAGACCCTTCGCCTAGGCCTGCCTAGCAGAACCCCGAAAAAGGTCCAGACCGCGTCGGCACCCTGTTCTCCCCGACCCCGGCTTCGGGTATTGTGGTATCGAAGGTGCAGGGAACCATTGGGGGGATGCCGTTGAACGCCTTGCGATTCGTGGCCGCAAAATGGCCGATCGTCGCCCTCTTGGTGTTCGTCAACCTGTCGGTCCTGGCGTTGATCTGGGTGTCTCTCGACAATAGCCGTCGCCAATACCAGGATCGGGCCGAAATCACCTCTCGCAACACCAACCGCCTGGTCGCGCAAAGCATCGCCGGCGACATCGACCGCATCGACCTGGCCCTGCTGACCACCATCGACGAAATCGGACGTCTGCGGCAGACCTCGCCGATGCTGGTCCCCGGCACCCTGACCCCGTTTCTGACCCGCCTGCAGGGACGCCTGCCCATGGCCGACAGCGTCCGCCTGGCCGGCCCCGACGGCGCGGTCATCGACGGCTCGGGCGGTGTGCCGGCCGGAATCACCGTCGCGGATCGCGAGTATTTCGCGAAGTTGCGCGACAAGGCCGCCACCGGGCTGGTGATTTCCCAGCCGATTCTGGGGCGGGTGAGCAACAAATGGGTGCTGATCTTCGCGCGACGGGTCGATCTTGCCGATGGCGGCTTCGGCGGAATCGTCTTCGCGTCGGTCACCATCGACTGGTTCGAGCAGAAGTTCAACGGCCTCGAGGTCGGCGTCGGCGGGACGGTGGTGATGCGCGGCGACGCCAGCCGCGACTTCGATCTGCTGGCGCGCGTCCCCCATGCCGGCTATGTCGGCCAGACCAAGGTGTCCGAGACCTTCCGCGCCCGCATCACCGCCAAGCCCGAGGGCGACACCTACCAGGCGGCGGCCGGAGCCGACGGCATTCACCGGACCTTCTCGTACCGCCCGATCGCCAACTACCCGCTGATCACCCTGGTCGGCCTGGCGACCGAGGATTACGTCGGCGAGTGGCGCAAGGAAGCGACCAAGCTGGCCGGCCTGGCCGGCGCCTTCCTGCTGGTCACAGTCCTAAGCGGCATCGGCCTTCTTCGGACCTGGCGCACGCTTGAGCGGCGGACCGAGGAACTGGCCAGGTCCAACGCCGACCTGGAACAGTTCGCCTATGTCGCCAGCCACGATTTGCAATCGCCGCTGCGCAACATCAGCGGCTATGCCCAATTGCTGGCCCGGCGCTACAAGGGCCGGCTGGACGAGGATGCCGACGAGTTCATCGACTATATCGTCAGCGGCGCCCAGCACATGTCGGCGATGATCCCCGATCTGTTGAACTACGCCCGCGCCTCGACCGCGCCGCAGGTCCTGTCCGAGGTCAAACTGGACGAGATCTTGCAATCGGTACAGACCAACCTTGGCTCGACCATCGCCGCCGCCGGGGCCGAAATCACCGTCGGCCCGCTGCCGAGCGTCCGGGCCGAACCGCGCCAGGTCGAAAGCCTGTTCCAGAACCTGATCGAGAACGCCCTGACCTACCGCACCCCCGACCGGTCGGTGCGGATTTCCGTCACCGCCGAGCCGGGGCCGACCGGCATGTGGCGTTTCGCGGTGGCCGACAACGGCATCGGCATCGAGTCGCAATATTTCGACAAGATCTTCGGGGTGTTCCAGCGACTGGAGCCGAACCGCTTTCCCGGCGGCACCGGCATCGGGCTGGCCTTGTGCCGGCGCATCGTCACCCGCTTCGGCGGGACCATCTGGGTGGAATCCAAGCCCGACATCGGCACCACCTTCTTCTTCACCTTGCAAGACGCCAAGGTGGAAGACCAAAAGGACTGAGCCCCCCGGACGCGGTCGGTCCGGGGGGCGGCAGCCCTATTCGCCGTACAGACGGCGAAAGCCCGCCGAGACCTTCTCGATGAAGGCCGGGTCCTTCTTCTTCCAATAGCGCGGGTCCTGCAGCATGCGCTTCAGCTCGTCCTCGTCGGGCTGGTCGTCGCGGCCGGCCGGCAGCGCCCCCAGGCCCGGCTCGCCCGAGGCCATCATGTGGCGCATGGCAATGATGCCGTCGGCCGAGCAGGACAGGGTCTGGAAGACCTCGGGCGGCAGGTTGGCCTGGCCCCAGGCCGCCAGCTGGCGGGCGGTCTCGGTCCATTTGGCGTCGCCGCCGAAATGCTCGCGCAGGCGGCTCAGATGGCTGCTGGCCTGGTGCTCGCCGGCCATGTGCTCGAAGGTCGGAATCACCCGCTCGTGCGCCAAATCATAGACCAACTGCGCCTGGGCCGGGGTGAAGCCGGCCTGGTGCAGGCGACGATTGACCTCGGGGTCGCTTTCCAGCATCGGGTGCCGGCACTCGATGCAATAATCCTCGGGCTTTTCGGGCACACCGGCGGCGCGGTGGAACGCCCGGATCTCATCCTCGCCGGCCTGCTCGCCGGGCACGCGGACCATGCCGCCCAGACGGCGTTCAAGTTCCTGATAGGCCTTCAACAGGGCCTCGACCCGCACCGCGCCGGTTTCGGGGTCACGGAACTTGTCGGGCACCGATTGCGGCAGGACGGGCGCCTCGGCCGGGCCGGGTTCGAGGGAATCTTCGTAATACATGACATGTCTCCTTTCGAGGGTTCACAGGCCGGGTTCGTGACGGCCACGTTCGATCAGGTTCAGGATGTGCGCCACCAACTGGCGCTGCCCTTCCAGGCAGCGCAATTGCGCTTCGCTGGCATCGGCGCCCAGGCAACGGTCCAGGGTCAGAGCCTTCAGATGATCCAGCGCCACCGCCCCGTCCGGGCCGGCGAAGGCCCGGGTGAAGGCACGGGCGACGGCGTGGCGGTCCGCCTCGTCGGGCGGCGGCGGCGGCAGGGCGAACCAGCCCCAGCCGGGTTCGGGCTTAGGCATGGCTCACCTCGTTGGCGGGAACCGCCATCTCGGGGGCAAGATCGGCGCGGGTGATCAACTCGGCCGGCACGTTGAAGGCCCGGCCCAGCCAACGGGCGGCGGCGGCGGCATCGACCGCCTGCATGCCGGCCGGCCCCAGCTGGGCCAGCGAGCCCAGCCAGGTCAGCATGTTGCGGGCATCGCGTTGGGCCTGGCTTTGCGCCAAGGGCGAGCGGTACTGCAAATCGACGGTGTGGCCGTCGATCAGCAGGGGCGGAATCTCGCCGCGCCGACGCAGGATGTGGACGGCGCGCATGATCAACGGCGTCAGCAGCTCGCTTTGCAGGCGGCCGAAGGTGGCGCCCAGCAGCCTGGCCATCTCGGCGGAACGCTCCATGACCTCGGTGGCGGTCATGCCGGGCGCGTTGGGCTGGCCCAGCTTATCGACCAGCAGGGCATGGCGGATGCGTCCGCGCATGTCGTCCAGCACCAATTGCGAGATGTCGAAGCGGCCGGGCGCTTCCAACGGCTGCAACCCCGCCGAGCCCACCGCCTTGGGGATGATGGTGCCCGGCACCAGCTTGATGTTGGCCGGGTTCAGCACGCCGTCATCGTCGGCCTGCCAAATGCCGGTCACCGCGATGGTGGCGTTCTTCAGCACCAGTTCCACCACCTTGTTGGCGGTCTTGATGTCGGGCAGCGCCTTCATCACCGGCGAACGGCCATAGATTTCGCCGGGCGCCTTCAGCCAGCGGAAATTGATGAAGGGGCTGCTGCCGAAGCGGCCCTGGGCCAGCAAAGGCTCGTCGGCGCCGTCTTGTTCCAGCACGGCGGCATAATCGTAGGTGCCGGCCGGATTGGGAATCACCGCCTCGATCACCGCGAACCTGGCCTCGGGGTCGTCCGTGGCCTGGCGGGCCAGGTTGTCCGGAACCGAGTAGGCGGGAAAGCGAGCCCCGATCTGGGCCAGGGTCAGTTCGGACCGACGCCAGGTGGCATCCAGTCGGCCGGTGGGGCCTTCCTCCAGCACCGCCTGGGCCAGCGGCACGGCGGTAAAGCGAAAGGCCGACGGCTCACCCGGCGGCGCCTCCTCGAACAGCAAACAGGCGGTGCCGCCGGTGACGACGTCCAGATAGCATTGATGCATCTCGACGGCAAAGTTCGAGCGGTCGAAGTGACCCTGCAGCGCGGTCCCGACACGGTCCAGCACCTGGGCCGCCTGTTCGGCCTCGGCGGCGTCGAGGGCGGCGCCGGCGGTCAGGCCGAACCATTGCGCCCACGGCGGCGTCAGTTCCGACAGCAAGCTGGCGGCCAACTGATCCACGGCATCCGGGGCGGTGCCGTCGAACAGCCGGTCGCCACGCTTCTCGCCGGGATTGGTCGCCTGCATGGCGCCATCGCGCAGCGGCAGGGCGTAGTCGTAGCATTCCTGCCAATGAGCCTCCCAGGTCGAGCGGCGTTCCTTGGCCTTGCGGAAACGGGCGAGCAACGCGCGGGCGTCGTCGTCCGGGCCGACCAACGGTACGATGGGTGCGGTCATGTCATTCCCCCAACAGACTTTTGCCCTGCCCGGCGACCGGGGTCAGGATTCCGCGTTCGTCGCCGGCAACCATACCGGCGCGGCCGCGCCGATTGCGGGCGATGGACTCTTGCCGGGCCTTGCGCGCCTCGACCTCGGGATCAATCACCGCCGGCATCGGCGGCGGAGCCGGCGGCTCGGGCGAGCCACCTAGAAAACCACCCATGGGAACCTCCTATGCTGAATGATCTTGTTTTGTTCCTTTTGCCGTCGCAAAAATTCCGCATCGGCACTTCTGGTAACAGGCGAAACCCGGTCTTTTCGGGCACCACGCTTTTGGATATATGCCAAAGGCGGGTTAAAAGCAAGGGTATTTTTCCTATTACGGGACATATACTTATATAGCTGCCATGGCGTGAGGATGTGCCCGGCGTTAATTCCCAGAACGCGCTTGACCTCTTCAACGCATGAGTATGGTCGCCACGGCATCGCTCGTTCATTGGGCTCATGAACTTCTGCGAAAACAGCCTGATAGTTGTGGCGCGCATACCATCGACGTAGCTCGTCGGCGCTTGCCGCCGGGACGATCGCCACCCGGGTCCGATCGGACAAGGGATCGACCACCACCCAGCCCCCCGCACCCTCGACGGCGACAAAGCAATGGCGAAATCCCGGCCGCAGCAATTTCAGCCACCACAAGCCCGTGCCATCGCCGAAGAACACCAAGGCCCGCGCGGTCACGCCACGATCCCCCGCTGGCGCAGGTCGACGTCCAGGTAATCCAGCGCCTCGGCCCACAGCACGGCCTGGCCCGCGCCGTCGCCGGCCCGGGGATCGGGCGGGCACTGGCTGGCGGCAAAGCGGCCCAGCACGCGAAGATGCCGGCCGCCAATCCGCCGCAGACGATAAAGCCGCTGCACCGCACGGTAGATATCGTCGGGATCGCAGGGCCTGGAAACGTCACCCTGACCAGCCTGCAACCGCGCCCCCACGGCCCGGGCCAACTGGCACGCGCCGAACCACATCCAGGCCTCCTCGGCGCTGCCGAAAGGTTGTCCATCCGCCCGCCCAAGCGGGCGCGGCACGTAGCGCATTCGCGTCATCTTTCCCTCAATCGCTGAGAACATTAGATAAACTCTTATGGCGCGCGCAGCGGATTAGAGTCAAGAAGTTTTAGGTTCTTTTTCCTGCTGCAGGATCGCACGATTTGCGAGACCATCTTCCCATGTTGAAGCACGCCGATATCTGGGCGGCCATTGATGCCCTGGCCCGCGACAATGGGTTGACCGCGTCAGCCCTGGCCCGTCGGGCTGGGCTTGACCCGACCACGTTCAACAAAAGCAAACGCATCACCCGCGAGGGCAAGCCCCGCTGGCCATCGACCGAAAGCGTCTCCAAGGTCCTTGAGGCCACGGGCGCCACCCTGGGCGACCTGGTCACCTATATCGAGGGCGGCAACCGGCAGCCGCGCCCGACTGCCACGGTGCCGCTGATCGGCTTCGCCCAGGCCGGCGACCGCGGCTTCTTCGACGATGCCGGCTATCCGGTCGGCGGCGGCTGGGACGAGATCCCGTTCCCCGAGATCGGCGACGCCCACGCCTATGCCCTGGAAGTATCGGGTGACAGCATGGAACCGCTGTACCGGGCCGGCGACACCATCATCGTCTCGCCCGGCGCCTCGGTCCGGCGCGGCGACCGCGTCGTCGTGCGCACCACTGGGGGCGAGGTGATGGCCAAGGAATTGCTGCGCCAGACCGCCAAGCGCATCGAGCTGGCCTCGATCAATCCGGCCCATCCCGGCCGCAGCCTCGCCACCGAGGACGTGGCGTGGATGGCCCGCATCCTGTGGGCCAGCCAATAATCTGACCGCCCCGCCGACCTTCGCCCCGCACCTTCGGCTTGACTTTTTTGTTCACTTATTGTTCTATCGCGGTATGGATCGACCCGCGCTTGAACGCCGCTATGACGGCCCCATTCCCGCCGCCGACCCGGCCGCCCCGCCCCCGCCCCCGGTGGCCCTGCTGGCGCGCCTGCTGCGCGAGGGACGGGAACGGCTGGGCAGGCGACGGCTGACCCTGGCGCCCGGCCACCCCTGTCTGGAGATGGCGGCGGCCGACATCGGCGCCTATCGTCATGGATTGGTCCGTGGTCTGCCGACCGGCCCGGCAGCCGGTGGCGGCGGTCAGGCTGCGTCGTCGGTAGCGGCGCAGACCCGGTTGCGGCCGGCGCGCTTGCCGCGATAGGCGGCGCGATCGGCGGCATCGATGAAATCGTCGAGCGCCAGCAATTCGTCGCGATCCATCGACGACACCCCGAAGGTTCCGGTGACCGAAATGGGCTCGGCAATCCCGGGGGCCCGAATCTTGCGGTCAGCCACGGCCCCGCGCAGGCTTTCCGCCACGGTCAGCGCCCCTTCCATATCGGTTTCGGGCAGCAGCACGACGAATTCCTCGCCGCCGAAGCGCGACACCAGATCGGTCGCCCGCACCGATCCCTGCAGGACCTCGGCGGTTTCCTTCAGGACCAGATCGCCGACCACATGGCCGAAGGTGTCGTTGATCGCCTTGAAATGGTCGAGATCGATGACCAGAAGCGACATCGGTTTGCCCGACCGCACCAGACGGTCGCATTCGATATCGAAGCGCTGGGTGAACTTGGTCCGGTTGGCCAGGCCGGTCAGGGCGTCATGCAGCGCCGATTGCTCCAGCCGCTCGACCAGCGTCTTGATCTTCAGGTCCTGATGGTGCTTTTCGGTGATGTCGGTGGCGACACCCCTGAAGCCGCCATCGACGCCATAGCCCGACAGTTCCAGCCAGGCCTGGCGCCCGCCCTTGCAGCGAAACGGCGCCACCGCCTTCTCGCCCGGGGCCAGGTCGCCAGCCAGCCAGCCCATCACCACCGGACGCGCCGTCGGCTCGACGAATTCCAAGAGCGAGCGTCCGTCGATCTCGCCCATTTCGTAGCCCAGCACCCGTTCGATCCCCGAGGCGAACCGGAACCGGGCGTCGCCGTCCAGTTCGAAGACCGCGATCACCGAGCGCGAGATGATCTCGTCCATCAGGGCCAGCGTGCGTTCCAACTGCCGCGCCGAGGCGCGGATGTCGGTGATGTCGGTATAGGTGGTGACGAAGCCGCCGTCGCTCATCGGCCGGCCGAACACCTCGATGATCCGCCCGGTCGGCAATACCCGCTCGAACCGATGCTGCGACGGGTTGCGGGCCAGCTCGACCCGCTGGCGGACATGATCCTCGGGATCGCCGGGGCCGTAATCGCCGCGTTCGGCGACGAAGCGGATGGCGTCGGCATAGGGCACCACCTCGCCGGGCGGCATCACCGTGTCGGGAATATCCAACAGGCGGGCGAAGGCCTGGTTCCACACCACGATGTCTAGGCCTGGGTCGACCACCGTCACCCCTTGCGGCAAATGCTCGATCACCGAATGCAGATGAACGCGGACCCGTTCCGATTCCGCCATCGCCGCCTGCAGGGCCTCCTCGGCCTGTTTGCGGGCGGTCACGTCGGTATAGATGGTCACGAAGCCGCCGCCTGGCAGCGGCGCGCCGCGGATTTCCAAGGTGGTGCCGTCGGTGCGTCGGCGCTCGAACACATGGGCTTCGGGAATGCGGGCCTGGCGCAGCCGCTCGGCCACCAGGGCATCGACGTCGCCGGGGCCGTATTCGCCCCGCTCGGCATTGTAGCGCAGCAAGGTCTCCAGCGACGGCAGGCCACCGTCGAACAGGCTGTCGGGAAAGCCCAGCAAGGCCTGCAGCTTGGCATTGCAGGCCCGCATTTCCAGATCCGGCCCGAACAAGGTGACGGCGCCCGGCATGTTCTCGATGATGGTGCGCAGCGCGATGCGCGAGCCGATGTCGCGCACGGTGACCAGCAGGCGCTGGCCGGCCCGCGACAGCGCCACCTCGACCGGCAACGATCCTTGCCCGTCGCCCTGCAAAAGGTGGATGACGCCGTTGGCTTCGCGCCGCAGGACGGAAACGTCTTCGGCGCCGGCCAGGAAGGTGGCGATCGCCTGGTCCAGCCCCGGTCGATCCTGCTCGCGGATCAAGCTCAGGAACGCCCGGCCGCGCGGATCGTCGCCGATCAGGCGGCAGGCCGCCCGGTTGGCCACCGCGACGGTGCCGTCGGCATCGACGCCGATCATCGCCGCCGACGAGTTCTCGAAGGCCAGCCGGTGGAACGACGGGGCCGCGTCTTCGCCTTCCCCCTTGCGTTCCGGTTTCGGCTTGCCCTGGTCCATCGACGACGCGCCCGAATTGAATCAATGGTTGATCATCATCCGGCGGCGCCCGATTTCAAAGGACAATTTCTCCAGCACCCGCCCACGAAAAAGGGGCGCCCGGCGGGGCGCCCCTTGGTCGCGACGGCTGGGTTTTACACCAGCGATTCGCAGAAGCGCTTGATGCGCTCGCAGGCCTTGGTCAGCGCCTCGGTCGAGGTGGCGTAGGAGATGCGGAAATAAGGTTCCAGGCCGAAGGCCGCGCCCTGGACCACCGCCACGCCTTCGGCCTCCAGCAGGGCGCCGACGAAGTCGGTGTCGCTGGCGATGACCTTGCCGTCCTTGGTCTTCTTGCCGATGATTCCGGCGCAGGACGGATAGACATAGAAGGCGCCTTCCGGGGTGCGGCAGGTGATGCCGGGGCAATCGTTCAGCAGCTTGACCACCATGTCGCGGCGGGCCTTGAAGATCTCCTGGTTCTTCGGGATGAAGTCCTGGGTGCCGTTCAGGGCTTCCACCGCCGCCGCCTGGCTGATCGAGGCGGTGTGGGTCACCGACTGCGACTGGATCATGTTGATCGCCTTGATCAGCGGCAACGGGCCGGCGGCATAGCCGACGCGCCAGCCGGTCATGGCATAGGCCTTCGACACGCCGTTCATGGTCAGCGTGCGGTCATAGAGCTTGGGCTCGACCTGGGCCGGGGTGCAGAACTTGAAACCGTCATAGACCAGGTGCTCGTACATGTCGTCCGACATGACATAGACATGCGGGTGCTTGACCAGCACGTCGGTCAGGGCCTTCATCTCGTCCCACGAATAGGCCGCGCCCGACGGGTTGGACGGCGAATTCAGCACCAGCCACTTGGTCTTGGGGGTGATGGCCTTTTCCAGGTCGGCGGGCTGCAGCTTGAAGCCCTTTTCCTCAGGCCCGACCACGAACACCGGGACACCGCCGAACATCAGGGCGATATCGGGGTACGACACCCAATAGGGCGCCGGCACGATGACTTCGTCACCGGGATTGATGGTGGCCATGAAGGCGTTGAAGATCACGCCCTTGCCGCCGACGCCGACGGTGACCTGGTCGGCGGTGTAATCCAGCCCGTTCTCGCGCTTGAACTTGGCGGCGATGGCCTTGCGCAGTTCCAAGGTGCCGGCCGGAGCCACATACTTGGTCTGGCCGCCATCGATGGCCGCCTTGGCCGCCGCCTTGATGTTTTCGGGGGTGTCGAAGTCGGGCTCGCCGGCGCCCAGGCCGATGACGTCGCGGCCGGCAGCCTTCAACTCGGCGGCCTTCTGGGTCACGGCGATGGTCGGAGAGGGCTTGATGGCCGACAGCCTGTCTGCGATGAACGGCATGGTATTCCCCATCTGGCAGAAAGAAATCAAGGCGGCGAAGTTACTTGCGCCGACCGCGATTCGCAAGGGGAATACCGCGCCTTTGCTGGCGAGCGGCGCTGTTCCCGATCGGCGCGTTCCATCACCACCGCCGCCGCCGACCAGTATTCATGACCATCATGATTGATTCCGCCGGCGGTCAGACGACATTGCCACCCCGGCTCGTCCACCGCCTCGGCCGCCTCGGCCATGCGGCGCAGGCGGGCCACGAACCGCTCGCGCTCGCGCGGTTCGGCCGGCGCCATGTAGGTGCAGCTGAAGGCCACCACCCCCAGTTGGAACGACCCGCCTTCGCCGACCAGCAACGACCGCATGCGGTCCAGGTCGCCGGTAATGCGGCCCCAGCCATCGACGTTGCGCTTGATCTCGACCACCGCGTGCGGTCGCGACCCGCCCCGATAGATCAGCAGATCGACGCGGCGATTGCCGTCCAACCAGGCCCGCCCCGGCCCCGCCGGCGCCGAATCGCGGGCGGCGTCGCCCAAGGGAAATTCCGGCCACACCGTCAGGGGGGCGCACCAATCCCACACCGCCTGCGCCACGGATACGGTGATCAAATATTCAGGCGCCCACGAGAAATAGCCCCCGTTGGCGGTCCAGGCGGCATAGGTGTGACGGGCCTCGACGACACCAGCGAGAACCGCACTGACGATCTTATCGGCTTTTAACATTTCTGCGTGCATGATCGACCATCATCGTGAGTATTTTCCATTATTCAATCTTTTTTAGGTTGTATGCAAGCACAGATGAGAGCCTGAATGTTCGCCCTCGGCCATCATACGAACCTCATGGGTCGTACAGACCCCCATGCGATTTGTTTGCTCGCACGGACTAACCGACTCATTTTGTTGACGAACAGCACCGGCGCGCGTATGTTTCGCTGCACCGCAACATACCCCCCGCAGGTTGGAGACGTGTCATGGCCAGCAAGCAGCAGCCCGAGCAGTTGTTCGATTTCGACATCACCAAGTACATGGGTGACTTCAAGGTCCCCGGCGTTGACGTTGAGACCCTCGTGAGCAGCCAGCGCCGCAACATCGAGGCCCTGACCCAGGCCAACCGTCTGGCCTATGACGGCCTGCAGGCCGTTCTGAAGCGTCAGGCCGAGATTCTGCGCCAGACCATGGACGAAGTGTCCCAGGCGACCAAGGACATCTCGGAGCCGGGCGCTCCGCAGGACAAGGCCGCCAAGCAGACCGAGCTGGCCAAGGACGCCTTCGAGCGTTCGCTGTCCAACATGCGCGAACTGGCCGAGATGATCGCCAAGGCCAACAACGAGGCGTTCGACCTGTTGAACAAGCGCTTCACCCAGAACATGGACGAGATCCGCGAAGCCTTCGTGAAGAGCGCGAAGAAGTAAGCTTCGGCGCCGATCCGGCAAACGCGACGGCCGCATCCCCTGGGGGTGCGGCCGTCGATGTTTGCGGCGCTATCTCTCCACCAGCCGCAGCAGCGGCGCCCATTCGGCGGCATAATCGCGCGAGCGGCGGTCGGGGGCTTCCAGCACGGTCTGGCCCAGCGCCGCCAGGTTGGGATAGATCTGGCTGTCGCGCAGCCGGGCCACCACCGGAAATCCCAGCTGGGCGAAGAAGCCGTCCAGATGGTCGGACACCTTGGTCCCCAATCGCAGGCGGTTGCCGACGATGGCGACCACCCGCTTGTTCTTGCGCACCGCCTTGACCTCGGCCAGACGCTTGAGGAAATGCGCGGTGGCGTCCTCGTCGAAGGCGCCGGGCAGCACCGGCACGACCACCACGTCCGAAATGTCGATCAGATCCTCGACATCCTTGTGGTGCATCGCCGCCGGCGCGTCGATGACCAGGCGGTCCAGCCCCTTGGCCGGCTTGCCGACATCCTTGGACCAGTCCAGCCCCTCGATGGACGGTGCGCGCTCACCCCGGCGCCGCAGCCAGTTCAGCGCCGAACGCTGCCGGTCGCAATCGCCGATGGCCGTGCGCAAACCGGCCAGGGCGAAGGACGCCGCCAGATGGGTGGCGATGGTGGTCTTGCCGCAGCCGCCCTTGATGTTGCCCACCAGCACCGTCAGCATGACCGCCCCCCTTTGCGTGATGCGGTCAGCCGCCGCGCTTGTGCTTGAGACGGGCGCGGGCCTCGACCAATTCGCGCCCCATTTTGCGAATGTCGTGCAGCAGCGTCTCGACCACCAGGATGACCAGGTCCGGGGTGCGATTCAACTGCGCCTTCAAGGTCGCCTTGGGCAGGACCAGGCAGACGGTGGGAGCCGCCGCTTCGGCCGAGGCCATGCGCGGCTCGTCATCGATCAGGGCCATCTCGCCGAACACGCCCGAAGCGCCCAACTCGCCCAACGCCACCTTCTGGCCATCGACCTCCTTGAAGATGGTGACCCGGCCGGATTCGATGACATAGGCCTCGTTGCCGGCTTCGCCCTCGGAGAAGATGACCTCGCCGGCGGCGAAACGGCGGCGCGAGGTCTTTTCCGAAGCGCCGGCCGACGCCGATTGCCCCTGCGCCACCGCCTGGCGGATGGTCTGCTGCGCCACCCCCGGCGGCAAGGCGATCAAGGGCGGCGGCTTGGGCAGGGGCGGATTGCGGCGGCGGTTGCCGCCTTCGGGCATGTCGCGCTCGACCGAGCGGCGGCACGGGCCGGTATAAGAGGCGACATCGACGAACGGGCGCGGATTGATCAGCGCGTTGCGGATGCGCCGGAACATCGAATCGGCCGACACCGGCTTGACCAGGAATTCGTTGACCCCGGCGTTCCTGGCATCCATCACCTTTTCCATTTCGGCGAAGCCCGACACCATGATGATCGGCGTCACCTTGCACGACGGCACATGACCCTCGCGGATGAAGCGGGTCAGCATGACGCCGTCCATCGGGTCCATGTCGTGATCGACCAGCATCAGGTCGACCTTGTTGTCGGCCAGGATCTGCAGCGCCGTCGGGCCGTCGCCGGCCTCGAGGATCGTGCGCACGCCGAAGGATTGCAGCGCCGACTTCATGAACGAGCGCGCGTACCGGCTGTCGTCGATGACCATGACGGTCAGGGGGGAAAGGTCGATATCGACAATCATCGCTGGCAAAAACCTCCGCGCTTCATTTCTAGCCCATCAGCCCCCCGCTCTCCAAGAGAGACCTAAGGCTGGCCCCCCGGGGAGCTGCGACGGGGAGCTGTGGCTTGACGGCGGTCAATGAGGGGGGCTATGACCGTCCCCATGATCGCCCATCCGACAAAAGGACCAGGGATATGATGGCCAGCGACATGATGGAAGGGCAGTACCGGCCGGGCGCCAAGCCGATGACCCCGCCCTTCTCGCCCGTGCTGCTGCTGGGGCTGGCCCTGAAGCCGCTTCGCCCCGCCCTGCTGCAGCCGCTGTTCGACGCCATGCTGCGGGTGGTGCGCCGCCAGCACCCCGACATCCTGGAACGGCTGGAAGCCTATGGCGACCGCGTCGTCTGCATCGACCCCATCGACCTGCCCTTCGCCATCTTGCTGGAACCCAATCCGGCCGAGCCGCGCCTGACCGTGCGCCGCTTCGTCGATGCCGATGAAGTGCACGCCACCATCCGCGGCCCGCTGGAGACCCTGATCGCCCTGGCCGAGGGCAAGGTCGATGGCGACGCCTTGTTCTTCTCGCGCCAATTGGTCATCGAGGGTGATACCGAGGTGGTGGTGGCGCTGAGAAACGCCATCGACGGCGCCGGCATCGATCTGATCGCCGACCTGACCAGCGCGCTCGGCCCGTTCGCCAACCCGGCGCGGCGCCTGGCCGACGCCGCCCTGGAAGCCGCCCATTCGGTCCGCTCCGGCATCGAGACGCTGCGCCAATCCCTGATCGCCCCGGCGGTTCAGGGCGCCGCGTCCCGCGACGCCCGCATCGCCGAACTGGAAGCCGAGGTCAAGGCCTTGCGCAAGGCGTCGCGGCGGGGCCACGCCTGATGGCCGAGTTGGTTCGCCCCGAGCTGGTTTGCCCGGCCGGCACCCCGGCCGCGCTGAAAAGCGCCGTCGAAGCCGGCGCCGACTGCGTCTATGTCGGCTTTCGCGACGAGACCAACGCGCGGAATTTCCCCGGCCTGAATTTCAGCCGCAAGGAACTGGGGGAAGGCATCGCCTTCGCTCATGACCACGGCGCCAAGGTGCTGGTGGCCATCAACACCTTCCCGCGCGCCGGCCGCCCGGAATTGTGGCACCAGGCGGTGGCCGATTCGGCACGGCTGAAGGCCGACGCGGTGATCCTGGCCGATATCGGCCTGTTGGCCCACGCCGCCGCCCACCACCCCGAGCTGCGCCTGCACCTGTCGGTCCAGGCGGCGGCGTCCAACCCCGATTCGATCCGCTTCTACGCCGAACGGTTCGGGGTGAAACGGGTGGTGCTGCCGCGCGTCTTGACCGTGCAGGAAATCGCCACCGTCAACGCCGCCATCGCCCCGGTCGAGACCGAGGTGTTCGTGTTCGGCGGCCTGTGCGTGATGGCGGAAGGGCGCTGCGCCCTGTCGTCCTATGCCACCGGCCAGTCGCCCAACATGAACGGCGTCTGCTCGCCGGCCAGCCACGTCCGCTACGAGGAACGAGCCGGCGGCATCACCTCGCAACTGGCCGGCTTCACCATCAACAAGTTCGGCGAAGGCGAGCCGGCCGGCTATCCGACCCTGTGCAAGGGCCGCTTCGTCGCCAACGGCAAGACCAGCTATCTGTTCGAGGAACCGACCTCGCTCAACACCCTGGCCATGCTGCCCGACCTGATCAAGGCCGGGGTGACCGCCTTCAAGATCGAGGGACGCCAGCGCGGCCGCGCCTATGTCGCCGCGGTGGTCCAGGCCTTCCGCCAGGGCGTCGATGCGGTCATGGCCGGACGGCCCATGCCCGACATCGACCTTGACCGCATCACCGAGGGCGGCCGCCAGACCACCGGCGCCTACGAGAGGACCTGGCGTTGACCCATCCCGCCAAACTGACCTTGGGGCCGGTTCTGTTCAACTGGCGCCCTGAAGCCTTTCGCGACTTCTATTTCCGCATCGCCGACGAATCGTGCGTCGATACCGTCTGCGTCGGCGAGGTGGTGTGCTCCAAGCGCACGCCGTTCCTGGCCCCTCTCCTGCCCGAGGTGATCGAGCGCCTGACCAGCGCCGGCAAAGAGGTGGTGCTGTCGTCGCTGGCCCTGATCATGACCGAGCGCGAGGCGAACGAGGCCCGCCAGCTCGCCACCGCCGAGTCCGGCTTCCTGGTCGAGGCCAACGACATCTCGGTCGCGTCCATGCTGGCGGGCCGCCCGTTCGTCGCCGGGCCGCTGTTGAACATCTACAACGAGGGCACCCTGGCCTGCCTGGAACAGCTGGGCGCGGTGCGCACCTGCCTGCCGGCCGAACTGCCGGCCGACATCCTGGCCACCCTGGCCGGGGCCGCCAAGGGCGAAATCGAGATCCAGGCCTTCGGCCGGCTGCCGCTGGCCATTTCCGCCCGCTGCTACCATGCCCGCTCGCGCAACCTGGCCAAGGATGGTTGCCAGTACGTCTGCGCCGACGATCCCGACGGAATGGCCGTCGATACCCTGGACGACGAGCCGTTCCTGGCGGTCAACGGCACCCAGACCATGTCGTACCATTACCTGGACCTGCTGCACGATCTGCCGGCCTTGCGCGCGCGCGGGATCAACCGGTTCCGCCTGTGGCCGCAAGATGTCGACATGGTCGCGGTGGCCGCCCTTTACCGCGCCGTGCTGGACGGCGCCGTCGAACCGGCCGACGCCGCCGACCGATTGGCCGCCCTGTGCCCACGGGCGGAATTCTCGAACGGCTATGTGCATGGTCGGGAAGGGCATCTGTTCGTCGAGGCCGACCTGTAGGCCTCTTGTCCGCGGCACGCGGCCCCGGCATACTAGCGCCGACCCGGGACCGGCTTTGGGGGCCGTCCGGCGGGATGCGCGTGGGTGATCGGGGACTTTCAGGTATGGCAGCGGCGGACGAAGCGAATACAGCGAATCCGGCAAAATCGAAGGATGGCGACGACAACGTCATCAAGTTCGAGCACAAGTTCTTCACCTCGTTCGAAGAGCTGTACTTCCGCCTGACCGACACCGGCGAGGCGGTGGTCGTGCTGAAGATGGCCGGCAACGAGGCGATCCTGGCCTTCGACGGCATCAAGCGCGAGTTCGGCCTGACCGAGGATTCCGCCGACGGCCGCCTGCTCACCAAGATCGCCGAGGGCCTGCAATATGTGCGCGGCCTGAAGCCCGGCGACGTGCTGCCCAAGGAAGTCACCACCCGCGAAGCGTCGTGGGAACCGACCGACCGCCACCGCCGCATCGCCCGCCAGCGCCTGACCATGCAGTTGGTGACCTGGCTGACCGGCGACGAACACATCTTCACCTCGCCCGAGGAACTGGCACAGGTCGCCGAGGACCCGCAGGTCAAGAAGAACATCAACCTGGCCTTCGCCGAAGCGGCCGAGGAACTGGGCCTGGGCCGCGAACGCCGCGAAGAGGTGGTCACCTACATCGAGACCCTGGCCAAGGAACTGGCCTATATCGAGGCCGAACGCGACGTCTTCACCGAAATCAAGAAGATCGACGACAAGGTCCAGGGCCTGCGTCGCATCTACGGCTCGGACCGCGGCATGATCGAGACGGTCGACCAGGTCGCCCGCCTGTGCCAGCGCGCCTTGAAGGTATTCCAGGAGAATTTCGACCAGATCGACGCCCAGACCGGCGAAATCCTGGCCATGCTGAAGAACATCGACAACCAGACCGACTATATCCGCTCGGCCCGCGACGAACTGCACCGCCGCATGATCCCGTGGGAGGATTACTTCCCGGTATGGAAGTCGGTCTATGTCGTCAAGTCCGACGAAAACGTCTTGCGCATCCGCGACCTGTACCAGTTCCTGGCGCCGCGTTTCATGCAGGTCAACGAATGGGTGCTGGTGACCAAGCGCGGCTTCGATCAGGCCAAGAAGAAGCCGCTGGGCGGCGTGCTGCGCTGGTAGCGGCCAGCCGAGAAAAAGTCCCTCGGCTTCGCCTCTGAGCCGTTGGAACTAGGTGTGTTTCGTCATGGCCGGGCTTGACCCGGCCATCTACGCTGTCGGCTGCAGACATTCAAGGCTAGCCGCATCATGCGATGCATACAGGATGGCTGGATCTACATCATGACGAACCGACCGAATGGCACGCTGTACGTCGGCGTGACCAGTGACTTGGCGCGTCGAGCCTGGGAACACCGGGAAGGCGTTGCCGATGGCTTCACCAAGCGGTACGGGCTGAAACGGCTTGTTTATGCCGAGCGATACGAGGACATCCGCACTGCCATTCAGCGGGAAAAGAACCTCAAGCACTGGCCGAGGGCGTGGAAGGTCAAGCTGATCCTGGCTGACAACCCAAACTGGGACGATCTGTACGAGCGGCTGGCGTAGCCGTGGGTGGCCGGGTCAAGCCCACTTCTGTCCGGTTCAATCTGAGGCGTCGCGGCGCAAACTCTTGTGGCGCGCGCTTTTCAAAGCCTCGAGCCCGGAAGAAACGCGACGCCATCGCCCCACACTCCGTCATGCCCGTGCTTGACACGGGCATCCCCGTGGCGCCGAACAAAATCGAATGGAAACATCGCGTTATGTGGATGCGCGTGGATGGCCGGGTCAAGCCCGGCCATGACAGAAAAATTCTTCGGCAAATGAATAGCCCCGCAACTGGCGCATGGCCTGTTGCGGGGCTGACATCAAACACACCTAGTCCCAACGGCTCTGCTTCGCCCCGGGGTCCTTGTCCCCGAGCATCACTCTTCGGCGCAATAGCGGGCCACTTCGTCCAGCAGCTTGCGGATCGAGATCGGCTTGGTGATCACCTGGTCGAACCCTTCCTTCATGAAGGCCGCCACCGATTCCGGATCGGCGAAGGCGGTCACCGCCAGCACCGGCACCTCGGCGGTGCGGTCGTCCGCCTTCAACTGCTTCAAAAGATCGACGCCCGACTGCCGGGGCAGCTGGATATCCATCAAGATCAGCTTGGCGCCCGAATTGGCGGTCATCTCGACCAGCCCGTCGCCATCTTGCGACTTGACGGTGCCATAGCCGGCGATGGTCAGCGCCTGCTCCAGCAACTTCATGTTCATGGCATTGTCTTCGACGATGACCACCGTCCCGGTCATGGCCCCACTCCTATGATTTTCCGGCGATGGCCGTTGTACCGTTGAAAGAACGCACGAAAGCCACAAAGTCCGTCGCCGGTACCGGCCGGCCGATCAGGTAGCCTTGAATCTCGTCGCAGCCGTGCCGGGCCAGCAAGGCGGCCTGGGACTCGGTCTCGACACCCTCGGCGATGGTCGACAGCGACAGCGAATGGGCCAACGAGATGATGGCGTTGGCGATCACCCGCCCGTCCTCGTCATGATCGAGGTCGCGCACGAAGGCGCGGTCGATCTTGACGGTGTTGACCGGAAAACGCTTGAGATAGGCCAGCGACGAATAGCCGGTGCCGAAATCGTCGATCGACAGCGACACCCCCAGGTCGGCCAATTGCCGCAACAGCCGCAGCGTCGATTCGCCATCGGCCATCAGCATGCTTTCGGTCAATTCCAGGTCGAGCTGGCGCGGATTGATGCCGGAATCGGCGATGACGCCGGCCACGGTGTCGGCCAGATCGGCTTCGTGGAACTGGCGCCCCGAGATGTTGACCCCCAGGCGCAACGGCGGCAGGCCCTGCCGATCCCACGAGCGCAATTCGGCGCAGGCGCTTTCCAGCACCCAGCGGCCCATCTCGACGATCAGGCCGGTCTGTTCGGCGACAGGAATGAACTTGTCGGGGCCGATGATCCCCAATTCGGGATGGCGCCACCGGATCAGCGCCTCGGCACCGACCAGGCGCATCTCCTTCAGCTTGACCTGGGGCTGGTAGAACAGCTCGAACTGGCCGACCTTCAGGGCGTCGCGCAGGCTGCGTTCCAGGGTCATGCGCTCGCTGACCGCGAAGCTCATGGCGGCGTCGAAGAAGCCCAGCCGCTCGTCCGGGCGCTTCTTGACCTGGTGCAGCGCCATTTCGGCGTTCCGCAGAAGCTCGAGCGCCTCGTCGCCATCGCGCGGAAACACCGAGATGCCGATATCCACCGGCAGGCTGATCTCGTGGCCCTGCAGCAGGAACGGCTCGAGCAGCGCATCCTGGACGGTGCCGGTGATGCGGGTGGCGTCGGCCAATCCATCCAGGCCGGAAACCACCACGGCGAATTCGTCGCCGGCCAGCCGCGCCGCCGTGCCCTGCACCCCGCCGACCACTTGCGACAGCCGGCGGGCGGTTTCACGCAGGACGGCGTTGCCGATCTCGTGGCCCATGGAATCGTTGACGGTGGTGAAACCGTCCAGGTCGATGGTCATCACCACCACATGGTGACCGCCGGTGCGGGCCTGGCCCAAGGCCTGGCCGAGACGATCGATCAGCAGCGAGCGGTTGGGCAAGTCGGTCAGCGGATCGTGGTTGGCCAGATAGGCCACGCGCTGCGCCAGCTGCTTGTTCTCGGTCAGGTCGCGGATGGTGCCGGTGAACAGACGGCGATTGTCCAGACGCAGTTCCGACACCGCCAGGTGGATCGGGAACAGCGAGCCGTCCTTGCGCCGCCCCATGACCTCGGTGCCGGCGGCCAGGTTGCCCTGCCCGTGCAGATAGGCCCTGAAATCGGCCGATTCGGGCATCAGGACCGCGACATTGGCGCCGATCAGTTCCGCCAGCGACGAGCCGAAGATCCGTTCCACCGACAGATTGGCGCTGACGATGATGCCGTCCTCGTCGATGGTCAGGATACCATCCAGGACGGTGTCCATGATGGCGCGGATGCGGTGTTCGCGTGCCGCCACCGCCCGCATCGCCGCCGTTACCTCGGTGGTATCGCGGCCGACCACCAGGGCGGCGGTCTGGCCGTCCCGCTTCAAGGGCACGGCGTTCAGTTCGACGTCGCGGGTGCGGCCGGCGAAGGTGGTGATCTTGACCGGGACGGGATGATCCTCGTTGAACAAGGCCTCGATGCCGGTCGCCAGCACGCCGCGAAAATCCGGGTGGACGAAATCGACGAATTCCTTGCCCTCGCACGCCGATTCCGAAGGGGCCCGCAGCATGCCCAGCCCGGCCGCGTTGATGCGCTCGATCACGCCGTCGACGCAGACGCAGATCAGGTCGGGCGACAGCTCGACCAGATCGCGGTACGAGGCCTGGTCCTTCAGCAGGGCGGTTTCCAGCATCGACAGGTCGGTGATGCGGTCCAGCTGCTTCAGGATCTGCGAGCCGGAATTCAAGATGCTGTCGGCATAGTCACGATAGCCCGAGGGCTGGATCTGCCCCAGCATCTCGGAATGGATCATCTCGGCGAAGCCGATGACGTCGTTCAGGGGCGTGCGGATGTCGCGGCTCATGCGCGCCATGAACTCGGTCTTCGACCGGTTGGCCAACTGGGCCTCTTCCTTGGCCTCGGCCAGGACTTCCGCCGCGTTGCGCTCGCTGGTGATGTCACGCAGGAAAAAAGCGCAGCGGCGGTCGTCGGGCGAGCCCACCGCCAGGAACCGGCCGGCGAACCAGCGCGGGCCGTCACTATCCTCGAACTCGATGGTGCGCCCGGCCGCCAGGGCCTGGGCGAAGAAATCGCGGCGCCGATCGGCCAGGGCCTTGGGCATCAAGGTGAAGACGTCCTGGCCTTCCAACTCGTCGGGCCGGCGCCCCAGGGTCTCGGCGGCCTGGGCGTTGACGGTGATGACCACGCCGTTCGCATCCAGAAGTGCTGCGAAATCATGGCTGGCATCCAGCAGGGCCTGGGTGGTGTGGTGCGACAGCTCCAGCGCCTTTTGCGCCTGCTGACGCTCGACCGCGTGGCGGATGACGCGGGGCAGCAATTCCAGGCCGGCCAGCGACTTGACCACGTAATCCTGGGCGCCGGCGCGGATGGCGTCTTGCGCCACCCGTTCGTCGTCCAGGCTGGTCAGCACCACCAGGGCGGTGTCGGGCGCCGCCGCCTTGAGGCGGAACACCGATTCCAGCCCCGAGGCGTCGGGCAGCCCCAGGTCGGCCAGGATGCAGATATAGTCCGGCAATTGCGCCAGTGCCGCGCCCTCGGCCAGGGTGGCGCGGCAATCGGCACGCCACGGCACCATCGCCTCGGCGAGTTTGATCTCGATGAGGCGCTGGTCTCCGGGATTATCCTCGATGACGAGGAGACGCGTGGCGGCGGTGGCGACTGTCATGACCTTGGCAAGATGCAGCATCCTCAAGCCGATGTAAACGGATGCTAACGATCTTGAGACTTACCTAAAGCAGCAGACCGACGATACCTCCGGTCAAGCACGAGGCGAGAGTGCCGGAAATCACCGACCGCCCCCCCAGGGCGACGATCTCGTCGCGACGCTCGGGCGCCATTGCCGACAGCCCGGCGATCATGATCCCCAGCGAGCCGAAATTGGCGAATCCGCACAACCCGTAGGTCATGATGATGCGCGAGCGCACCGACAATGCCTCGGGCGGCAGCCGGGCCAGATCAAGATAGGCCAACAGCTCGTTCAGCACCGTCTTGGTGCCCATCAGGGCGCCGGCCGTGACCATCTCGGACGCCGGGATGCCCATCAGCCAGACGATCGGCGCCATCAGCCAGCCCATCATCCGCTGCAGCGTCAAAGGCTGGTCGCCCACATCGGGCAGCAGCGACAGCGCGCCGTTGGCCAGCGACACCAGGGCCACCAGCACGATCAGCATGGCGATGACGTTGATCAGCAATTGCACGCCGTCACTGGTGCCCTTGACCACCGCGTCCATCGAACCGCCATAGGCCGCGGGCGTCTCGCCGCCGCCGGTGCGGGCATCGTCGGGGATCATGATCTTGGCCACCATCACCGCCGCCGGCACGCTGATCAGCGAGGCGGTCAGCAGGTGGCCGACCGGATCAGGCACCACGCCGGCCAGGAAGGTGGCGTACAGCACCATCACCGTGCCGGCGATGGTGGCCATGCCGCCGGTCATCACCACGAACAGCTCGCCCCGCGACAGCACGGAAATATAGGGACGGATCAGCAAGGGGGCCTCGACCATGCCGACGAAGGCGTTGGCCGCCGACGACACCCCGACCGCACCACCAAGGCCCATGGCCCGCTCCAGCGCCCAGCTCATCGCCTTGACCACCACCGGCAGGATGCGCCAGTGATACAGCAGGGCCGACAGCGCGCTCATGATCAGAACCAGCGGCAAGGCCTGGAAGGCCAGCACGAAGGACGAGGCCGGGTCGGCCACCGCATAGGGCGCGGCCCCCCCGCCGATATAGCCGAACACGAAGGATGTGCCGGCCCGGGTGGCGGCCTGCAAGGAATCGACGATGCGGTTGAGGCCCAGGAACAGGCCTTGCGCCGCCGGCACTTTCAGCAGCAAGGCGGCGATCAGGAACTGCGCGGCCAAGCCGGCCGCCGCGACACGCCACGACACACGCCTGCGGTCTTCCGACATCAACCAAGCCAGGCCGACCAGTCCGGCCAACCCGACGAGCCCCTGGGCCAGCAGGCCCATGTCAGCCATGCGGCTGCTTGGCCAGCCACTCGTTGATGGTGGGGACCATGGCTTTGAAGGTCAGGGCGAAGGACGCCATCAGCTTGTCCTTTTCCTGGTTCATGTGCAGCATGTTGTCGACGACCTTGCGCAGGATGTCCTTCGAGAAGTTGGGATTGGCCACCACCATCGGCAGCTTGTTGCCCAACGCCGCGCGCATCGAGGTCACCAGCACTTCCAGCTTGTCGATGTTCAACCGCTCGAGGTCTTCCAGATTCTCGGCGGCGATCCAGCACAAGATGTCGCCGAAGATCTTGGCCGAGCTCTTGTCCAGCGCCGCCACCACGTTGAAGAACGCCTTGTCGCGGGCGAAGAAGTCCCAGGCGCTGTCGCCCAGAAGCTTGCGATAGAAATCGTACATGTCGCGGTTCCACACCGCGACGCCGGCGATGGCCTGGGGCCGGTGCACCAGGATATCGACGAAATCCTCGCCGGCGGCGGCCCGGACCTTCTTCACCATTTCCGGCGGGAACTGGCCGACGGCGGCGATCGCCTCGACCGTCCGCAGCGCCAGGACATCCTCGCCCAGTTCCATGATCTGCGGATAGGAGAGGTGGTGGCGATAAACCGACAGCAGCGGCAATTGCCAGCCGAAGGCGATGTAATTGGCCAGATGGCGCAGCTTGCGCTCTTCCACCGGGTCGTGGCCCATGCGGGTGACCTCGACCTGCTCGGTCTTGGTGATCAGGCCGAACAGCGCCTTCTTGGTCACCGTCTCGGTCACCGTCTGCTCGGTTTTCTCGGACTCGAACATCTTCTTGGCGCAGGTGCGCACCAGCAATTGCTGGATCTGGTTCAGGCTGACGCCGCAGACCAACGTCTGGGACTCGTCGCGCACCGGTTTGCCGTCCGCCGCCTTGACCACCACGTCGCAGACGGCCCGGTTGGCGATGAAGGCGGTGATGAAGGCATCCAGCGCCTCGGGGCTGGCGATCAGCATCTGATAGGTCAGTTGGCCATCGACCACGCCGGCCCGCTGCAAAAGGGCCAGCACCGCTTTCAGGCCTTCGATGATGGCCTTCTTGGTGTCGGCGTCGATATCGATCGGCGGCGGAAGGGTTGCGCTGGACATGGTACCCCTGCAGGCGGGCGGAAATGCACAGGGAAGGTTTAAACCGTCCCGTCGGGCAAGGCAACTGTGGCCAACCGCACCCAGGTCAGTTCGTGCTTGTTATGATGCAGATGCATCACCGCCGAACCGGGAATGGCGGCAAAGGCGGCGGCCATGGCATGGTCGGTCTCGCCCTGGAACTTGATGGTGCAGACGAAATTCTTGACGGTGCCGGCGGCGATGAAGCGCTCGACCAGACGCAGCAGCCGCTCGGGGTAGCAGATGACGTCGGAAAACAGCCAATCGACCGGCCCCAGGTCGGCCGGGGCAAGACCGAACGCGCTTTCCTTGCGGACCATCACGCCCTCCATCGCCTCGATCCTGGGGTCGAGCGGCGCCTTGTCGACGCTGATCACCCTGGCCCCCAGTCCGGCCAGCACCCAGGTCCAGCCGCCGGGACAGGCGCCCAGATCGACGCACAGTTCGCCGGGGGCCGGATGGACGCCCAGCCGGGTGAACACGTCCCACAGTTTCAGATAGGCGCGGTTGGGCGGATTGACCCGATCCTCGACGAAAGTCAGCTCGCCATTGGGGAAAGCGCTGGAGCAATGGCCGGCGGCCAGCAGGGTGGACTCGTCGAGCAAGGTGAACGAACCCAGCGGCGCGGTGGGAGCCGGCTGGCCGAAACTGATCGGCTTGGCCGACACCTTGGGCAGCTTTTCCACCATCAAGGCGGTGCGGCGGTGAAGCGTCGGCGCATAGGGCCACCAATTGCGCTGGATGGCGCGCAACGCCTTGGCGCCCTCGCCGATCGAGGCGATGGGAATGATGCGGGCGTCATGCCAGATATTGGCCGCCCAGGCGGCGGCGATGGCCGGCCCTTCGGTCAGGACCAGCCGGCCGTGCCGGCGCAAGATGGCGGCACCGGCCAGTTCCTGGTCCAGGTCGGCCTCGAAGCCTTCGGCGGCGAGATAGGCGGTCAGTTGGGTCACGGGTGCGGGCATCACTTGGCAAGCGGACGAAGACGCCCCCTAAGAACCACAGCCGACCCGACGCTGTACACGGCTTTTCGCCGCTCAGCCCGATCGGCCGACCGGCAGCGGATAGACCACCCGCGGCGGCAAACGGTGGATCGCCAGGGCCAGCAACACCAGGGCCACGGTGCCGGCCAGCACCGGGGTCAACAGGAAGTCCCAGCCGGGATGGACCATCATCACCACGATCGGGTCGGCCCCCGCCGGCGGATGGGTCAGGCGCGCCAGTCCCAGAATGCCGATGACCAGCCCTACCGCCAACGCCATGGTCCAGAAGCTGTGGGGCAGCCAGGCATCCAGCAGCAGGGCCAGGGTGGTGGCGATCAGATGGCCGCCGATCAGATTGGCCGGCTGCGATAGCGGATTGTCCGGCAGGCCGAACAACAGCACCGCCGATGCCCCCAGCGGCGCCACCAGCAGCGGCAGGCCGCTCCACTCGCCCAGCATCGCCACCAGGCCGACACCGATCAGGCCGCCCAGCGCGGCCTTGATCCAGGTGCGCGGGTGCAGCGGTTGTTGATGGCGGTGGACGAAACGGCGGGGCATGGCGGCGGACTCCGGTGGCGCGTAAATATCACGACATAGTGATATACGGCCCGCCACGCCTTGACGCTGGTCAGCCCTCGCTCGCGGCCTCTTCCCTGCGGCGGAACTGGGTCATGCCGACCTCGTCCAGGAAGATCTGTTCCTTGCGGTCGGCTTCCTCGCGTTCCTGCTTCTCGCGATTGGCCTGGGTGACCTCGTAGGTCTTGAGTTCACGGTAGGCCTCGGCCAAATCGTCGCGGGCGGCCTCGATCTGGGCGCGCACGTTCAAAAGGGCGCGGTCCTGCTCGTTCCTGTGGTCGCGCCAGGCGCGGTGATAGGCCCCGTACAGATAGCCGACCCCGGTGGCGTCGGCCGCCGCGATCTTTTGTTCCTCGATCAGGCGGTGTTCGGCGTGATCGATATCGGCCAGGATCTGGTCCTCGGCGGTCTGCAGGCTGGTCAGCACCCGGCGTTTTTCATCGACATTGAACTTCGACAGTCGGATCAGGGTCTTGATGCCCTTGGCGTTCCTGGCCATGGATTAGCGTCCTCCCATCCCGTCGCCGTCGAACGGCATGCCCAGGATGTTGGCCAGCATGGCGTAGCATTGCTGCAGCGAATTGGCCTCGGTCTTCTTCTGGCCCAGGAAGGCTTCCAGTTGCGGGTAATAATGGATGGCCTCGTCCACCGCCGGGTCGGTGCCGCGCCGATAGGCGCCCAGGCGGATCAGCTCGGCCATGTCCTCGTAGGTGGCCATCAGCCGCCGGGCCTTGCTGACCAGGGCGTTTTCCTGCTCGTTGTTGCAGGCCGGCATGGTTCGAGACACCGAGCGCAGCACGTTGACCGCCGGATAGCGGCCACGGTCGGCGATGGCGCGGTCCAGCACGACGTGACCGTCCAGGATGCCGCGCACCGCGTCGGAAATCGGCTCGTTATGGTCGTCGCCATCGACCAGCACGGTGAACAGGCCGGTGATCGAACCCTTGGCGGTACCGGGGCCGGCGCGCTCCAACAGGCGCGGCAATTCGGCGAATACCGTCGGCGTATAGCCCTTCGAGGCCGGCGGCTCGCCCGCCGACAGCGAAATCTCGCGCTGGGCCATGGCGAAGCGGGTGACCGAATCCATCATGCACAAGACGTCGTTGCCCTGGTCGCGGAAATATTCCGCCACCGCCAGCGTCACATAGGCGGCCTGGCGGCGCATCAGCGGGCTTTCGTCCGAGGTCGATACCACCATCACGGCCTTCTTCATGCCCTCGGGCCCCAGATCGTCCTCGATGAATTCACGCGCCTCGCGGCCGCGTTCGCCGATCAGCCCGATCACCGCGACATCGCAGCTGGTGTTCTTGGTCATCATCGACAGGATCGAGCTTTTGCCGACGCCGGAGCCTGCGAAGATGCCCATGCGCTGGCCGCGGCACATGGTCAGGAAGGTGTTGACCGAGCGCACCCCCAGATCGACCTTGCCGGCCACACGCTGGCGCGAATGGGCCGAAGGCGGCCGGGCGCGGATGGGAAAGGCCTCGTCGCCGACCGGCAACGGCCCCAGCCCATCGACCGGCTGGGCGAAGGCGTTGATCACCCGGCCCAGCCAATGAGACTCGGGATAGATCACCGGCTCGGAATCCTGGACCTCGGTGCGGCAGCCCAGGCCGACACCATCGATGGCGACGAACGGCATCAACAGGGCGCGCCCCGAGCGGAACCCCACCACCTCGCAGGGCACGCGGCGGCCGTCGCGGGCGATGACATGGCAGCGGTCGCCGACCGAAATCTGGCGCTGCACGCCGCCGGCCTCGATCAGCATGCCCTGCACCGCCGCCACCCGGCCATAGACCTGGATGCCGGTGACGCGCTCGATGTCGGTGACCACGTTTCGGACGAGAAATTTCATCGATTGGAGCGAATCTTGATAAGAGGTTAACAACAGCCGCCGGAAATGGTTAATATACGCCCGCGAAGGTTACCACATCCTCAATGGACCCCGCCGAACAGGGATTGCCACGATGCGCGTGTTGGTGGTCGAAGACGACCGGATGATGACCCAGTTGATCGAGACGATGCTGAAGGCCGAAGGCATGGTGGTCGATTCCACCGCGCTGGGCGAGGACGGGCTGGAAATCGGCAAGCTCTATGATTACGACATCATCTTGCTGGATCTGATGCTGCCCGACATGGACGGCTACGAGGTGCTGCGACGCCTCAGGTCATCGCGCATCGAGACGCCGGTCCTGATCCTGTCGGGGCTGACCGAGCCGGACAAGAAGATCAAGGGCCTGGGCTTCGGGGCCGACGATTACCTGACCAAGCCGTTCGACAAGGGCGAACTGGTGGCCCGCATCCAGGCCATCGTGCGCCGCTCGAAGGGCCACGCCCAGTCGGTGATCAAGACCGGCAAGCTGGCGGTCAACCTGGATCAGCGCACGGTGGATGCCGAAGGCGAGCCGTTGCACCTGACCGCCAAGGAATACGGCATCCTGGAACTGTTGAGCTTGCGCAAGGGCCAGACCCTGACCAAAGAGCAATTCCTGAACCACCTGTATGGCGGTATCGACGAGCCCGAATTGAAGATCATCGACGTCTTCATCTGCAAGCTCAGGAAGAAGCTGTCCACCGCCACCGGCGGCGACAACTATATCGAGACGGTGTGGGGGCGTGGCTACGTGTTGCGCGACCCGGAAACCGTCCCGGCCAAGGCGGTACAGGGCCGCCCGGAACCCACGCCCGCCCATTGACGGCGGGACTTTCCGTCTCCAAATGGACGCTTGACGCTGCGGACGCGAAGGCGTTTGCTGGTCAGCACAGCGCGGTGCCGCCCCCCACTTGTCAAGGAATCCCATGTCCGCACCGGCCAAACCCAGCGGCGAGCCGATCACGTCGAAGCGCCAGTTGGTCGAGTACATCGAATCGGGCTGCAAGCCGGCCGAGGCCTGGCGTATCGGCACCGAGCACGAGAAGTTCGGCTTCACCATGGACGATTTGCGCCCGCTGGCCTATGAGGGCGAGCGCGGCATCCGCGCCATGCTGGAAGGTCTGTCGCGCTTCGGCTGGCGGCCGGTGCTGGAAAACGGCACCCTGATCGCCCTGATCGACGATACCGGCTCGTCGGTGACGCTGGAGCCGGGCGGGCAGCTGGAATTGTCGGGCGCGCCCTTGGAAACCATCCATCAGACTTGCGTCGAGACCTATACCCACTTGAAGCAGGTCAAGGACGTCGCCGCCCCCTTGGATATCGGCTTCCTGGGCGTCGGCTTCCAGCCGAAATGGCGCCGCGAGGACACGCCCTGGATGCCCAAGGGCCGTTATCGCATCATGCGCGACTACATGCCCAAGCGCGGATCGAAGGGGCTGGACATGATGCTCAGGACCTGCACCGTGCAGGTCAATCTGGACTTCGCCTCGGAAGCCGACATGGCGCGCAAGTTCCAGGTGTCGCTGGCGCTGCAGCCACTGGCGACCGCGCTGTTCGCCAGTTCGCCCTTCATCGAGGGCAAGCCGTCGGGCCTGCTGTCGACCCGCTCCGACGTGTGGACCGACACCGATCCCGATCGTTGCGGCATGCTGCCTTTCGTGTTCGAGCCGGGCTTCGGCTTCGAACGCTATGTCGATTACATGTTGGATGTGCCGATGTATTTCGTCTATCGCGACGGTCAGTACATCGATGCCTCGGGCCAGTCGTTCAGGGATTTCATGGCCGGCCGCCTGCCGGCCCTGCCCGGCCAGGTCCCCACCATCGGCGACTGGATGGACCATCTGACCACCGCCTTCCCGGAAGTGCGGCTGAAGAAATATCTGGAAATGCGCGGGGCCGACAGCGGGCCGTGGCGGCGCATCTGCGCCCTGCCGGCCCTGTGGGTCGGCCTGCTGTACGACACCGCCGCCCTGGATGGCGCCTGGGATCTGGTCAAGGATTGGTCGATCGAGGAACGCGAACGCTTGCGCACCGCCGTCCCGCGCGAAGGCTTGGCCGCCCGCGTCGGCGGCCGCAGCCTGGAGGAGATCGGGGAAGACGTGCTGGACCTGGCGGCGATCGGCCTGAAGAACCGCGCCCGCCTCTCGGAATCGGGCCGTGACGAGAGCATCTATCTCGAGCCGCTGATGGCCATCTTGCAATCGGGCCGGACGCCGGCCGAGGAGATGCTGGAAGCCTATATCGGCCGCTGGCAGGGGAGCGTCGATCCCTTGTTCGCCGAGTATGCGTACTAAGGAGAGCTAAAAATGGCCCACTGCAAGGACCTGAACGACGTCCGCGCCCATATCGACCGCCTGGATCGCCAGATCGTGCCGCTGCTGGCCGAGCGCGCCACCTACGTCGCCCAGGCCCCCAACTTCAAGGCGACCAAGCATCAGGTGGTCGATCGCGACCGCATCGAAGAAGTGATCTCGAAGGTCCGCCATCTGGCCAACGAGGAAGGCTGCGATCCGACGCTGATCGAGAACATCTACCGCGCCATGATCGACGCCTACATCGTCTTCGAGGCCAAGGTCTTCCTGGACGTCCACCCCGAGAAATAGAGCCGGGGCGCGCTACCCTTCGGCAAGGGCTGGATATGGGACACCGATGAACACAGATTCCCGCTGCGCGGGACACCGATGAAAAAGCCCTTATTTCATCTGCGTTTATCTGTGTTCATCTGTGTCTGAAATCTCTGCCGTCACTTCATTTTGGCAGGAATCGCCTGAAGGTCGGCCCGCCCTAAGGCGTCATCCCCGCATCGAAATAATAGCTGGAGGCACCGCCATGCAGCTGGATGCCCATGCGGGCGATCGCCTTGGCGTCCAGCTTGATCAAGCGGCCGCGGCTGTTGGCCTCGGCCAGCAGCTTCTGGGTCGAGGGCTGCCATAGCGCCTTGGTGATGTCGTAGATCAGGGCGTCGGGCTGCTCGGCGCCGGTGACCAGGGCGACGCCGACATCCAGCGTCAGGTTGGCGTCGCGAACCCCCTCGTACAAGGCGGCAGGGATGCTGCCGGCCTGGAAGAACGGCATCTGGGCCAGGATCTTCTCGGCCTCGGGGCCGGAGATCGGCACCAGGTCGATGGCGGTGGTCTTGGCCAATTCGGCCACCGTCGGGACCGGATAGGCATCGACCACCAGCATGGCGTCCAACTGGCCGGCCGCCATGGCATCGGCCGCCGGGCCGGGCTTCAGGAACGACAGCTTGACCTGGGTCTCGGCCACGCCATAGGCGGTCAACAGCACGCGGCCATGCACCAGCGAGCCGGAATCCTTCTCGCCGAACGACACCCGCTTGCCCTTGAGGTCGCGCACGCTTTTGATCTTGGCATCCTTGCGGGCGACCAGATGCATGCTTTCCGGATACAGCATGGCGATGCCGCGCAGGTTCTGCACCGCGCCCTTGGCCTTGTAGATGCCCGAGCCGTGATAGGCCCAATAGGCGATGTCGGCCTGGACCAGGGCGGCATCCAGCCGCTTGGCGCCGATGGCCTCGACATTGGCGATCGAGCCGCCGGTCGATTTGGCCACCGCCACCATGCCCGGCACGCCGCAGCTGCCACCCTTTTCGCACTCGCGCGAACCCGGCGGGTTCGACAGCGCGTTGGCGATCAGGCCGCCGATGGGAAAGCGTGTCTCGCCGGTCGGACCGGTTCCCAACTGAAAGAATCGAATGTCAGCCGCCTGGGCGACAGAGACAAGAAACGTCGCCAGCAGGGCGAAAGCAATCAGTCGGGCGCGGGTCACGGGACGGGTCCTCCGGTTCGGGCGGGGTGACGCTGGCCCCAATATACCGCGTCACATTAAAATGTCCTTATATAATCGCGGCAATTTCGCAGTTTCCCACGATCACTTTTCACGGCAATATGGCGGCGCAACCGGCTTCGGTGCCCGTGCGCCAATGCCTGCGAAATTGCGGGGGAGCATCTTTCGCAGGCATCGGGCCACGAGATCGATGGATTGTGCACTGACTTGTTCAAAGGGTCAGTGTGCCATTTGAACAAGTCAGTGCACTAGGGGTTCGATGGACGAAGAGCTTAGTGCGATAGCCGACAGCGACATGGATTCCATGTTCGTGTTGCCGCTGTCGATCATTCCGTTGCAGACGCCGGCTTTGCAAAGCGCCAAGCTGATCAAGAACGTGCGCCTGAAGAGCGTGATCGAAATCTTCCAGGACGCCCAGACCGGGTCGGGCCAGGTCGATATCGACAGCCTGCCGCGCATGTTCAACTGGCCGGATATCGAACTGCATCCCGATCACGCGATCTTGCGCCGATTGGCGTTGCTGCCCAGCTACGACGTCTATTCGCTGCGCATCAGCTTGCGCGAGCACGGCATTCCGGTGAACGATTATTCGGCCCTGAAGCTGTCGCCGGACAAGGCCAACGAGCTGACCAAGTACATGATGATGTTCACCCGGCCGCTGATGAAGCTGATCTATGCCGACGAAGCGGTGAACGTGAACACCTACGAGGACCTGCTGCATCTGTTCCGCGACCCCGACGTCCGCAAGGCCCGTCAGCGCCTGGAACAGATGGCCACCAGCTTGAACATCGACATCTTCGAGGTGCCGCGCTTCCTGGAAGATTACGGCGACACCTTCCTGTCGCTGTCTTATTTCCGCCACTGCCTGGACCGGCTGGAGCCCTATTTCACCGCCTGCGTCGAATCGATGAAGCCGATCCGCACGCATTTCCAGCTGAAGCAGGATGCCGGTCTGATGAAGACCTGCGACACCATCGAGGACACCATCAACAACATGTCGGCGGCCATCACCGGCCGGCTGGAAGTGTTCGAGAAGCGCACCCGCGAGATGTGGGGCAACCTGAACCAGGAAGAGTTCCGCCAGGTCAAGACGCTGATCGAGCGCTATCACGTCACCATCGGATCGGTGCTGTGCGGCCTGACGGTGAAGATGAATTCCTTCGCCCGCATGTTCCCGCGCCCCAACATGGGCGGCCCGGTCAAGCGCGCCGACTTCATGGCCTCGGAAATGATCCAGGGCATCGGCCAGATCCGCCAGGCGGAAAAAGCCTTCGCGATGTGATCGCCTACCTTCCGTCCACCGTCTGCAGCAGGGCCAACAAGCCGGACAGCAGTGCGGTCGGCGTCGGCGGACAGCCGGGAATATGCAGGTCGACCGGCACGATGGCCGACACCCCGCCCGCCACCGCATAGGACCCGGCAAAGCAGCCGCCGTCGCGCCCGCAATCGCCCATCGCCACCACCCAACGCGGGTTGGGCGTGGCGTCATAGGTGCGGCGCAGGGCTTCGGCCATGTTCCAGGCCACCGGCCCGGTGACCAGCAGCACGTCGGCATGGCGCGGGCTGGCGACGAAGCGGATGCCGAAGCGTTCCAGGTCGTAAACCGGATTGTTGACGGCGTGGATTTCCAGCTCGCAGCCATTGCAGCTGCCGGCATCGACGGCGCGAATCGCCAGGCTGCGGCCCAGACGGGCGCGCGACAGATCGCCCAGGGAATCGCCCAGCTCCATCAGCCCGGCCGGATCGGGATCGGGCGCGCCCTTCATGGTCAGCGGCCCGCGCAGAAGGTGGCGGGCGATGATGCGGGCGATCGGCGGAATCAGCGGCATGTCACGAATCCTGGCCCGAATAGGAACAATTGAAGGACTTGTTGCACAACGGGAAGTCGGCGACGATGTTGCCCTCGATGGCGGCTTCCAGCAGCGGCCATTGGAACCAGGACGGATCGTGGGCATGCAGCCGCACGATCTTGCCGGCTTCCGACACCCGCACCCACACCACCACGTCGCCGCGGAAGCTTTCGACCACCGCCACCCCCTCGCCGGCACCGCGCAGAGCGACCGGCGCCGCGATCGGGCCGGGCTGCATGGCGGCCAGGATCTGCTCGATCAGGGAAACCGAGGCCTTGATCTCCTCGGCGCGGATCATCAGGCGAGCATGGACGTCGCCGTCATTCATCACCGGCACGGTGAAGGTCAGGTCCTCATAGGGCGGATAGCCGGGATTGCGCCGGGCATCCTGGCCGCGCGACGAGGCGCGGCCGACGAAGCCGCCGGCGGCGAAGCGATGCGCCAGCGCGCCGGACAGGAAGCCGGTCCCGGTGGTGCGGTCCAACAGCGACGGCGTCTCGTCGTACAACTGCATGGCGCGGTGGAAGCCCTTCTTCACCGCATGCAGGGCGTGGTGCAAGATGGCCGGGCCATCGTCGGGCAGGTCGCGGACGACGCCGCCGGGGATGATCTGGTCCATCAGCAGGCGATGGCCGAAACAGGCGGCGTTGGCCCGCAGCACCGTCTCGCGCAGCGCGCCCAGATGGGACAGCATGATCGAGAAGGCGGCGTCGTTGCAGATGGCGCCGATGTCGAACAGATGGTTGGCGATGCGCTCGCACTCGGCCATCAGGGCGCGCAGCCATACCGCGCGCGGCGGCGGCTCCAGCCCCAGGGCCGCCTCGACGGCGCGGGCGAAAGCCAGCGAATAGGCCACCGTGGCATCGCCCGAGACGCGGGCGACGATGCGACCGGCATCCATGATCGGCTTGCCGGCGGTCAGCCCGGCGATGCCCTTGTGGACATAACCCAGCCGCTGTTCCAGCCGCACCACCGTCTCGCCCTGGCAATGGAAGCGGAAATGGCCGGGCTCGATCACGCCGGCATGGACCGGGCCGACCGGGATTTGGTGCAGGCCGTCGCCTTCGGCGGTGTGGAAGCGATAGGTGGTGGCCTTGGCCTCGGTCTCGCGCGGCTTGCCCAGCGGGTGCTTGACGCCCCAGCGGCCATGATCCAGCCACGGACGCTGGTCCTCCAGCCCCTCGGGCACCAGGCCCCACAGGTCGCGGATGGCCCGCTCCAGCCGGATCGCCGACGGTCGCGCCTGGCCCAGGGCGAAGAACTTGCCGTCGGGACAAGGATGCGACGCCACCGCGATGGCGCCCGAATCCTCGCCGCGCAGCAGGACGTGCACCTCGGCCGGCTCGCCCCATTCGGCCATGATTTCCCAGTTGGACACCGTCATCTGCTCGGCCAGCTTGCGCCAGGTGCGGGCATCCAGCTGGAAGCGCGGCCAGGGCTTGTGGCCCGCCACCTCGCGGCCGGCCGACAGAAACTCCATCAGGGTGATGTTGCCCATCATCGCGCGGTCATCCCAGCAATTTGGCCACGGCTTCGAACCACGCCACCAGGGGCGCCGGAAGCCAAAGGCCGGCGATCATCACCAACGCCACATGCAGCCACAGCGGCACGGTGGCCATCATGGTTCCCAGCCAGTTGCCGCCGCCATGGGCGCGGCGGTTGGGCGGCGGCGGCGGCCCGAACGCCATGCCCTGCAGGCGCGACACCAGGGCGCCGAAGGCCAGCAGCAGCCCGACCACCAGCGGAAGCGCCAGCAGCGGCTGCTTCGAGAAGGCCGAGGTGACGACCAGGAACTCGCTCATGAACACCCCCATCGGCGGCAGGCCGGCGATGGCCAGCACGGCGATGACGAAGCCCCAACCCAGCACCGGATGGCTGGCGGTCAGGCCGCGAATGTCGGCGATGCGCTTGGTGCCGGCATTCTGGGTGATGATGCCCACCGCGAAGAAGATCGCCGACTTGGTCAGGCTGTGCATGGTCATGTGCATCAGGCCGGCGAAGTTGGCCACCGCGCCCCCCAGGCCGAAGGCGAAGGTGATGACGCCCATATGCTCGATCGAGGAATAGGCGAACAACCGCTTGATGTCGCCGCGCCGGTACAGCATGAAGCCCGACAGGAACAGGCTGGACAGGCCCATCATGATCATCAGCGGGCCGGGCGCCAGCGTCTCGGGATTGGTCGAGATCAGCATCTTGAAGCGCAGCAACGCATAAAGGGCGACGTTCAGCAGCAGCCCCGAGAGGACCGCCGAGATCGGCGTCGGGCCTTCGGCGTGGGCGTCGGGCAGCCAGGCGTGCAAGGGGGCCAGACCGACCTTGGTGCCATAGCCCACCAGCAGGAACACGAAGGCCAGGTTCAACAGGTCGGGGTGGAAGCCGGCCGCCTTGGTGATCAGCAAGGTCCAGGCCATGGCGTCGGCGCCGTCGCCCATCACCGGCTGGGCCGCCAGATAGACCAAGGTGGTGCCGAACAGCGCCAGGCCGATGCCGACCGAGCACAAGATGAAATATTTCCACGCCGCCTCGATGGCTTCGCGCGTGCGGTACAGGCTGACCATCAAGACGGTGGTCAGGGTCGCCGCCTCGACCGCCACCCACATCACGCCGATATTGTTGGCGACCAGGGCCAGCAGCATGGTGAACAAGAAGGCCTGATACATCGCGTGATAGAAGCGCAGATGCATGTCCGACAGATGCTTGGCCCGTGATTCCCGGCTGATATAGGCGGCCGAGAAGATCGAGGTGGTGAAGCCGACGAAGGCGGTCAGCGCCACCAGATAGACGTTGAAATCGTCGATGAACAGCAATCGGGTCGGCTCGGGGCGGTGCTGGAACAGCACCAGCGACGACAGGAACGTCGCCCCCGACACCGCCACGTTCAGCCAGGTCGCCAGCCGCCAGCCCGGCAGGACGGCCAGGAAGCCGGCGGCCCCCAGCGGTATGGCCAGGATCCACAAGATCGGGTTGGCGGCGCCGGCCTGCATGGCCGCTGTCACGCTCATTGCCGGTCCCCCCGATAGGTTTCCAGGAAATGCAGATCCAGGCTGTCGAAGCGCTCGCGGATGCGGAAGAAGAAGATGCCGAACACCGTCATCGCCACCAGCACCGAAAAAGCGATCGAGATTTCCACCACCAGCGGCATGCCCTTGGCCGAGACGGCGGCCAGGATCAGCCCGTTTTCCAGGGCCATGAAGCCGACCACCTGGGTCACCGCATTCCTGCGGGTGATCATCATCAGCATGCCCAGCAGCACGACCGACATCGCGATCGACAGCGATTCGCGGGTCAGCGCCGCGGCCTTGGCGGTGACCGGCAGCACCAGCATGATCGCCAGCGCCACCAGGGCGACGCCGACGATCATGGTCCAGCCGATCGACAAGGCGGTTTCCACCGTGCGGTGGATGCCTAGGCGTTCGACCAGCCAATGCAGGGCGATCGGCACGGCGATGGCCTTGAAGATCAGGGCGATGGCGGCGGTGGCGTAAAGATGCGGCGCGTTCTGGACATGGGCCTGCCAGGCGGCCGCCGCCGCCAGGGCCAGCGCCTGGAAGGCGAAGGTGTTCAAAACGGCGAACAGCCGGCGCTGGTACAGCATGCCGAACCCGGCCATCAGCACGGTGGCGCCGATCAGGTGGGCAAGGTCATAGGAGAACTGCTGCAGCATCAGACAGCCTCCGACACGTAAAGGAAGATGGTGGCCAGAAGTCCCAGCAGCAGGGCGCCGCCCAGGAAGTCGGAATAACGAAACACCCGCATCTTGGCGATCACCGTCTCGAACCAGGCCAGAGCGGTGGCCAGGATGAACAGCTTGGCGGCGAAGGCGGCCATGCCGACCAGGATGCCGGGCAGCCCGGCCCCGGGCATGGCCATGCCCCACGGCGCGAACAGGCAGGCGATCAGGGCCATGAACAAGGTCAGCCGCACCATCTGCGCCGCCTCGATCATCGCCAGGTGGCGGCCGGAATATTCCAGCACCATCGCCTCGTGCACCATGGTCAGCTCCAGGTGGGTGGCGGGGTTGTCGATGGGGATGCGGCCGTTCTCGGCGATGGCCACCATCAGCATGGCGGCCAGCGCCAGGCCCAGGCTGACCTCGATGCCGACATTGCCGCCCAGCACGAACACGACGATCTGCGCCGGCTGGGTGGTGCCGGCCACCAAGGACAGCGAGAAGGTCACCATCAGCATGGCCGGCTCGGCCAGCGAGGCGATCATCATCTCGCGGGAAGCACCCAGGCCGCCGAAAGCGGTGCCGACATCCATGCCGGCCAGCGCGGTCCAGAACCGGCCGATGGCCAGCAACGCCACCAGGGCGATCAGGTCGGCGGCCGGGGCCAGGAAGATGTTGGTGGTGAAGGTCGGCACGATGCACGCGGCCAGCCACACCGAGGCGAAGGTGATGTAGGGCGCGGCGCGGAAGATCCACGAGGCCGAATGGGCCACCACCGCTTCCTTTTGCAGCAGACGATAGAAATCGCGGTAGGGCTGCCAGGGCGGCGCACCGCGCCTGCCGTTCAGGCGCGCCTTGACCCAGCGCACCCAGCCGGTGACCAGCGGCGCCGTCGCCAGCACCAGCACGATCTGCACGATTTGCCAGACCACCGCCGTCATGATTGCTGCCTCACCGCGACCACCAGAAGCATGAAGACCAGAGTGCAGAACATCATCAGCAGATAGCCGCGCACCGTCAGGTATTGCAGCCGGTTGACCAGATCGGCCGCCCAGTTGACGATGCCGCCGATGCGGCCATAGACGCCGTCCCACACCGGGTCGATCATCGACACCGTATGGCGCGCGGGCGAATCGTCGCCGGGCGGCGGCATCATCACGCTCTCACGCGCCCGGAACACGGTGCCGCCAAACACCCGGCGGATCGGCTGGGCGAAGGACGGGCCGGTATATTGGGTCTGGGGAATGTCTTCCCGGTGGCCGCAATCCCAGGCGTCCGCGCGGCGCACCGCCTCGGTGCCGAAACGGTGCACCAGCAAGATCACCGCCCCGAACAGCGCCAGCCCGACCATCACCAGCACCGTGCCGGAATAGGACCCGCGATTGGACGAGACCGGGCTGAGCCACGGCCAGCCCAGATCGGCCGACACCTTGAACGACACCCCGGTCAGCGGCTGCACCACATGGGACAGCGCGTCGGTGACGGTGACCGGGATGACGCCCAGCACCACGCAGGCGCCGGCCAGCACCACCAGGCTGGCGCGCATGCCGAAGGTGACCTCGCCCGCCTGGCGGGCGGCATCGGTGCGCGGCCGGCCCAGGAAGGCGACGCCGTAGGCCCTGACGAAACAGGCGGCGGCCAGGGCGGCGGCCAGGGCCAGCAAGGCGCCGACCACCGGCACGCCGAACTTCATCGCCCAATGGGGCAGGCCCGGCCCCTTGAACAGGGTCTGCAGGATCAGCCATTCCGACACGAAGCCGTTCAGGGGCGGCAGGCTGGAGGCGGCGGCAGCGCCGACCAGGAAGGCCGCGCCCGTCACCGGCAGCCGGTTCAGCAATCCGCCGAGCGCGCTGATCGAGCGCTTGCCGGTGGCGGTGATCACCGCGCCGGCCCCCAGGAACAGCAGGCTTTTGAATACCGAGTGGTTGACGATGTGGTAAAGCCCGGCGACCAGGGCCAGGGCGGCCAGCAGATTCTCGCCGTCGGCCTTGAAGGCGATGGCCAGGCCCAGACCGATCACCACCACGCCCACATTCTCGACGGTGGAATAGGCCAGCAGCGTCTTGATGTCGTCTTGCATCACCGCATACAGCACGCCCATGACGGCGGTGATGCCGCCGACCACCATCATCGCCGCGCCCCACTGCCAGCCGACATCGCCGTGCAGGTCGAACAGGATGCGGATCAGCCCGTACAGGGCAACCTTGGTCATGACGCCGCTCATCAGGGCCGAGACATGGCTGGGCGCGGCCGGATGGGCCAATGGCAGCCACACATGCAACGGCACCAGTCCGGCCTTCGAACCGGTGCCCAACAGGGTCAGCAGCACCACCAGGAAGCCGGTCACCCCGGTCAGGTCCTTCAGCCGCATGGCGGCGAAGGTATAGTCGCCGCCGGCCCCGGCCATCAGGCCCAGCGCCGGCAACAGGCAGAAGGTGCCGAACACCGCCATCATCAGATAGACCGCCGCGGCCCGGCGATTGTCGGGCTTTTCATGGTCGGCCAGCACCATCAGCCACGAGGCCAGCGACATGAATTCCCACGCCACCAGGAAGACGAAGGCGTCGTCGGCGACCAGCACGGTGTTCATGCCGAACAGGAACAAGGGATAGAACGGCGTGACCCGGCGGCGTTCATGCAGATGCTCGGAATAGCCGATGGCGTAGGCCGAGGCGATCGCACCCGAGAAATTGATCACCAGCAGGAACAGGGCCGACAGATTGTCGATGCGGAAATGCGCCTTCAGCCACGGCAGACCGAACGGAAGCACCAGGCTGGGCGCCCCCCACACCCCGCCCAGATGTTCCAGCCCGCCCGAAAACAGCGAGACGCAGGCGATGAAGCAACCGGCATAGGCCACCGCGTGCGCCCGCTCCCACCGCCCGAAGGCGATGATGAACAGCGACAGCAGCGGCAAGGACAAAAGGGCGCTGGCGATCAGCATGACAGCCCGCCCCCCGCCCGGCCGCGACCGGATGGTTGCTTCATCTCCAAAGTGTCCTCCGCCCCCTGAACAGGGTTTTTGGCCGGCCCGCTTGTACGGCTTGTTGTTATCGCGGGCGGTCGGGAATCATAACATGCGACCACCAAATCACAAGGTGGTGGAGCCCCTAATAACCACACAATGTGTGGGGGCCGATATCCAGATGCAGATGGTCCTGGTGCAAGCGGTCATGGTTGGGGGTCAACACCACATTGAAGGTGCTGCATGACCCCCGCGCCACCTCGTGCAGGAAGGCCGACTTGGTGCCGGCCCCGCGCCAGTCCTTCTTGACCGAGATCGGGGTGCCGTCGGCCAGTTCGAAGCCCACGATGTCGATGGCCTGACCCTTGGCATGCTCGGACAACCGGCCGCCCTTCGACGCCGTCGAGCCGGCGGCGGCCAAGGTGGCGCCGTTTCTGCGCATGCGGCAATCATAGGTGCCGGCATGCAGAATCTTCCTGACCGGCTGGCCGAAGCGGGCCAGCGCCGCCTGCTGAATGATCTGCTGCTCGAACTGCGCCACCGTGCGGGCCAGGGAACAGGTCATCACACTGGGGCGGTTGAACTGGGCGCCCGAGGCGCTGACGCTGACCGGATTGGCGATGCCGCACCCCTGTTCGGGGTCGCCGAAGGCCTGCACCGGCTGATAGGCCACCTGCAGCGCCGCCAAGTCCTGCAGGCAGGCGGCGTCGGGATCGACCAACGGCGGCTGGGCCGGCGGGCCGAAGACGAAGGCCGAGGGCGCCGGACCGCGGGCGCAGGCCGACAAGGCCAGCAGCAAACACAGCACGGCAAGGGCGCGGTACGGCACGACGGGAGACCCCCTGTTTTCCAGACCCCGCGACTATAGTGTTTCACGGTCCACAATGACAAGAAAAATGAATGAGGTCAGGGTATTGGAGGGCATTTCTTAACCGATTGTTAAAGCGCGATAGTCTCGTTTCGGTACCAATTCGCCGAAGATTCCAGCCCCGGTCGGCCGACGCACCGGTTCAATCTGTCATTTTATGGCAGCATGACTGTCCTTTGCCGAAGAATCTTCTGGAATTCGGCAACCTTCCTGCCGTAAAAGAATCGTCCGATCATTCCCTTTCCAAGGTCCGTTGCCATGGCTCGCAAGATGCTGCAATTCACCCGCCTGGATCCCTGCCAGCCCGCCAAGCGCCCGGCGGCCGAGCGGCGCGGCGACTTCCGCGAGATCAGCCGCGCCTTCGAACCCGAGCGGGCCGGCGACCAGGCCTCGCGCTGCGAGCAATGCGGCATTCCGTTCTGTCAAATCCGCTGCCCGCTGGGGAACAACATCCCCGACTGGCTGATGCTGTCGGCCACCGGCCGGATGGAGGAGGCCTACCAGATGGCCGCCTCGACCAATTCCTTCCCCGAGATTTGCGGCCGCATCTGCCCGCAGGACCGCCTGTGCGAGGGCCATTGCGTCCTCGAGCAATCCAAGCATGGCGGCGTCACCATCGGCGCCATCGAGAAGCACATCACCGAAACCGCCTTCGCCGAGGGCTGGGTCGAGCCGGTGGTGCCGCCGCGCGAACTGGCCGCCTCGGTCGGCATCGTCGGCGGCGGGCCGGGCGGTCTGGCGGCGGCGGAAGCGCTGCGCCGGATCGGCTATCAGGTCACCGTCTATGACCGCCACGACCGCATGGGCGGCCTGCTGATCTATGGCATCCCCGGCTTCAAGCTGGAAAAGAACGTGGTCGAGCGCCGCACCAAGCTGCTGGCGCAAGGCGGCGTCACCCTGGTCTCGGGCACCGAGATCGGCCGCGATCTGTCCTTCGCCGACCTGCGCGAGCGCCACGACGCCGTCCTGATCGCCACCGGGGTCTATCGCGCCAGGGGGCTGGATTGCGAAGGCGCCAAGCTGGCCGGCGTTCATGCCGCGCTGGATTACCTGATCCGGTCCAACCGCGCCGATCTGGGCGACCAGGGGCTTGACCCGGCGCTCGACGCCAAGGGCAAGAATGTGGTGGTGATCGGCGGCGGCGACACCGCCATGGATTGCGTGCGCACCGCCATCCGCCAGGGCGCGCGCTCGGTCAAGTGCCTGTACCGCCGCGACCGCGCCAACATGCCCGGCAGCCAGCGCGAGGTGGCCCACGCCGAGGAAGAAGGCGTCGAGTTCGTGTGGATGGCCGCCCCCGAAGCGGTGCTGGGCGAGACCAAGGTGACGGCCGTGCGCGCCCACCGCATGCATCTGGGCATGCCCGATTCGTCGGGCCGGCGCAGCCCGCAGGTGATCGAGGGCTCGGGCTTCGACCTGCCGGCCGACATGGTCATCTCGGCCCTGGGCTTCGAGCCCGAGGACGTGCCGGCCCTGTTCGGCGAACCCAGGCTGAAGACCACCCGCTGGGGCACCCTGACGGTGGACGACCGCCTGATGACCAGCCTGGACGGCGTGTTCGCCGCCGGCGACATCGTGCGCGGCGCCTCGCTGGTGGTGTGGGCGATCAAGGACGGCCGCGACGCGGCGGCCGCCATCGATTCCCACATCAAGGCCAAGCCCCGGGACAAGACCAAGGACAAGGCCAAGCCCAAGCCCAAGGCGGCCCAGTAACCCATTCGACCCTTCCGGGACCATCCCGACCGTGGAGCCTGTCATGAGCGAGCAATTCGCAGCCGAGTACCTGAAGAACGCCGCCATCCTGGAAGCGGCCGGCATCGACACCATGCCGCACGACGCCTGCGGCGTCGGCCTGGTCGCCACCTTGGACGGCAAGCCCCGCCGCGACGTGGTGGTCGCCGGCATCGAGGCCCTGAAGGTGCTGTTCCATCGCGGCGCCGTCGATGCCGACGGCAAGACCGGCGACGGCGCCGGCATCCATGTCGAGCTGCCGCAGGACTTCTTCCGGGAACATATCCGCCACACCGGCCACGAGCCGGTGCCGGGCCGGCTGGGTGTGGGCATGATCTTCCTGCCCAAGGCCGACCTGGGCGCGCAGGAACGCTGCCGCTGCATCGTCGAGGCCGAGATCTTGAATTTCGGCTATGCCATCTATGGCTGGCGCCAGGTGCCGGTCGACGTCTCGATCATCGGCGAGAAGGCCAACGCCACCCGCCCCGAGATCGAGCAGATCATGATCGCCAACACCCTTGGCACGCCGGAAGAGCGGTTCGAAACCGATCTTTACATCCTGCGCCGGCGCATCGAGAAGCTGGTGCTGGCCGAGCACATCACCGACTTCTATATCTGTTCGCTGTCGGGCCGCTCGATCATCTACAAGGGCATGTTCCTGGCCGAGCAGCTGACCAGCTTCTATCCCGACCTGCTGGACGAGCGCTTCGTGTCGCGCTTCGCCATCTATCACCAGCGCTATTCCACCAACACCTTCCCGACCTGGCGCCTGGCCCAGCCGTTCCGCATGCTGGCCCATAACGGCGAGATCAACACCCTGTCGGGCAACCTGAACTGGATGAAGGCGCACGAGCCGCGCATGGGCCACGAAGCCTTCGGCGACCACATGGAGGACATCAAGCCGGTGATCCAGGCCGGCGGCTCGGACTCGGCCGCGCTCGACAACGTTTTCGAGGTGATGGTCCGCGCCGGCCGCACCGCGCCGATGGTCAAGCAGATGCTGGTGCCGGAATCCTTGGGCTCGAACGCCCTGATGCCCGATTCCCACCGCCATTTCTTCGGCTATTGCAACGCCGTCATCGAGCCGTGGGACGGCCCGGCCGCCATCTGCGCCACCGACGGCCGCTGGGTCATCGCCGGCATGGACAGAAACGGCCTGCGTCCCATGCGCGTCACCATCACCACCGACGGCCTGCTGATCGTCGGCTCGGAAACCGGCATGGTCAAGGTGGCGGAATCCGACATCATCGAGAAGGGCCGCGTCGGGCCGGGCCAGACCATCGCCGTCGATCTGGAACAAGGCCGCCTTTACCGCGACGGCGAGTTGAAGGACTGGCTGTCATCCTTGAAGCCCTATGGCGAGTGGACCAAGCGCATCACCGAGTTGGACAGCCTGGTCAAGAGCGCCGCCAACGAGCCGGCCGAGCTGTCGACCGAGGAATTGCGCCGCCGCCAGTTGGCCTATGGCCTGACCATGGAAGACATGGAGCTGATCTTGCAGCCGATGGTCGAGGAGGCCAAGGAAGCGGTCGGTTCCATGGGCGACGACACGCCGCTGGCGGTCCTGTCGGACCAGTACCGGGGCCTGCACCATTTCTTCAAGCAGAACTTCAGCCAGGTCACCAACCCGCCGATCGATTCCTTGCGCGAATCCCGGGTGATGAGCCTGCGGACCCGGCTGGGCAATCTGGGCAACATCCTGGACGAGCATGAAAGCCAGTGCGACGTGCTGGCGCTCAACAGCCCGGTCCTGTCCACCGCCGAGTTCGAGGCCATGCGCCGCCACATGGGAGCCGCCGCCGCCGAGATCGACTGCACCTTCGATCCCAGTGCCGGCGAGCATGCCCTGAAGGACGCGCTGGCCCGCATCCGCCGCGAGGCGGAAGAGGCGGTGCGCGCCGGCTGCACCCACCTGATCCTGTCCGACAAGAGCATGGATTCGTGCCGCGCCGCCGTGCCGATGATCCTGGCCGCCGGGGGCGTGCATTCGCATCTGGTGCGCGAGCGCCTGCGCACCTGGACGTCCTTGAACGTCCGCTCGGGCGAGGCGCTGGACGTCCAATACTTCGCCGTGCTGGTCGGTGTCGGCGCCACCACCGTCAACGCCTATCTGGCCCAGGAAGCCATCGCCGATCGCTGGCGCCGCGGCCTGTTCCCCGGGCTCACGCTGGAAGAATGCGTGCGCAACTACAAGAAGGCCATCGACCAGGGTCTGCTGAAGATCATGTCGAAGATGGGCATCTCGGTGATCTCGTCCTATCGCGGCGGCTGCAACTTCGAGGCCATCGGCCTGTCCCGCTCGCTGGTGGCCGAGTTCTTCCCCGGCATGACCAGCCGCATTTCCGGCATCGGCCTGAACGGCATCGCCAAGAAGACCACCCGCCAGCATGCCGCCGGCTTCGCCACCGCCTCGGCGGTGCTGCCGGTCGGCGGCTTCTATCGCGTGCGGCGCGGCCAGGAAGCCCACGCCTTCGACGGCACGCTTATCCATCTGCTGCAGACGGCGGTGTCGACCGATTCCTACACCACCTACAAGAAATATTCCGACGGCGTGCGCCGGCTGGCGCCCATCACCATCCGCGACCTGCTGGACTTCCAGCCCAATGCGGCGGCGATTCCGATCGACGAGGTGGAATCCATCACTGAAATCAGAAAGCGCTTCCTGACCCCGGGCATGAGCCTGGGGGCGCTGTCGGCGGAAGCCCACGGCACCTTGAACATCGCCATGAACCGTATCGGCGCCAAGTCGGTGTCGGGCGAGGGCGGCGAGGACCGCGAGCGCTATCGCCCGCGCCCCAACGGCGACAACGCCAACTCGGCCATCAAGCAGATCGCCTCGGGCCGGTTCGGCGTCACCGCCGAATACCTGAACATGTGCCGCGAGATCGAGATCAAGGTCGCCCAGGGCGCCAAGCCCGGCGAGGGCGGCCAGTTGCCCGGCTTCAAGGTGACGGTGGAAATCGCCAAGCTTCGGCACGCCACCCCCGGCGTCATGCTGATCAGCCCGCCGCCGCACCACGACATCTATTCCATCGAAGACCTGGCCCAGTTGATCTATGACCTGAAGCAGATCAACCCCGACGCCCGGGTCACGGTCAAGCTGGTGTCCCGGTCCGGCATCGGCACCGTCGCCGCCGGCGTCGCCAAGGCCAAGGCCGACACCATCCTGATTTCCGGCAATGTCGGCGGGACCGGCGCCAGCCCCCAGACCTCGATCAAGTTCGCCGGCCTGCCGTGGGAACTGGGTCTGTCGGAAGCGCACCAATTGCTGACGCTGAACCGGCTGCGCCACCGGGTCAAGCTGCGCACCGATGGCGGCCTGAAGACCGGCCGCGACATCGTCATCGCCGCCATGCTGGGCGCCGAGGAATTCGGCATCGGCACCACCAGCCTGGTGGCGCTGGGCTGCATCATGGTGCGCCAGTGCCATTCCAACACCTGCCCGGTCGGCGTCTGCACCCAGGACCCCGAACTGCGCGCCCGCTTCACCGGCTCGCCCGAGAAGGTGGTAAACCTGTTCACCTTCATCGCCGAGGAAGTGCGCGAGATCCTGGCCAGCCTGGGGGCCCGCTCGCTGGACGAGATCGTCGGCCGCACCGACCTGCTGCGCCAGGTCAGCCGCGGCGCCGCCCACCTGGACGATCTGGACCTGAACCCGCTCTTGGCCCAGGCCGACGCCGGCGGCTTCGCCCGCCACTGCACCCAGGAAGAAAGGAACGAGGTTCCCGAGACCCTGGACGCCCAGATGATCCAGGATGCCGGCCCGGCCCTGGAAGACGGCGAGAAGATGCAGCTGGCCTATAATGTCCGCAACGTCCAACGCGCCATCGGCACCAAGCTGTCCCACAAGATCACCAAGAAGTACGGCATGACCGGGCTTAATCCCGGCCATATCACCGTGCGGCTGCGCGGCTCGTGCGGGCAAAGCCTGGGCGCCTTCGCCGTCCAGGGACTGAAGCTCGAGGTGTTCGGCGATTCCAACGATTATGTCGGCAAGGGCCTGTCGGGCGGCACCATCGTCGTGCGTCCGTCGGTATCGTCCAACCTTGCGTCGAACCTCAACACCATCATCGGCAACACCTGCCTGTACGGAGCGACGGCCGGCAAGCTGTTCGCCGCCGGCCAGGCCGGCGAGCGCTTCGCCGTCCGAAATTCCGGGGCGATCACCGTGATCGAGGGCTGCGGGTCCAACGGCTGCGAATACATGACCGGTGGTACCGCGGTGATCCTGGGGCCGGTGGGCGCCAACTTCGCCGCCGGCATGACCGGCGGCATGGCCTTCGTCTATGACGGCGACGACACCTTCCGCAACCGGGTCAACCCGGAAAGCGTGGTGTGGCAGAAGGTCCAGACCAATCATTGGCTGGGCGTGCTGGAAGGATTGCTGCGCGAGCACGCCCTCGAGACCCAATCCAAGTGGGCCGAGGAATTGCTGGCCGATTGGGACCGCGAATCCGCCCGCTTCGTCCAGGTGATCCCCAAGGAGATGCTGACCCGGCTGGATCATCCGGTGACCGAGGCGGCCGCAGCCGAATGATCGGCTCCAGATCGCCGACGGCGCGGCCCTCGGGCCGCGCCGTTGCGCACAACTTGAAATCCTTCGAGAAAGTAGGCTACACTGTAAGTTCCTGAAAAGGATGTCCTTCAGCGTCCAAAGGACGCGTTCTTGGGGTTTGCTCATGGGAATCGGCAGAATCGCCTCATTCCTGAGTTCGTTGTCTCCCGCATCCGAATCCGCTGCGGCGGTGTCCTCGGCTGATCGGGAGCTTCCGGAATCCTTGCGCCAGACCGAAGCCTCGATGGCCCAGCAGGACCACGAGCGCCAGCGTCAGGGCGCCGGTCCCGCCGACATCGTCCAGCAATTGCAGACCATGATCGCCGCGGTGCGAACCCTGGCCGACAACGCCGTCCAGCAAGGCGCCGCCCTGCCGGTGTCGCAGACCGGGGCGCAGTTGCGCAACGCCGTCAGCGGCCTGGGGCACCTGTTGTCGGCGCTGGACCCGCAGACCCTGAACATGGTCCAGACCCAGGTGCGCGAAGCCGGCAAGGCGGTCGATGCCGTCGAGGCCGGATTGACCGGCACCAAGGAATCGGCCGAGCAGGTGTTCCGCACCATGTCGGCCGACCAGGCCCAGGCGGCCAAGGCCATCAGCGAGCGCTTCCAGACCGAGATGCAAGACGCCGTCAGCCGCGTGCGCGGGGCGGTATCGATGGTCGTCCTTCCGCAATAGTCCGATCGGCCGGGGCTGGGGCCGCTCGGCAACTGTCTTGTCAGGCAGGTTGCTGGGCGGCCCTGCGCCTATTTTTCGTGTTTGACCGCCGCCATGAGGGGAGCCGAGGGACTTTTTCACGGGGGGCTAACCCGCCGTCGCCGCCTCGATGGTCTGGCGGATGGCGGCCAGGGCGCGGTCGATCTCGTCCAGGGTGGCGTCGTCGGGCAGGAACGGCAGATCCAGGGCGATGCCCTCGGCATCCAGAACCTCGCGCGCGCGCGCGAACTGGAAATCGCGATATTCGGCGGTGGTGCGAAAGCCCGAGCGGAAGGCTTCCTTGATGATTCCGCGCAGGCTTTCAAGCTCGGCCTGCTCGGCGGCGGTCAGCAGCCCCTCGTGCCCCAGAAGGTCGGCCTGACGCGCCCGGGCCTGGGCCAGACGGGCCCGCCAGTGGGGGTCATGGTTCGGCATCAAGCGGACGGCACTGGCCATGGCGGCGGCCTTTTCGCGCAACGAAGTGATCAAGAACCATAGCGCGCCACGGAGCCCAAGTCACCCCCGCGCCTGCACCAGCCGACCCGCGGTGAAGATTCCCGCTTGACGCCCCCGATGCCCTGCACTTATAAACGCGCCTTCGATTTCGACTGAACCCTTATCTTGCAGGTTGATCACATGGCCCATCACAAGTCGGCAAAGAAGCGCATCCGCCAGACCGAGCGCCGCACCGAGGTGAACCGCGCCCGCGTGAGCCGCATCCGCACCTTCGTCAAGAAGGTCGAGCTGGCGATCGCTGCCGGTAACGCCGAAGAAGCCAAGGCCGCTTTCCTGGCCGCCGAGCCGGAGCTGGTGCGCGGCGCCCAGGCTGGCGTGCTGCACAAGAACACCGCGTCGCGCAAGGTTTCGCGCCTGGCCGCCCGCGTCAAGGACATGAAGCCGCTGGCCTAAAGCCTGGGCGAAAAATCCTTTGTTTTCAAGGGCCGCGCCTTTCGGGCGCGGCCCTTGTCGTTTGCAATCGGCGGATTCCCTGGGGTTTCGGATTGCAAGCGAAAAATTTGTCATGTTCCTGTTCCGATCCCGTTGAATCGAGTCGGATCGATCGATAGAGTCCGGTTCCTCGCTCGACCCGAGCGAAGTAAATCTGACAAACATTTGCTATAATTTTAAATATAACCCCCGCTATTTATTGGGGGCGCGATACTTTTATTGTGCTACTACTTTATTGCCGTTGCCTTGCGTTCACATATTGTGGTTACCTACTAATTGGGTTTGGGGATTACAGGGTGGGAAGGACCTGCCGACCGCGCCGATCACCGGTTTGGGGACCGCGGCGCGTTGGCGTGGATGAGGGAAGAAATCCTTCATTCACATCGGGTTCGTCGAAACGGGAGGGGTTGCGCACATCGCGCATCGCTCGCGTTTTTGTGTTCGGCCAAGGGACGTCCGGTCAAGACGATCGGGCGATCTTACGTCCGTTAAAGGCTAGTGTTCGGGGATAGAATAATGATCAACAGCCAATGGGAGCGGATTGCAGGCCGCTTGCGCGACGAGGTCGGCGATGCCGCCTGGCGCAGCTGGTTGCGCCCGGTGGTGGTGCACAGCCTGAAGGACGGCGCCGTCCGCCTGGCCCTGCCGACCCGCTTCATGCGCGATTGGGTCGCCACCCATTACGGCGAGCGTCTGCGCGCCCTGTGGGGCGCCGAGGACCCGTCGATCCGCGCCGTCGACATCGTCGTCGATGCCGGGGCCACCGCGGCCGGCAAGACGGCCCTTGCCAAGCCGACCCTGGTCGCCTCCTCGGCGCCGGCCGCCATCGCCGCCAGCCCGGCGGCCCCCGAGGTCGAGGAACTGGGCGCCCAGTTGGATCAGCGCCTGACCTTCAAGAATTTCGTCGTCGGCAAGCCCAACGAATTCGCCTATGCCGCCGCCCGCCGGGTGGCCGAGGCCGCCCAGGTGTCGTTCAATCCGCTGTTCCTCTATGGCGGCGTCGGCCTGGGCAAGACCCATCTGATGCACGCCATCGCCTGGCACATCCGCGAGCACGATCCCAGCCGCCGCGTCCTTTACCTGTCGGCCGAGAAGTTCATGTACCGCTTCATCCGGGCGCTTCGAAGCCAGGACACCATGAGCTTCAAGGAACAGTTCCGCTCGGTCGATGTGCTGATGGTCGATGACGTCCAGTTCATCGCCGGCAAGGACGCCACCCAGGAAGAGTTCTTCCACACCTTCAACGCCCTGGTCGATCAGGGCCGCCAGATCGTCATCTCGGCCGACAAGTCGCCGTCGGACCTGGAAGGCATGGAAGAGCGCCTGAAGTCGCGGCTGAATTCCGGTCTGGTCGCCGACCTGCACGCCACCACCTACGAGCTGCGCCTGGGCATCCTGGAATCCAAGGCCGAGCAGATGGGCGTGCCGGTGCCGCCCAAGGTGATGGAATTCCTGGCCCACAAGATCGCCAGCAACGTCCGCGAGCTGGAAGGCGCGCTGAACCGCGTCGTCGCCCATTCGCAGCTGGTCGGCCGCGCCATCACCCTGGAAACCACCCAGGAAGTGCTGCACGACCTGCTGCGCGCCTCGGACCGGCGCATCACCATCGAGGAGATCCAGAAGCGGGTCGCCGAGCATTTCAACATCAAGCTGGCCGAGATGGGCTCGGCCCGGCGCTCGCGCCAGGTCGCCCGTCCGCGCCAGGTGGCGATGTATCTGGCCAAGCAGCTGACCAGCCGCAGTTTGCCGGAAATCGGCCGCAAGTTCGGCGGCCGCGACCACACCACCGTCATGCACGCGGTCAAGAAGGTCGAGGAATTGAAGGCCTCGGACCAGAATTTCTCGGAAGACGTGGACCTGCTGCGCCGTATGCTGCAAGGCTAGGGGCAACCGATGGCCGGGGGCGATGACCAGGACATCTTGGTGCGCGCCGCCGGCCTGATCCTGGACGGCGAGGCCGATCGCGCGCTGTCCCTGCTGGGCCAGGCCTTCGCCGCCACGCCTACCCGTACCGACCTGTTGGACCTGATGGCCGAAGCCCATGCCCGGCTGGGCCGGTTGGGTTCGGTCCTGTGCTGCCGCCAGGCCGCCGCCGCCATCGAGGCCAGTCCCGACAATCGCGCCAAACTGGCCATGGCGCTCCATGATTGCAGCCGACTGGCCGACGCCAAGGCCACCGCGCAGGCGGCCATCGACGCGGCCGGCGGCGAGCTTTATGCCGCCGAGACGGTGCTGGCCCTGGTGGCGGTCGCCGAAGGCCGCCACGACGCGGCCGAGGCGACCTATCGCCGCCTGATCGACAGCCATCCCGAACGGGCTCAGGCCTTCGGTCATTTCGGAATCCTGTTGTGGAGCCTGGGCCGGGCCGACGAGGCGGAAGCGGCGCTGACCCGGTGCCTGGAACTGGAACCGGGCATGAATGTCGCCGCCGCCGCTCTGGGGCTGATCCGGCTGTCACGCGGGATGTTCGCCGACGGCTGGTCGTTCTATCGCCGCCGCCACGTCTCGGCCCGCCCGCACCCGCCCGCACGCCACCTGCCCAAGCGTTTGAACGGCCAGACGATCCTGGTGGAAACCGAGCAGGGCCTGGGCGACGAATTGTTCTTTCTGCGCTTCGCCGCCCCCCTGGCCGCCCGCGGCGCCCGCGTGCTGTACCGGCCGTCGCCCAAGCTGGCCGCCCTGGCCGGCCGGCTGACGGTGCTGGCCGGAACGGTCGGCCCCGACGAGCGTCCCAAGGCCGACCACCATGTGTGGCTGGGCGACCTGCCGTGGCTGTTGGATGCCGATTCCCCCCTGCCCTCTCTGACCCTGGCGCCCCTGCCGGATCGGGTCGAGGCCATGCAGGCCCGGCTGGCCGCCTTTTCGACCCGGCCGCTGATCGGGGTGACCTGGCGGGCCGGCCTCCAGTTGGTCGGCCGGCTGTCCAAGGCGCTGTCGGCCGAGGGGCTGGCCACCGCCCTGGCCCCGGTCGAGGCCGACATCGTGGTGCTGCAGCGCGCCCCCCACGAGGGCGAGATCGATCGCTTCGCCGCCGCCCTGGGCCGGCCGGTGCTGGACCTGTCCGACGCCAATGACGATCTGGAAGACATGCTGGCGGCGCTGTCCCTGCTGGATCGCCAGGTCGCGGTCAGCAACACCAACATTCACCTTGCCGCCCTGCTGGGCAAGCCGGCCAGCCTGCTGCTGCCGCATCCGCCGGAATTTCGCTGGATGGATCAGGGCGAGGAATCGCCGTGGTTTCCCGGCATCCGGCTGTACCGCCAGGAGGCCGGGGGCACCTGGCGCCCGGCGTTGGCGGCCCTGACCGCCGATTTGACCGGGCAGGCGCACCAATCCGACCGCCTGGCCGCCGCCATCGCCCTGAAGGACCAGGGCCGGTTGGCCGAGGCCGAAGGCGAATGCCGCGCCCTGCTGGCCCAGGCCCCCGACGATCCCAACGCCCTGCACCTCTTGGCCGCCATCATGCTGTCCGATCGCCGCCCCGGCGAGGCGGTGGCGCCCTTGAAGCGGCTGGCCCGCCTGGCCCCTTCCGCCGATGTCTGGCGCTTCCTGGGCCAAGCCCTGGCCGCCGTGCAATTGCCCGACGAGGCGGTTGCCCCCCTGCGCAAGGCGCTGGAGCTGGCGCCCAGCCATCCCGGCCTGGGCCACCTGCTGGCCTCGATCTTGATGGAAGCCGGCCGCACCGAGGAAGCGCTGGACCAGGCCCGCACCGTCGGCGCCACTGCCATCGAGGGCACCTGCCTGCACTTGCTGGGCCGCTCGGCCGAGGCGGTGCCGTTGCTGAGGAAGGCGCTGTCCGTTCCCGACGCCAATACCGACAAAAGCCTGAACTCGCTGGCCCAGGCGCTGTACGCCCTGGAGCGCTATGACGAGGCCGAGGCGGCCTGGGCCGAGTGCCTGAAGCGCAATCCCGGCAACCACCGGGCGCGCGGATCGCTGGCGATGATGCTGCTGGCGCTGGGACGCCTGGCCGAAGGCTGGGACCATTACCGCTATCGCCACACCGCCCTGGGCCGTCCGGGCATTCCGGTGCGGCCGCTGCCCGAGCGGCTGGACGGCTATGACGTGCTGGTGGTCCGCGAGCAGGGTCTGGGCGACGAATTGTTCCTGATGCGCTTCGTCGAACGCCTCGCCGCGCGCGGCGCCAACCTGACCTATGTGCCGGGGCCGAAGCTGGCCCCGATCGCCGCCCGTCTGCCGTTCCTGGCCCGCACCGCCGACGGAACCAGCAAGATCACCGCCAATATCGGCATCTGGGCCGGCGACCTGCCGTGGCTGCTGGCCGAGCCCGGGCCGCTGCCGCCCATCACCCTGAAGCCGCTGCCGGAGCGGGTCGAACAGGCCCGCGCCCGCCTGGCCGCCTTCGGCCCGCCGCCCTATGTCGGGGTGACCTGGCGGGCCGGCATCGCCGGCTTCAACAAACTGTCCAAGGATATCGCGCCCGGCCTGCTGGCAGCCGCCCTGCGGGGCATCGACGCCCGCATCGTCGTGCTGCAGCGCGGCCCCGGCCAGGGCGAGATCGACGCCTTCGCCGCCGCCCTGGGCCGCGAGGTTCTGGATTGTTCCGACGCCAATGACGACCTGGAGGCGATGACCGCCTTGCTGTCGCTGCTGGAGCGCCAGGTGGCGGTCAGCAACACCAATGTCCATCTGGCCGCCTCGCTGGGTCGACCGGTCGAGGTGCTGGTGCCGCGGCCGCCGGAATTTCGTTGGCTCGTGACCGGCGAAAGATCACCGTGGTTTCCCGCCTGCCGCGTGTACCGCCAAGCCGCCGACGGCGATTGGAGCCGGGCCTTGGCTTCACTTTCCACCGGTCTGACCAAGCCCTTGAATCCGCTTTGCGGTTAGCCTTGCTGTGATATACTGCGCGACCCTGCCTGCCAGCGGGACCACAAGGCATCAACGGATCCATCCAGAACGCCATGAAGCTGACCATCGAGCGCTCCCAGCTGTTGAAGTCCCTGGCTCACGTCCAGAGTGTCGTCGAACGCCGCAACACCATCCCGATCCTGTCCAACGTCAAGCTTGAGGGCCGTCCCGGCTCGCTGTCCTTGAACGCCACCGACATGGATCTCGACATCGTCGAGACGGTGCCGGCCGACGTCAGCCGGCCGGGCGCCACCACCGCCCCGGCCCACACCTTCTACGAGATCGTGCGCAAGCTGCCCGACGGCAGCCAGGTCGAGATCGAGTACCATTCCGAGGACGGCCTGCTGTCGCTGCGCTCGGGGCGGTCGAAATTCTCGCTGTCCTGCCTGCCGGTCGAGGATTTCCCGGTGCTGTCGGGCGGCGAGCTGCCCCACGCCTTCGCCCTGTCGGCCGCCGAGCTGAAGACGCTGATCGACCGCACGCGCTTCGCCATCTCGACCGAGGAAACCCGCTATTACCTGAACGGCATCTACCTGCATGCCGCGACCTCGCCGGCTGGCGAGGTGTTGCGCGCCGCCGCCACCGACGGCCATCGCCTGGCCCGGGTGGAAATCACCCGTCCCGACGGCGCGGCGGGCATGCCGGGCATCATCGTGCCCAGGAAGACCGTCAACGAGATTCGCAAGCTGATCGACGAGACCGAGTGCGAAATCACCGTGTCGCTGTCGGAAACCAAGATCCGCTTCGCCTTCGGTGATGCGGTGCTGACCAGCAAGCTGATCGACGGCACCTTCCCCGATTACGAGCGGGTCATCCCCGAGGGCAATGACAAGACCCTGGACGTCGATGTGAAAAGCTTCGCCCAGGCAGTCGACCGCGTCTCGGCCATTTCGACCGAGAAAAGCCGCGCCATCAAGCTGGCCCTGGAAAAGGGCACCGTCACCCTGTCGGCCTCCAGCCCCGAGAACGGCAACGCCACCGAGGAAATCGAGGCCAATTACGACGCCGCGCCGTTGGAAATCGGCTTCAACTCCCGCTACCTGCTGGACATCTTGTCCCAGGTCGAGGGAGACGGCGCCCGCTTCTCGATGGCCGACGCCGCCAGCCCGACGGTGGTCAAGGATTCCGCCGATGGCAGCGCCGTCTATGTGCTGATGCCGATGCGGGTGTGATCACGGAGCGCGAGGATACCAGCCTGCGGTCGCAGCATCTGGCGGTTCGCCGTCTGACGCTGACCGATTTCCGTTGTTACCGCTTCCTGCGCCTGGACGCCGATGCGCGTCCGGTGGTGCTGACCGGCCCCAACGGGGCGGGCAAGACCAACCTTCTGGAAGCGCTGTCATTCCTGACGCCGGGACGCGGATTGCGCCGCGCCACCCTGGCCGAGGTCACGCGCAAGGGCGCCGCCGTCGACGGCTGGGGCGTGGCGGCGGTTCTGGATGGGCCGGACGGCCAGGTCGAGATCGGCACCGGCCGCCAGCCCGGCACCGAACGCCGGGTGGTCAAGATCGGCGGCCGCGTCGCCAAGGCCCAGCAATTGGGGCTGTTGACCTCGGCCCTGTGGCTGACGCCGGCGATGGACCGGTTGCTGATCGAAGGTGCCGGCGGACGGCGCCGCTTCCTCGACCGGCTGACGCTGGGCCAGGAAGCCGAGCACGGCGCCCATGCCGCCGCCTACGAGCATGCGATGCGGGAACGCACGCGGCTTTTGAAGGGGGGCGGAGCCGACGGGGCTTGGCTGGCGATGCTGGAGGACGGCATGGCCCGCCACGGGGTGGCGATGGCTTCAGCCCGGGTCCGGGCGGCCGAACGGCTGAACGCCGAGGCCGGCGGTCAAAGCGGGCCGTTTCCGGCGGCGCGCCTGACGCTGGCCGGCGAGGTCGAGGAGATGCTGGCCGGGGCCGACATGGCCCAGGCCGAGGACATGGTCCGGGCCGCTCTCTTACGCGCGCGCGCGCGTGACGGGGCGGCGGGGGCGGCGACCTTCGGGCCGCACCGCACCGATGTCGGGGTGTGGCACGCCGCCAAGGACATGCCGGCGGGGCAATGCTCGACCGGCGAGCAGAAGGCGGTCCTGGTGTCCATCGTCCTGGCCCAGGCCCGGGTCAAGACGGCCGTCAGCGGCATCGCGCCGCTGATGTTGTTGGACGAGGTGGCGGCGCATCTGGACGAGGAGCGCCGCAACGCCTTGTTCGACCAATTGGCCGGGCTGTCGGCGCAAAGCTGGCTGACCGGCACCGACGCCCATCTGTTCGCCGGCTTCGGCGAACGGGCGCAGTTCTTCAAGGTGGCGGAGTCCTCCGTCGCCCATGATGAGTGAGCAGAGGATCAATTTCGATGACCGAACCCGTGACCGCCATCGCCGAAGAAGAGTACGGCGCCGATTCCATCAAGGTCCTGCGCGGCCTGGAAGCGGTGCGCAAGCGTCCCGGCATGTATATCGGCGACACCGACGACGGCTCGGGCCTGCATCGCATGATCTACGAGGCGGTCGACAACGCCATCGACGAGATCATGAACGGCTATGGCGATTCCTGCGAAGTGATCCTGAATGCCGACGGCTCGGTGCGGGTCACCGACAATGGCCGCGGCATCCCGGTGGCCATCCACGCCGAGGAAGGCATCTCGGCGGCCGAGGTGGCGCTGACCAAGCTGCATGCCGGCGGCAAGTTCGACCAGAATTCCAACCGCATCTCGTCGGGCCTGCACGGCGTCGGCATCTCGGTGGTCAACGCCCTGTCGGAATGGCTGGAGCTGCGCATCTGGCGCCACGGCAAGGAACATTTCATGCGCTTCCGCCTGGGCGAGCCCGAGGCGCCGCTGGCGGTGGTCGGCGATTGCGGCGACCGCACCGGCACCCAGGTCCTGTTCCTGCCGTCCAAGGGCACCTTCTCGTTCACCGAATTCGACTTCGCCACGGTGGAACACCGCCTGCGCGAGCTGGCCTTCCTGAACTGGCGCGCCACCCTGACCCTGAAGGACCACCGCCACGCCGAGCCGCACGAGGTGGAGCTGCATTACGATGGCGGCGTCCAGGCCTTCGTCCAGTGGCTGGACCGCTCGAAGGAGGCGCTGCACGCCCCCATCCTGGTCACCGCCGAAAAGGAAACCGTGCGCATCGAGCTGTCGATGGAATGGACCGACAGCTACCACGAGACCTGCCTGTGCTTCACCAACAACGTGCCCCAGCGTGACGGCGGCACCCATCTGGCCGGCTTCCGCGCCGCGCTGACCCGCACCATCAACGCCTATGCCAACGAATCGGGCATCGCCAAGAAGGAAAAGATCGCGCTGTCGGGCGACGACATGCGCGAGGGCCTGACCTGCGTGCTGTCGGTCAAGATGCCCGACCCCAAGTTCTCGAGCCAGGCCAAGGAAAAGCTGGTCTCGTCCGAGGTGCGCCCGATCGTCGAATCGCTGGTGTCGGAGAAGCTGGCGGAATGGTTCGAGGAACACCCGCAAGAGGCCCGCAAGGTGGTGGGCAAGGCGGTCGAGGCGGCGGCCGCCCGCGAGGCCGCCCGCAAGGCCCGCGAATTGACGCGCAGGAAGGGCGTGCTGGACATCGCCACCCTGCCCGGCAAGCTGGCCGATTGCCAGGAACGCGACCCGGCGCTGTCGGAATTGTTCATCGTCGAGGGTGACTCGGCCGGTGGTTCGGCCAAGCAGGGGCGCAACCGCGCCAACCAGGCCATCTTGCCCTTGAAGGGCAAGATCTTGAATGTCGAGCGCGCCCGCTTCGACAAGATGCTGTCGTCGGCGGAAATCGGCACGCTGATCGCCGCACTTGGCACCGGCATCGGCCGCGACGATTTCAACATCGCCAAGGCGCGCTATCACAAGATCATCATCATGACCGACGCCGACGTCGATGGCAGCCACATCCGCACCCTGCTCTTGACCTTCTTCTATCGCCAGATGCCCGAGATCATCGAGAAGGGCTATCTGTACATCGCCCAGCCGCCGCTTTACCGCGCCAAGCGCGGCCAGTCCGAGGTCTATCTGAAGAACGAGCGCGCGCTCGAGGAATATCTGATCGACGGCGGCCTGGCCGACGCGGTGCTGAACCTGTCGTCGGGGGCCCAGTTGGGCGGAGCCGACCTCAAGCGTCTGACCGAGCAGGCCCGCACCGTGCGCACCTTGATCACCCCGCTGACCCGGCGCCTGCCGATGAAGGTGGTCGAGCAGGCCGCCATCGCCGGCGCCTTCAAGAGCGGCTTGCTGACCGACCGCGCCAGCGGCGAGGCCATGGGCACCGCCATCGCCGCCCGCCTGAACGCGCTGGAAAGCCACCTGGAACGCGGCTGGGCCGCCCAATGGGTGGAAGGCGACGGTTGGCTGTTCAGCCGCACCCTGCGCGGCGTCACCGAGACCCACGCGGTGGACGCCGCCATCGTGCGCTCGCAAGAGGCCCGGCGCCTGGACGAGATCGCCGCCACCCTGATCGAGACCTATCAGGGCGCCGCCACCCTGGTCGCCAAGGACAAGGAGACCCGCATCGACGGCCCGGTCGCCCTGGTCGGCGCGGTGATGGATTTGGGCAAGAAGGGCATCGCCTTCCAGCGCTATAAGGGCCTGGGCGAGATGAACCCCGACCAGCTGTGGGAAACCACGCTGGACCCCGAGGCCCGCTCGCTGCTGCAGGTCAAGGTGGCCCACGCCGACGACGCCGAGGAGGTGTTCTCGACCCTGATGGGCGACGTCGTCGAGCCGCGCCGCGAATTCATCCAGTCGAACGCGCTGAAGGTGGCCAATCTGGACGTGTAGCCGCCCAACGGTCGATGGTTTCGACCGTTGGTATAATCAGGCATATCCCGTCTAGGATCGAAACAGCAACCGTGTTTCACTACCCCTTGTCGGATCGGGGACGCAATTTGGGGGGCGATCACGGTGACCCGGTGGCAAGCATCCATGGGCGCACGACCCGCGTCGCGGCTGCGGTCGAACGTCGTCCTGTTCGGGGGGCTGGCGACGATTTTCGCCTGCATCGCCACCTTGGTCTATCTGGTCTCGTCCTATCTGGACGTATCGAAGGCGGCCTATGACCAGAACATCGTCCTGCGCGAAAAGGCCAAGCTGGCGGCGGCGATGCGTGAAATCGTGTATTACCGCACCTACATGCTGTCCTACGTCGCCACGATCGACGACTATTTCGAACGCGACGAGGAACGCCAGAAGTTCAACGAGCATGCCCGCCATATGATCGAAGCCCGCCTGGAATTGGAACAGATGGGGCTGAACGAGGTGGAGCAGACCTTCTTTGCCCGCATGGGCAAGGCGATCATGACGATGCGCCCGATCGTCGACCACGCCATGGAATTGGCCGTCGAGAACCCCGGCAGCGAGGCATTCCTGTCCGCGATGCGCGAAGCCCGAACCCAACAGCTCGACCTGCAAAACACCATCGTCGAGTTCGCCGATTACTACACGACCTTGTCCGACCGGAATTCCGCCGCCCTTCAGAACACCCTGTCCGGCACCTTGACCCGCACCCTGGGTCTTAGTGGCCTGGTGCTGGTCTTGACCTTCGCCATGGGACTGGCGGTGCTTCACTCGGAAACGCGCATCAATCGCTTGCTGCGCACCGCCGTCGAGGAACGGACGGCGGAATTGCGGGTCGAGCGTGACCGCGCCGACCACGCCAACCAGTTCAAATCGAAATTCATGGCCTCCATGAGCCATGAACTTCGCACGCCGCTCAACGCCATCATCGGCTTTTCCGACCTGATCCGCTCGGAGGTGTTCGGGCCGATCACGCCGGCGCGATACGTGGAATATGCCCACGATATCTGCAGCAGCGGCACCTATCTCCTTAGCCTGATCAACGAGATTCTGGACCTGTCGAAGATCGAGGCCGGCGAATACCATCTTTATCCCGAATCCTTCCTTGTCCAGGAGGTGGCGCCCGAAGCCCTGACCATGCTGGAGCTTCAGGCGGCCCGGAAGGGCATCACCCTGGTCAACCGGATGCCCGACGACCTGCCCGGCCTGTGGGCCGACCGCCGCACCACCAAGCAGATCCTGCTGAACCTGATGACCAACGCCGTCAAGTTCACCCCGCGCGGCGGCACCATCACCCTGGCGGCCACCGCCAGCGGCGGCTTCGCCGAAATCAGCGTCAGCGACACCGGCCAAGGCATGACCGCAGCCGAAGCGGAAGCGGCGATGCGCCCCTTCGTCCAGATCGAGCACGGCTCCCCCGCCTTGGAGGGCACCGGACTGGGCCTGCCGTTATGTCGCAGTTTTGCCGAGATGCAGGGCGGACGACTGAGCCTGTTCTCGGAGCCGGGCCAGGGAACGCGGGTAAGCGTCACCGTCCCGCTGGCATCGACGCCTTAGCGGATATTGGCGGCGTGGAAAGAGAGAGATTGGCGCAACCGGTAGGATTCGAACCTACGACCTCTGCCTTCGGAGGGCAGCGCTCTATCCAGCTGAGCTACGGCTGCGCAAGGCCGCGAACGGCGAAGGGTTCATATAGCGCAAGCCGGGCGGGAAGGCAAAGGGGGAAACGACCGCCGCCCTCGGAAGGCAGGGGTCGGGCAAGATGCGGATCGCCTCGGTCCTGGCCGAGCGCTTGGTGGCGTGATGTCGCCGCGGCAGCGTCGCCGGATGTCGCTGGGGTGTGGCTCGTCAGCTATTGCTGCCCTGTAGCATGACGCTGACCTCTTCACTGCGATCGACGTCGTCAATAACCGGGCGCAGTTTGAAGCCGGTGCCGACGATGATCAGGAAGGGAAGAATGAAGGCGCCAAAAAAGGTCAGGAAAACCGCAACGGCCAAACCGCTGCCAAGACTTGCCAGGATCTCGTGGAAGCCATTGGCAATGAGGGCCATGCCAATATAGGCAAGACCGGAAAGGATCGGCACCAACATGCCGATTTCGGCGATGCGGCGTTCCATTTTGGTGGGGTTGATGTTGCGCGAAAAGTCGCAGCCAAGGAACCGGTCGCCCCAATTGCGGATAGCCAGTCCGATCAGCGGGGCCGACAAAAAGGACCAGGCGATCCAAACCAGGCCGACGACCATCGCGGCATTTTCGCCATAGCCCAAATAGATCAAATAGCCGATCACGGGCAGGAGATACATGGGGCCCAGCCAGCAGACCTTGTGGGTTCTGGAATGAATCCTGAAGATCAGCAGCCAGGGCGACGGCCCGTGCGAAAGCTGATTGAACTTCAGCGAGACCCGCGGCGCGCCATCCTCGTCGACAGGGGTTCCTCTTGAAGAGTTTGCCCGTGGGCCGAGGCTATCGTCTGTGTGATGGACCATGTCCGAATCCATGAAACCCTTAACGTAAACAGCATGTTGCACGGTTTGCGGCGAAGGCAAAGGGTGAATGCGCCATCTGCCGTTGGTTGGTCCGTGAGGCGATGTGCGGCGGGGCCATTTCTTGCCGCAGGCCTGAAGGGCCGGCCCACCAAGATCAGACTCATCTTTTATTAGCAGACACTAAGTTATTGATAAATCAATGGCCTTCCCCACTCGAAAGCCCTTATGCTCTTGGTAGGGTTTGGGTAGACGGCGCAGGCCGAGCGAAATTCTTCGCGGGCCGGGCCAAACCGGTGGGGGGCGCATGTCGCTGAAGTTCAAGCTGTTCGGAATGCTGGCGGCGATTTTCGCCTCGTTCGTGGTGTCGCTGCTGGTCACCCGCCATGCCATCGTCGATCTGCAGGAAGGAATCGTCGAGAATCTGCAGGCGGTGGAATCCTTCACCAAGACCGACATCGTGCTGCTGGGGCATTTGCGTTCGCTGCGCCTGGAAGTGGTGCAGGTCCAGCAATTCCTGCAAGACATCTCGGCCACCCGCGGCCAGGATGGCCTGGATGACGGCCTCAAGCAGGCCGCCGCCCACGCCGACACCTTCCGCAGCCGCCTGGTCGAGGCCAAGAAGGTGGCCAGCGCCGCCGGCATGCCCGAGATGAGCCGCCTGCTCGACCAGATGGGTGTCGATTTCGAGCCCTATTACGCGACCGGCCTGAAGATGGCCGAAGCCTATGTCGCCGGCGGACCGAAAGCCGGCAACGCCATGATGGAGGCGTTCGACGCGGTCGCCGGCCGCATCCAGGACGCCGCCACCCAAGGCGGCACGATGATCACCACCAAGGTCGACAAGGCCGCCGCCGACCTGTCGGCCACCTCGACCGCCAACGTCAAGGGCGCCAGCGACGCCATGGGCTTCGTCATGGGGCTGGGGGTGCTGTCGATCCTGGTAGGCGCCATCGTCGGCGCCCTGGTGACCCGGTCGGTGGTGCGCCCGCTGGGCGAGATGACCGGGGTGATGGAGGAACTGGCCGCCGACCACCTTGATGTCGCCGTGCCGTCGACCACCCGCAAGGATGAAATCGGCCTGATGGCCCGTGCGGTCAGCCATTTCAAGGAGCAGTTGATCCTGGGCCGCCAGATGGAAGCCCAGGCCCGCGCCGACCAGGAACGCGAACTGGCCCGCGGCCGCACCCGAGAGCTGCTGACCGCCGATTTCGACGTGATGATCCGCCGCGTCATCGCCAAGGTCGATATCACCGTGCAGAACGTCCACGCCACATCGAACAGCCTGCATGACGCGGCCAGCCAGACCAGCCAGCGCAGTGCCGCCGTCGCCGCGGCGGCGGAACAGGCGTCGGCCAACATCCAGACGGTGGCCAGCGCCGCCGAGGAACTGGGGGCCTCGACCATGGAAATCAGCCGGCGCGTCCAGGATTCCACCCGCATCACCCGCGACGCGGTCGATGGCGTGTCCGCCGCCGACCAGACCATCGAAGGGCTCAGCGCCTCGGCCGGCAAGATCGGCGAGATCGTCAAGCTGATCAACGACATCGCGTCACGCACCAATCTCTTGGCCCTGAACGCGACCATCGAGGCGGCCCGGGCCGGCGAGGCGGGCAAGGGCTTCGCGGTCGTCGCCAACGAGGTCAAGGCCCTGGCCAACCAGACGGCGCAGGCCACCAACGAGATCGCCATGCAGATCGGCGAGATCCAGACCTCGACCCAGGGCGCCGTCGATGCCATCAAGACGGTCGGCTCGGCCATTGGCCAGGTCGACGAGGTGGTCTCGTCGATCGCGGCTGCGGTCGAGGAGCAAAACGCCGCCACCCAGGAAATCGTCCGCAACGTTCAGGAAGCCGCCGACGGCAACCACCATGTCACCCGCAATATCGGCGAGGTGTCGAGGGCGGCGTCCGAGACCGGCGATATCGCCGAATCCATGAACAAGGTCGCCGACGTCCTGGCCGAATCGGGCGCCAGCCTGGGCAAGCACGTCGAGACTTTCCTGGGCAGCGTCAAGTCGGTGTAGAATCTGCCTGAGTTTAGTGGGACCGGATTTTCAACTCGTCATCCGCGGGCTTGACCCAGTGCCGTCCACACCCCTCGTCGTCATGGCCGGGCTTGACCCC
>NZ_CACVCE010000011.1:0-58488 GCF_902729445.1 Magnetospirillum sp. LM-5 | reverse complement strand
GAATCCCATCGTCTGGTCGGAACCTTGCAGGGTCTGGTCTACATCCTGGCCGACGACCAGACCGACGCCCTGCGCCTGGCGGCCGGCTATGGGGTCGGCGACGATGTTCAAGCCGAGATCGCCCTGGGCGAAGGATTGCTGGGGGAGTGCGCCCGCGCCGGCACCATGAGGGTCATCGTCACGCTGCCCGACGGTGTGTGGTCGATCGAGTCGGGACTGGGCAACGCCAAGCCCCGGGCGGTGATCCTGGCTCCGATCCTGCTGAACGATTCCCTTCTGGGGGTGGTCGAGGTCGCCCTTCTTCGTGCGCCCGACGACGAGACGGTGCAGCAATTCAAGGAACTCGTCGGGATCTTGGCTCTGAATCTGGAACTGGTGCGCCGTCACGAACACACCGAGGAGCGCCTGCTGGCCGCGTCGGCGGCGGAAACGGTCAAGAGCGAGCAATTGGCTTTCCAGCAGGTTCTGATCGATTCCATCCCCTATCCGGTCTTCTTCCTGGATGCCGACGCCCGCATGCTGGGGATCAACCGGGCCTATGCCCGCGCGTTCGGAACCGATCCGGCCGTGGCGGTGGGATGCCGGCTGATCGATCTGGAATTCCTGTCCCCGGCCGAGCGCGACGTTTTCCAATCCGAGAGCGAGGCGGTCATTGCCGCCGCCGGGCACACCCAGCGCGAGCTGCGCATCACCCATGCCGATGGCTCGGCGCACGATTCCCTTTATTTCCTGTCGGGTTTCCGTCGTCCTGATGGCTCGCCGGGCGGCCTGGTCGGAACGTTCGTCGATATCACGCCGATGAAGGATGCCGAACGCGAGTTGAGCCGTTTGGCCGATGCGGAGCGCTTCGCCCATCTTGCCCGCGGGCGCGAGATGCGCATCCTGGAACTGAAGCAGGAGGTCAACGCCCTGGCCGAGGCCATGGGGCGGCCCGGGCCCTATGCCACCGACCTTGTCGAGCCGGTGGGCGACCACGAGATGACGCAGCACCCCGATTACGAGGTTGGCTCCGTCACTGCGGGCCGGCCCTTGCAACTGGCCGATCTGGTGGATCTGGGCGCCTTCCAGGAGCTGTTTTCGAACTTCTGCGACGCGGTCGGGGTCGCGGCCGCCATCATCGATCTGCAAGGCGTCGTCTTGGCCTCGGCACGGTGGCAACCGGCCTGCACCGATTTCCATCGGGTCAACCCGGAATCGTGCGCGCGGTGCATCGAAAGCGACACCGAGCTGGCGCTCAAGCTGAAGGATGGCGACGCCTTCACCATGTACCGCTGCAAGAATGGCATGACCGACTGCGCCTCGCCGATCATCGTCGAGGGGCAGCATGTGGCCAACGTCTTCATCGGTCAGTTCCATCTCGGCGTGCCGGACATGGACTTTTTCCGCGACCAGGCCAAGCGTTATGGCTATGACGAGGAAAGTTACCTGCAGGCCGTCACGTCCGCTCCGGTCATGGACGAAGCCCGCCTGCCCACCATCCTGGGCTTCCTGGCCGGTTTCGCGCGGATGATCTCGACGATGTCGTTGGCGCGCCATCGTGCCGATGCGGCGCAGCAAGCCCTGACCCGTCAGGCCGTCTTGTTGCGGCAAGAACGGCTGGCCGCCATGAGCCTTGCCGAGGACGTGACCAGGGCCGCCCCCATGACGTCCGGTCGTGAAGAGGAGCCGCGGCGATGAAGGCTGTCCTTACCGCGATCGCCAAGTGGCCCTTGATGCGCAAGATTTTGCTGGGCCTGTCCTCGATCACCGTCATCGCCGTGGGGATCAATCTTTATTCGCTGTATGGCATGAGCCAGATCAGTCGGACCTTCGACCGCTTCTATGTCCATGAAATCGCCACCTTGTCCCACCTCCGGGAAGCGCGGGTCCAATACGCCTTCATGGGGCGGGCGTTGCGCCAGGCGGTACTGCCCCAGGCCCCGGGCGAACGCGACGTCGCCTATCGTCAACTGGCCGACGCCGAGGACAGCCTGCGCCGCGAGATGGAACAGGCGCGCAAGCGCCTCGATCCTCAGGCCAACAAGGACGCGCTGGCCAAATTCGATGCCGCCCTGAGCCAATATAAGGGGCGGGTCGAACACGTGGTGGCGGCGCAACGCCGGGGCGACCTGGCCGATTCGCTGGCGCTGTTGGCGGCGCCGGAATTCCAGCAGGCTGGCCGTGCCGCCAATGACGCGCTGGCCGACATCGTCAAGGGCACCGAAGCACTGGCCCAGCGAGCCGCCGCCGACGCCCGTGCCAGTTCCGAGGCCGTGATGATCCTGGCCTTGGCCATCCTGGCGGGGGGACTTGTTCTCGCCCTCGGTCTGGGAATCCTGATCGCCCTGTCGATCCGCGGGCCGTCCGAAAGCCTGCGTCTGGCGGTGGATCAGTTGGCCGACGGACATCTGGACGTCACGGTGCCGCATGCCGATTACCCCAATGAAATCGGCGGGTTGGCCCGGTCCATCCAGGTGCTGCAGGTCCAGTCCCGCCAATTGGCGGCCCAGCGCTGGATCAAGACCAATCAGGCGGCGATCGGATCGCAGTTGCAGGCCGCGACCAGCCTGACCGAACTGGCCAGGGATTTTCTGGCCCGTCTGGCGCCGCTTTTGAACATCGGGCACGGCGTCTTCTACACCTTTGACCAGGCCGAGCGGCATCTGCGGCTGGTCGGCAGCTATGCGTTCCTGGCCCGCAAGACCTTTCGCCCGACCATCGCCCTGGGACAGGGACTGGTCGGACAGTGCGCGCTGGAACGTCAGCCGATCATCATCACCGACCCGCCCGAGGATTACGTCATGATCGGCTCGGCGCTGGGCGAGGCGGTTCCGCGCGCCATCATGGCGCTGCCGATCCTTCATAACGACGAATTGATGGGGGTTGTCGAACTGGCGACCTTCGAATCCTTCGGGCCGGATCAGGAAGCCCTGCTGGAAGGGGTCATGCCGATTCTGGCGATGACCATGGAAATCCTGGAGCGGAATATCAGGACACGGGAATTGCTGGAGGAAACCCAGCGCCAGTCCGAGAACATGGAAAAGCAGGCGGCCAGGCTCGAGGAGCAATCGGTCGAACTGGAAGCCCAGCAGACCGAGATCAAGGCCACCGAGGCCTGGTATCGCGGCATCATCGAATCGGCGCCCGACGGCATGCTGGTGATCGACGAAGGCGGCACCATCGTCATGGTCAACCTGCAGGTCGAGACCATGTTCGGCTATCAGCCGGGCGAGTTGAACGGGCAATTGATCGAGACCCTGATCCCCGGATCGGCCCGGGCGGGCCATGTCGCCCAGCGCGACAACTTCATTCACGACAACAATGTCTCGCGCATGCCGATGCGTGACCGCGAGCTGCGCGGCCTGCGCAAGGATGGCGGCGAGTTTCCGGTGGAAGTCGGCCTGTCTCGCCTGCCGGCCATCGGTGGACGGGGAAGGTGCATCTGCGCCTCGATCCGCGACATCACCGCGCGCAAGGTCGCCGAAGACCGCATGGCGGCGCTGGAGGAACGCAGCCGCCTGATCCTGGGGGCGGTGCAAGACGGCATCGTCGGTCTCAGCAATGACGGCATCATCGTCTTCGCCAATCCGGCCGCCCCCAGGCTGCTGGGCTACGAACTCGAGGAATTCCAGGGCAAGGCGATGCACGCCCTGGTCCACCAATATTATCCCGACGGATCAGAGTTCCCGCGCGAGCAGTGCTCGATGTACCGGACGTCGGTCGATGGCCAGCCCAGGACCATCGATACCGAGGTGCTGTGGCGGAAGGACGGCATCGCCCTGCCGGTCGAATATTCGACAACCCCCGTGGTGAAGGACGGCCAATTGGTCGGCAGCGTCGTGGTCTATCGCGACATCACCGAGCGGCACCGTCTGCAAGAACAGATGAAACGCGCCAATTTCTTGTCGGATATCGCGCTGGAATTGACCGGCAGCGGCTATTGGCACGTCGATTACAGCGATCCGGACTATTACTACCAGTCCGACCGCGCCGCGACCATTCTGGGCGAGCCGCTGAAGCCCGATGGCCGCTATCACCTGATGGACGAGTGGTTCTCGCGCTTGCAGGAAGCCAATCCGGAAACCGCGCGTCTGACCGCCGAACGCTATCAGGGGGCCATCGACGGCATCTATGACCACTATGATTCGACCTATGCCTACAAGCGCCCGGTCGATGGCAAGGTGGTGTGGGTCCATGCCGCCGGCAAGCTGGTCCGCGACGACGCCACCGGCCAGATCGCTTTCATGTACGGCGCGTACCAGGACGTCACCGAGCAGAAACTGGCCGAGCAGGAAGTCCTGAGGGCCAAGGAAATCGCCGAGGAAGCCACCAAGGCGAAAAGCGACTTCCTGGCCAATATGAGCCACGAAATCCGCACGCCGATGAATGCCATCATCGGCATGAGCCATCTGGCCTTGCAGACCAAGTTGGACAAGAAGCAGCGCAATTATATCGAGAAGGTTCACCGCTCGGGCGAGAACCTGCTGGGAATCATCAACGACATCCTTGACTTCTCGAAGATCGAAGCCGGCAAGATGAGCATGGAATCCATCGACTTCCATCTGGAAGACGTGATGGACAACCTTGCCAGCCTGGTCGGCCTGAAGGCCGAGGACAAGGGGCTGGAACTGCTGTTCAACATCGCCCCCAACATCCCGACCGCCTTGATCGGCGACCCGTTGCGCCTGGGGCAAGTGCTGATCAACCTTGGCAACAACGCCGTCAAATTCACCGACAAGGGCGAAATCATCGTCGGCGCCGAAATGGTGGGGCGGACCGGCGATCAGGTGGTTCTGCATTTTTGGGTCCACGATTCCGGCATTGGCATGACGCCGGAACAATGCGGCAAGATGTTCCAAAGCTTCAGTCAGGCCGATTCCTCGACGACCCGCAAATATGGCGGCACCGGTCTGGGGCTGGCCATTTCGAAGAATCTGGTCGAGCTGATGGCGGGGCGCATCTGGGTCGAGAGCGAGGCCGGCAAGGGCTCGACCTTCCACTTCGAGGTTCGCCTGGGCGTGCAGGCCCAGCCGGCACCGCGGCGGGTCTTCCATCCCGACGAATTGTTGGGTCTTCGGGTCCTGGTGGTCGATGACAATGCGTCGGCCCGGGAAATCCTGTCATCCATGGCCAAGGGGTTCGGGCTCGAGGTCGATGCGGCCTGGGATGGCCGCCAGGCCTTGGAAATGGTGGCGGCGGCGAAAAAGCGCGATCTGCCCTATGACTTGATCTTGATGGATTGGCGGATGCCGGTCATGGACGGCGTCGAGGCCGTCCAGCAATTGCAGGCCCAGCATTCCGGCGCCATTCCGGCGGTGATCATGGTCACCGCCTATGGCCGCGAAGAAGCGCTGACCGACGCCCACGAGCGGGGCATTGCCCTGAAAACGGTGCTGACCAAGCCGGTCACCGGCGCTTCTCTTCTCGAGGCCATCGGCGAGACCCTGGGGAAGGGGACGGTGGTCGAAACCGGGGCTCAGGACAAGACGGCCGGCTATCAGGCGGCGATGAAGGCCCTGGAAGGGGCGCGCGTCCTGTTGGCCGAAGACAACGAGATGAACCAGGAACTGGCCACCGAACTGCTGGCCATGGCGAAGATGGAGGTGGTGGTGGCCGCCAACGGCCAGGAAGCCCTGGACATTCTGGCCCGCGATACCGGTTTCGACGGCATCTTGATGGATTGCCAGATGCCGGTGATGGACGGCTATAACGCCACTCGCCTGATCCAGGCCAATCCCGGCCTGAGCCACATTCCGGTCGTCGCCATGACCGCCAACGCCATGGCCGGTGACAAGGAAAAGGTCGTCGAGGCCGGCATGGTCGATCATATCGCCAAGCCGCTGAACCTGGACACCATGTATGCCACCATGGCCAAGTGGATCAAACCAAGCCGCACGGCGGCCAGATCCGATGCCAGGCCGGACCAGGCCGCCGGAACCGGCGGGCTGCCCGATCTGCCCGGCATCGACGTCAAGGCCGGCATGGCGACCATGGGCAACAAGGAATCGCTGTACCTGCGCATGTTGGCGAAATTCCGCGATGGCCAGGCTGATTTCGCAAAGATATTCGCCGATGCCCGGACCGATTCCGATCCGACCGCGGCGACACGGGCGGCCCATACCCTGAAGGGCACCGCCGGCAATATCGGCGCCAAGGGCGTGCAAAGCACGGCGGCCGATCTGGAGCATGCCTGCAAGGATGGCAAGCCCGACCACGAGATCGACGCGCTTCTGGCCAAGACCCTGGCGGAACTGGCGCCGGTGATCGCCGTGCTGGGCCGGATCGGCGGCGCGGCGCCAGCCCCGGCCCCGGCCCCGGCAAAGACGGTCGGCGCCACCGACGGCGAGGTCAAGACGGCCCTGGAGAAACTGGCGGCCCTGCTGCGCGAGAGTGATTCCGAGGCCGGCGACGTCCTCGAGGCCCTGATGCCGAAGATCGCGGGCAGCCCCCTGGCCGAGAGTTTGAAGCCGGTGGCCCTTGCCATCGAGAATTGCGACCTCGACGAGGCCCTGGCCAAACTGACGGCGGCGGGCCTGACCTGATGGGCGCCGCCAGCCAGCCTTCGGCACACGCTCCGTCGCATGTCGCCGGGATCGGCGCCTCGGCCGGCGGTCTCGAGGCCATGCTGGTGATGTTCGCCCGGATGCGGCCGACCGGGCGGGTCGCCTATGTCGTCGCCCAGCATATGGCCGATGACGGCCACAGCGATCTGGTGGTGCGCCTGATTCAACGTGAATCGGCCCTGCCGGTGGTGTTGGGCGAACATGGACGGCGGCTGGAGCCCGATCGGATCATGATCATTCCCGCCGGCAAGGACGGCCACGTCAAGGGCGACACTCTCAGGCTGTGCGAACCGGCGCCGGAACATCTGTCCACGCCGTCGGTCAACGCCCTGTTTTCCTCGATCGCCGAGAATTGGGGGCCGGCATCGATCGGCATCTTGTTGTCCGGAACCGGATCGGACGGCGTATCGGGATGTCGGGCGATCCGCGGCGCCGGCGGGCTGACCCTGGCGCAAACCCCGTCGCAGGCGAAGTTCGACGGCATGCCCGAGGCGGCCATCCGCGCCAAGCTGATCGACGAGGTGCTGCCCGCCGAGGCGATCGGGGAAAATCTGGCGTTACGTTTCCCCGGAAAGCAACCGGGACCGGCGCCGTCGCCAAGGGCGGGCCTTTCCGCCGCCGAGACGATGATGGCCGATCCGGTGGTGACGGCGGCCGAACACCAGGAATTACAGGCGCTGATCGTCAAGATCCACGACGCCACCGGCATCGATTTTTCCAGCTACAAGGAAGAAACCCTGCTGCGGCGCGTGGACAAACGGAAGTCCGCCCTGGGGATCGGGTCGGCGGACGCCTACCAGGCCTTCATCCGCAAGAACCCGGAAGAATTGCACATTCTGCAGCATCTGTTTCTGGTGTCGGTGTCGTCGTTCTTCCGCGATCGCCCATCGTTCCAGGTCCTGCAAGGTGCCTTGGCCGACACCTTGATCGACCAGCCCCCGGGTGCCCCCATCCGCGTGTGGGTGCCGGGCTGCGCCACCGGCGAGGAACCCTATAGCCTGGCGATCATTTTGACCGAACTGATGCGCACCGTCGGCGAGCGGCGTCCCATCGTCATCATTGCCAGCGACCTGAACCCCGAGGCCCTGGACGCCGCCCGCGAGGGGCTTTACCGCAAGACCGCCTTCAAGGAGGTCGAAGATGGTCTGCTCGAGCGATATTTTCACCCGCGCGGCCAGCATTACGAGATCGATCCGGCCATCAAGGCCTGTGTCACCTTCGAGCGGCGTGACGTGCTGAGCGGTCTGCCCCCGGCAGACCTGGATTTGATCAGCTGCCGCAATCTGCTGATCTACATGAAAAGCCATCTGCAGGACGGCCTGTTCAAACTGTTTCATCAGTCGCTTCGGCCGCAGGGTCTGCTGTTCATCGGCCAGTCGGAATCGCTTGGTTTCGCCGGCAATTCCTTGTTCGCACCCATCGACCATTTCCATCGGCTGTACCGCCGTCGCCGCTGAAGTCCCAGGAAAGGACGGTTCATGAAAGCATTGCTGTTCTCGGTCGAGCGCCTGACCGTCACCACCAAGCTGATGATCGGCTTCTCGACGGGCATTGTGGTCGCCCTGGTGATCGGGGTGAACGCGCTTGCCGGGTTGCAGGCGATGGAAACCGAGATGGAGCGGATGTACGAGAACGACCTTCTGGGGATTTCGCACATCAAGGACGCCAACCTGAACCTGATCTACATGAGCCGGGCGATGCGTCACATGTTGATCGCGCAGGATCAGGTGGTTCGCGACGCCTCGGCGGCGCAGATCAAACGGGCGCGGGAAAACATGCTGGTCGATCTGGCCGAAGCCCGCAAACGCATCTATCGACCCGAGGCGATCGAGCGCTTCAACGCCTTTCAGGCCGACCTGAACAAGGCGCTCGAGGGGATCGAGCATGCCGTCGTCTTGATCCAGGGCGAGGAAATGCGCGCCTCGGCCGCAGCCCGCTACATCACCAGTCCCGAGTTCGGTGCCGCCATCGCCAAGGCCGACCAGGGACTGCATGCCCTGGTGGAGCTCAAGGAACGAGGCGCCGATGATGCGCTCGACCAGGCGCGGCTGGCGTCGTCCCGGGTCAAACTCGCCTCGGTTCTTCTGCTGGCCGTCGGGATCGTCATTTCGGTGCTGGTGGGCATCGTGATCGGCCTTAGCATTCGCCGGCCGAACGAGCATCTTCGGGCGGCGGTCGAGGCGTTGGCGGCCGGCAACGTCGATGCGGCCATTCCGCACAAGGATTATCCGAACGAAATCGGGGTGATGGCCCGGGCCATCGACGTGCTGCAAAACATCTATCGCAAGGCCAACGATCAGCATTGGGTGAAGTCGCACGTGGCCGAAATCAGCGCCGCCCTGCAACAGGCCGAGGATTTCTCGGCCCTGACCCAGAGGGCGGTATCGAAGGCCGCCCCGGTCATCGGAGCGGGGCACGGCGCCTTCTACGTCGCCGACGCCGACGGGCGCTACAATCTTCTGGCCAGCTACGGCTATCGCGAGCGCAAGCATCTGTCCAACAGCTTCCTGGCCGGCGAGGGACTGGTCGGGCAATGCGTGCTGGAACGCTCGACCATCATGCTGACGGCGCCCCAGAACTATATCCGGATCGGCTCGGGCCTGGGCGAGGGGCCGCCGGCCTGTGTCATCGTGTTGCCCATCATCCATGGCGACCGCGTCCTGGGGGTCCTGGAACTGGCCTCGTTCCAGCCCTTCACCGATCGCGAACGGGCGGTGATGGATGGGCTGTTGCCGGCGTTGTCGGCCAGCATGGAAATCCTGGACCGCAATCTGCGCACCAAGGAATTGCTGGCCGCCACCCAGGAACAGGCCGAGCGAATGGAAAAGCAGGCCGCCCAGCTCGAGGAACAGCAAGTCGAGATGGAAGCCCAGCAGGTCGAATTGCTGGAAACCGAGAACTGGTTTCGCAGCATCATCGAGACCGCGCCCGACGGCATGCTGGTCACCGATGCCCAAGGTCGCATCCTGCTGACCAATCCCCGCGCCGAGGCGATTTTCGGCTATCGGGCCGGCGAACTGATCGGCACACTTTTCAGCCAATTGGTGCCCACCCGTCTGCGGGGCGGGCAGGGCGGGGTTTCCGAACAGGTTTTGATCGATCATGCCAGCCGGGTGATCGATGGCGGCGCCGACATATTCGGGCTGCGCCGCGATGGGGAAGAGTTCGCGATGACGGTGGTCTTCAATACGCTGCCGCCCTGCGGCAACCGTGGCAAGTGCATCAGCGTTTCTGTTCGGGTCCAAGCGGTGTCATAAAGAAATGGCGGCCTTGGCGTCTCGATTGGGGAGCGAGTAAAGCGAATGCGTGTATCGACGGTCGTCAGCCTTGGCATGGGATTGGTGATATTCGCCAACGTCATGCTTATCGGGCGTGTCATCGAACCACAATTGGACATGCTGTCGCGTGTCCGATCGGGCATGGCGGCCGAGCGCCTGATGGAACTGGGGCTTGCCGCGGCGACCAAGATATCGGCTGAACGCGGCCCGGCCAACGGGGTGCTGGGCAGCGATGTCCCGCTGCCGCCCGAGCGGATCGATGCGTTGAAGGCCGCTCGCGCCGCCACCGATCAGGCCCTGAAAGAGGTCGAGGCGAAAGTTTCGGCGAAAACCCCGTTGAAGGAGATCGGCGCCGTCGCCAATTCCCTTGCCGCCTCGGGCCGGCAGTTGGTCACGGCCCGGCGCATGATCGACGATCTGGCGAGCAGGCCGCGCGCCAATCGTAACGATACCGAGGTGACAGCGGCGGTCACCGCCATGATCGACGTGCTGCCGCTGTTGGCTCCTGGCCTGAACGTCATCGAGAACAATCTGGCCCAAGCCGATCCGCAATTGATCAACTACGTTTCCATCGCCCGCCTGTCGACCGAGATGCGTGATTATGCCGGCCAGCTGGGATCGGTCTTCACCGCCGCCTTTGTCGGCCGCCGACCGCTGAACCAGGCCGAACAGGCCCGGATCGACACCTTGTTGGGGACGATTGGCTCGCTTGATACTCAATTGCGCCTGGCCTTCGACAAGACCGGGGCGCCCCAGGATCTGAAGACGGCCTTGGGGGTGATCGATGCCGATTTCGTCGGCGCCGGCCTGCCTTTGGTCCGCAAGATCCGGGATATCGGCCGCACCAGCGGCGACTATGGCATGAGCGCGGCCGATTTCGCCAAGGCCTACGTCCCGCAGATGAACGTCATCCTGGCCTTGCGGGGCGCGGCCTTGAAGGCCATTTCCACCCGCATCGCCACGCTGGACCGCGAAAGCACCGGGTCTTTGGTCACCAGCATCGCCTTGGCCGCAATCGTCGGGTTTTCGATCGCGCTGTGCTTCCTGCTGGTCATCCAGCGTCTGTCCCGTCCGTTAAGTCATGTCCATCGGGCGTTGGGGCAACTGGCGGCTGGGTCGGACGACGTGACCCTGCCGGCCATCGACCGGCATGACGAGGTGGGCGAGTTGTTCTCCGCGCTCAAGCGTCTGGTCGGCGTGGTGCGCGGTCGGGTCAGTGAAAGCTATGTCTCGGGCATGGTCGCCCGGATATCCACCGACCTGCAGGCGGCCGAGGATTTCGAGCGCCTGGCCGGGGCACTTTTCTCGAACCTTGGGCCGATCCTGGACCTGGGGGTGGCCAGCTACTTCCGAGCCGACGGCGCCACCGGCGATCTGGTCTATTGTGGCGGCTATGCCCGTGCCGGCGCCGTGCATTCCAGCCGCGTCGTCGCCCCCGGCGACGGCCTGATCGGAGAGTGCGCCGCCACCCGCCGGGTCATCTTGGTGACCGATCCGCCGTCCGATTACCTGTGCGCCCAGACCGGATTGGCCAAGGCGGTTCCGCGCGCCATCTTGATGCTGCCCATCGTCGGCGGTGACGAATTGCTGGGCGTGGTCGAGATGGCGATGCTCAAGCCCATCGATCCGCTCGATCGGGATGTGCTGGATGCGGTCCTGCCGGTGCTGGCCATGCGCATGGAAATCCTGGCGCGTAGCGAACGGACCCGCCAATTGCTGGAGGCCACGCAACAGCAAGCGCGCGAGCTCACGGTCCAGCAGGACAGAATCCAGTCGTTGCTGGCCGAACAGGACGCCATTTTCAACAACGCCCCCATGGGCATCATGTATATCGCCTCGGGGGCGATCCAGCGGGCCAACCCGGCGATGGCCGAGCTGTTGAACCATTCGCTCGACGCACTGAAGGGGTTCAAGGTCGCCGGCCTGTTCTCTTCCGAGGCAAGCCACCACGGCTTTAGCGATGCCATCGGATCCCGGTTGAATGGCGGCGAAGGGGTCCATCAGGAATGGGACCTGCTGCGCGGCGACGGGCATGTCTTCACTGCGGCGGTTTCGGCCAAGGCCGTCCAGTTGGAAGGGATGGAAGGCGCCTCGATCTGGATCGTCGAGGACATTACCGAACGTAAGCGCCTGGAACACGAGATGCAGGAAAGCGGCGAGCGTTTGCGCCGCATCCTGGAAAACAGTCCGGCCGGCGTCTCGATCAATACCGAGGATGGCCAAGTTCTTTTCGCCAATCGCCGTCTGGCCGAAATGCTGGGCGCCACGGTCGATGAGCTGATGGCCCGCAATGTCGCCAAGTCGTGGCACGACCCCGCCGAACGCCAGACCTTCCTGAAGCAGATGCGCGCCGAAGGGGCGACCCGCGATTTCCAGACCCGGTTCATCCGCGACGACGGCCAGCTGATCACCGTGCTGTTGACCTCGGCCTGGACGGAATTTGCCGATGGCCGCCGCCTGGTGACCTGGGTGTACGACATCACCGAAAGGCAGAAGACGGAAGACGCCGTGCGCGTCGCCAGCGCCGAACAGCAAGCCATCCTGGAAGCCGCGACGGTGGGCATCGCCTTCCTCAAGGACCGGGTCATCGTGCGCGGCAATCCGCGCCTGGACAAGCTGTTCGGCTATGAATCCGGCGAGCAGATCGGCCGGTCCACCCGCATCTGGTTCCCCGACGACGAAAGCTTCGCCGATATCGAGGGGGCCTACGAGGCGCTGGGCCGGGCCGAGGTCTACCAGCGCGAACAAAATTACGTCCGCAAGGACGGTTCGCGCTTCTGGTGCCGCATCAGCGGCAGCGCCATCGACCCTTCGGATCTGTCCCGTGGGTCGGTGTGGATGCTGGAAGACGTCACCCAGGCCCGCGCCGCCGCCGAAGCCCTGGCCCGCGCCAAGGAGGTGGCCGAGGATGCCGCCAAGACCAAGTCCGACTTCCTGGCCAACATGAGCCACGAGATCAGGACGCCCATGAACGCCATCATCGGCATGGCCCATCTGGCCCTGAAGACCGATTTGACGCCGCGCCAGCGCGATTACGTCAAGAAGATCCAGCAATCGGGTCAGCACCTTCTGGGCATCATCAACGACATCCTGGATTTCTCGAAGATCGAGGCCGGAAAGCTGGAGGTCGAGGTCTCGGACGTCCATCTCGACAAGGTCTTGGACAATGTCGCCAACCTGATATCGGACAAGGCCGCCACCAAGGGGCTGGAATTGCTGTTCGACATCGGCCCCGGCGTGCCGATGGACCTGATGGGCGATTCCTTGCGTCTGGGCCAGGTGCTGATCAATTACGCCAATAACGCGGTCAAGTTCACCGATGAAGGCGAAATCGTCGTCGGCGTCCGTCTGCTCGAGGATTTGGGCGACCAGGTCATGCTGCGTTTCGAGGTCAAGGATACCGGCATCGGCCTGACCGAGGAACAAAAGGGCCGGCTGTTCCAAAGCTTCCAGCAAGCCGACAGCTCGACCACCCGCAAGTTCGGCGGCACCGGTCTGGGCCTGGCGATATCGAAGAAGCTTGCCGACTTGATGGGCGGCGAGGTCGGCGTCGACAGCGTGCCGGGCCAAGGTTCGACCTTCTGGTTTACCGCCAGGCTGGGCAAGGGCAAGCCGCGCGCGCGGATGCAGCCCGAGGCCGAGTTGCAAGGCCGACGCATGATGGTGGTCGATGACAACGAAAACGCCCGCGCCGTGCTGGTCGATATGCTGAGCTCGATGTCCTTCAAGGTCGATTCGTTCGATTCCGGTCCGCCGGCCATCGAAGCCATTCGCGAAGCAATGGTGGACGAGCCCTACGAGGTGGTGTTCCTGGATTGGCAGATGCCCGGAATGGATGGGCTGGAGGTCGCCGAGGCCATTCATTCCCTGCGTCTTCTGTATCCGCCGCATCTGATCATGGTGACCGCCTATGGCCGGGAAGAGGTCCTGAAGGGCGCCCAGGCGGCCGATATCGGTGAAGTGTTGATCAAGCCCGTCAACCAGGCCGCCTTGTTCGACAGCATCATGCGGGTCTATGCCTCGGACGACCGCCGCGGCGAGACCATCGACAACGCCGAGCCGGCCGGCCAGAATCTCGAGGCGCTGAGGGGCACCAAGGTCTTGCTGGTCGAGGACAACGACCTCAACCAGGAAGTGGCGAGCGAGATCCTGCGCGATGCCGGCCTTGAGGTCGATATCGCCGATAACGGCCAGATCGCGGTCGATATGGTCAAGGCCGGCTCCTACGACCTGATCTTGATGGATATGCAGATGCCGGTGATGGACGGCGTTACCGCCACCCGCGAAATTCGCAAGCTGGGACAGACGCATCTGCCCATCATCGCCATGACCGCCAATGCCATGCAGGTCGATAAGGATCGGTGCCTGGACGCGGGGATGAACGACCACATCGCCAAGCCCATCGACCCCGATTCGATGTTCGCGACCCTTTTGAAATGGCGCGGTCCGGCCATCGCGGCGAAGCCTGCCGCGACGGACGTCGAGGCGGGGGGCGAGGATGGCGGCGCGATCATCGAGCGCCTGCGCACGCTGCTGGCCGAGAGCGATTCCGAGGCCGAGGATATTGTCGATGCCAATATGGACCTGCTGCGCCAGGTCCTGGGGGCGAAGGCCGCGCGTTTCGCCAAATTGGTGCACGATTTCGACTACGACAAGGCGATCAAGCTGTTGCCCGGGCCAACCGCCTCGAACGACCGTCCGGACCTGCCCGAGATCGACCCCGACGTGTTCGACTTCGACCGCATGGGGCCGATCTATAAATGGGATATGGCGCGGCTTGGGCCGCTTCTGGCCGCCTTCCTGGACGATGCCGCCGGAAAGGTCGCCCGCATCGAGGCCGAGGGCGGGTTGCCGGCGAAGGCCGAGTTGGCCCACGGACTGAAGGGCACGGCCAACACTGCCGGCGCGGTGCGGCTGGGACGGCTGGCCGCCGATATCGAGAGCTCGGCCAAGGGCGGCAACGCCGAGGCGGTCGAGATGCTGGTCCCGCTGCTGCCCAGCACGGTGACCGAACTGAAGGACGCGCTGGCGTCGGTTGTTGACCATAAAGGTGACGCATGAGTGATACCGATCTTCGACGAATCAAGATTCTGCTGATCGACGATGAGCCCTTCATCCGGCTGACCATTCGTCAGATCCTGGTGCAGATCGGCATTCCTCCGTCGAATCTGTACGATGCCGGCGACGTCAAGGCCGGCTTGGCCGAAACGCTGCGGGTCCGCCCCAGCCTGGTGTTGTGCGATATCCACATGCCGGGCGATGACGGCTTTGCCTATGTCGCCAAGGTGCATTCCGCTCCGATTCCGGAAGTGGCCGGCATTCCGGTGGTGATGCTGACCTCGGATTCGGGGGAAGAAGCGGTGCTGACCGCCAAGGACCACAAGGTCGCGGGCTATTTGGTCAAGCCCGTATCCATCGCTGCCGTCAAGAAGTCCATCGAACGCGCCCTGAAGGTGACCCTGCCATGACCGATGACGCCCGCCAGAATATCCTTGTCGTCGACGACACCCCCGACAATCTGAAGCTGATGGGGGCGTTGCTCAAGGATCTCTATCGCGTGAAGATCGCCAATTCCGGCGCCAAGGCGCTGGCGATCGCCGCGTCGGAATCGCCCCCCGACCTGATCTTGCTCGACATCATGATGCCCGAGATGGACGGTTACGAGGTCTGTCGGCGTTTGAAGGCCGACCGCGCCACTCGCGACATTCCGGTGATCTTCCTGACCGCCAAGGCCGAAACCGCCGACGAGGAACTGGGCCTGAAACTCGGCGCGGTCGATTACATCACCAAGCCGATCAGCCCGCCGATCGTCCTGGCCCGCGTCGAGACGCAATTGAAGCTGAAGGCCAGCGCCGACTTCCTGCGCGACAAGGCGGACTATCTGGAGGCCGAGGTGACCCGCCGCACCCGCGAGATCACCGCCATTCAGGACGTCACCATCCTGGCCATGGCGTCCCTGGCCGAAACCCGCGATTCCGATACCGGCAACCATATCCGCCGCACCCAGCATTACATTCGCGTCCTGTCGGAAAAGCTGAAGGTCCACCCCCGTTTTTCGGGCTATCTGGACGATTCCACCATCGACATGCTGTTCAAATCGGCGCCGCTGCACGACATCGGCAAGGTCGGCATTCCCGACCGTATCTTGCTGAAGCCCGGTCGGTTCGAACCGGCCGAATTCGAGATCATGAAGACCCACACCACCTTGGGCCGCGACGCCATCGAACATGCCGAGCACTCGTTGGGCACTCCGGTCGAGTTCCTGTCGATGGCCAAGGAGATCGCCTACTCCCACCAGGAAAAGTGGGATGGCAGCGGCTATCCGCTGGGTCTGTCGGGTGACGATATTCCGATTTCGGCCCGGCTGATGGCGGTGGCCGACGTCTATGACGCCCTGATCAGCCGGCGGGTCTACAAGGAAGGCATGCCGCATGATCGCGCCGTGGCGATCATCAGCGACGGTTCGGGCAGTCACTTCGATCCCGACATCGTCGATGCCTTCCTGGCCCTGGCCGACGATTTCAAGACCATCGCGGATCAGTTTTCCGATTCCGACCGGGATATGGAGCAAAAGCGCCAATATCTCGAACAGGCCGGAGCCGAAGGCTGAACGACGCGGGCCTGACGGTCATCCAAGGTCGAAAGGCCCGCGTGTCCAGCGGCAGACCTTAATCGGCGATTTCGCCCATGGCGGCCTGCAGATAGTTGGGCAGTCCCATGGACTTGATCAGGTCCTGCTGGGTCTCCAGCCAGTCGATATAATCCTCGACCTCTTCCAGGATCTCGCCCAGTTCGTGGCGGGTGATGAAATCCTCCTTGGCTTCGGCCAGGGTGATGGCCGCGACCACCGCCTTGTGTTCGGCCTTGGCCATCCGCAGGTCGTCGGCGATGATCTCCGGCACGTCCTGGCCGATGGACAGCGTGCCGTGCTTGCCGACATCGGGGGTGCCTTCCAGGAACAAGATGCGCCGGATGATCTTGTCGGCATGCTCAAGCTCCTCGTCGCGCTCGTGGGCGATGCGGTCGTAAAGCTTGGTCAGGCCCCAATTCTGGAACATGCGCGAATGGGCGAAATACTGGTCGGCGGCGGTCAACTCCGCCGTCAGCAGCTTGGCCAGGATGTCGAGAACCTTCTTGCTGCCCTTCATGGCGGCCTCCGTCGAGAATATCGAGAATTCAATATGCGAATGAGAATGAATTGCAATATATCGGCGCCGGACGGCGAACGCAAGGGGGCAGGTGGGGCGGCCCCTTTGAAGCTGGCTATTCGGTGGTCTTGCCGTCGAAATGCTCGTGCGCGGCCTGGGCCTCGGCGCAGGTCTTGTGGACGGTGCCGTCGATATGTTCCGGCGGACCGTAGATGGTGTAAAGCCGCAACGGCTCGGTGCCGGTGCTGATGACGTTGTGGCGGGCGTTCTGCGGGACGACGATGCCGTCCTCGGCCTTGACCTTGTGGCAGAGCCCATCGATCCAGATTTCGCCTTCGCCGGCCTCGATCCGGAAGAACTGGTCGCGGTCGTCGTGGACCTCGTCGCCGATCTCGTCGCCGGGTTGGATGGTCATCACCACCAGTTGCAGGTTATGACCGGTATAGAGCACCCGCCGGAAATCGTCATTTTCCTTGGTGATCTTCTCGATGCAGCCGACAAAGCCTTTCATCCGAACATCCTTTCCACGAAGGGGGCGGACGGGTTCGCCGTTCCATCCAAGGGTTTCACTTTGTCACGGCGGCGGTTACCCTGACCATAGAGCAAACGGACGACACGACCTTAGCGAGACAGGCGATGAATCGCCAGCAACGACGCGAGCAGGCCAGCCTGGGCGGCAAAGCGCCACCGATTCCCGCCGGTAACCGCTTTCACGCCGAAGCGATGGCCCACCATCAGGCCGGCCGGCTGGAGCAGGCGAAGGCCGCTTATGCGGCGGCGCTCAGCCGCGAACCGAATAACGCCTTCATCTTGCACCACCTGGGAATCGTCGCCTGCCAGTTGAGTGATCTGGATGGTGGGCTGGCCTATCTGGCCCAGGCGGTGGCGGCCAAGCCCGATTTCGCCGAGGCCCAGTGCAATTACGGCCAGGCGCTGTTCGACCGGGGCCGCTTCGCCGAATCCTTGGCCGCCTTCGACAGGGCCTTGGCGGCCAAGCCGGAAATCGCCGACGCCCATGACAAGCGCGGCAAGGCGCTGCAGCGGCTGGGGCACTTCGCCGAGGCGGCCGCCGCCCACCGCCAGGCCTGCGCCCTGGCCCCGGGTCTGGCGTCGGCCTGGAACAATCTGGGGGCCGCCTGCCTGGAACTGGGGCTTCATGCCGAGGCCGAGGCGGCTTGCCGACGGGCCTTGGCGATGGTTCCCACCATGGCGGTGGCCAGGATCAACCTGGGCCTGACCCTGGCCCGCACCGGCCGCGAGGCCGAGGCCGGGGCGGCCTTGCGCCAGGCGGCGGCCGATGATCCCCGGTCGGACGCGTACTACAATCTGGGCTGCATGTTCAACGCCTCGGGCCGGTTGGACCAGGCAGTCGGGGCCTTCCAGGCCCAATTGGCGACGGTGCCCCATCATGCCCTGTCGGCCAACAATCTGGGGGTGGCGCTGCGTGGCCTGAACCGAGTTTCCGAGGCCGAGGCGGTCCTGCGCCGCGCCCTGGCCCTGGCACCCGATTCCGCCGAGGCCCGGTTCAATCTGGCCCTGACCTTGCTGGTCGGCGGCCAATTGGCGGCCGGATGGCCCGAATACGAGGCGCGGTGGGGCCTGAAGGCCTGGGAGACCGTCGGCCTGATGCGCTCGGGCCCGCAATGGCGGGGCCAGCCCGCGCAAGGGCAGCGGATTCTGATCCACGCCGAGCAGGGTCTGGGCGACACCATCCAGTTCGTCCGGTTCGTGCCGCGCGTCGCCGCCCTGGGGGCCGACGTGGTGCTTGAGGTCCAGCCGGAACTGGTCACCTTGCTGCAGGGCCTGTTGCCCTTCGCCGAAGTCATCGGGCGGGGAACGCCCTGCGACTATCATCTGCATTGTCCGCTGCTCTCTCTTCCCGGCATCTTCCAGACCACCCTCGAGACCATCCCGGCCGAGCGTCCCTATGTCAGCGCCGACCCGGCCCGGATCGAGCCATGGCGCCACCGGCTGGCCTCGCGGCGCGGCCGGCGGGTCGGGCTGGTGTGGGCCGGCAGTGCCGACAACACCAACGACCGCAACCGCTCGCTGTCGCTGGCGGCGCTGGCGCCCTTGCTGGAGAGGCCGGGCATCCGCTGGTTTTCGCTGCAAAAGGGCCGGGCCGAGGCGGCGGGCGATCCCCGCCTGATCGATCTGGGGCCGGACCTGACCGACTTCGCCGAAACGGCGGCATTGGTCAGCCTGCTGGATCTGGTGATTACCGTCGATACCTCGGTCGCCCATCTGGCCGGGGCGATGGGTAAGGATGTCCGGGTGATGCTGCCCTTCGCGCCGGACTGGCGCTGGCTGCTGGATCGCACCGACAGCCCGTGGTATCCGACCATGCGCCTGTTCCGCCAGCCCGCCCCCGGCGACTGGGCCAGCGTGGTGGCGGCGATCGGCGCATCGCTTTAGCACCGTGCCTCACATCTGAGACACGGTGCTCTAGCCGGTTGCGGAAAAACACCGACATGGCGCCCTCACACCCATTTCCGTAACCGGCCGAACAAAAAGAGGGCCGGGCGTCTGGGACGTCCGGCCCTTTTTCAGGTGTGGCTCTCGTGAAGGGAGACATCTTCGCCGACGCCGCCTGGGGAGGGACGGCGCCAAACCGGGAGCCCGCCGGTTAAAGGAGATCCTCGTCCAGCGCCATCACCACCCCGGCGCCGGCCTGGATCAGCTGGGCCAGGCCATCAATCCGCGTCAGCACGTGCTCGCCGTAGAAGCGGGCGGTGACGGATTTGGCGGCCAGGAAACGGTCGGACGGCGCGGCCTGGGCGGCGATCAATTGCTCGGCCATCATCTGGCCGCCGACCAGGGTGCCCATCAATTCCAGGAACGGCACCGCCACGGCGGCCGCCTCGCGCTGGGGCAGTTCGACCAGGCAGCGGACCGAAATCTTGGCGGCCTCGGTGGCGGCGCTCAGACGGGCGGCCAGGGCCTTATCGTGCGCCGCCAACCGGTTGGCGGTGGCGGCGATGTCGGCCAGCATTCCGTCGATGGCGGCACCGCCGTCGCGCAAGGTCTTGCGCAGCACCAGATCGTTGGCCTGGATGGCGGTGGTGCCTTCGTAGATGGTGGTGATGCGGGCGTCGCGGAAATGCTGGGCGGCGCCGGTTTCCTCGATGAAGCCCATGCCGCCATGCACCTGCAGGCCGGCCGAGGCGACGAAATTGCCAACCTCGGTCGACCAGCCCTTGACCAGCGGCGTCAGCAGGTCGGCCAGCAGCTGGGCCTCGGCCCGGCGGGTGGAATCGGGGTGGTGGTGGGCCAGGTCGACCGCGGCGGCGGCCTTGTAGATCAGGCCGCGCATCGCCTCGATGCGGCACTTCATGTCCATCAGGGTGCGGCGCACGTCGGGATGGTTGACGATGCCGGTGCGATCGTCGCCGGTCCAGCCTGCCGGGCGGCCCTGGATGCGCTCGCGCGCATAGGTCAGGGCCTGCTGATAGGCCCGCTCGGCGATGGCCAGACCCTGCAATCCGACCGATTGGCGGGCGTGGTTCATCATCGCGAACATGTATTCCAGGCCGCGATTGGCCTGGCCGACCAGGGTGCCGATGGCGCCCTGGTTTTCGCCGAAGGCCATCACCGCCGTCGGGCTGGCATGGATGCCCAGCTTGTGTTCCAGCGAGGCGCAGGCGACGTCGTTCCTGGCCCCCAGCGAGCCGTCGGCCCCCACCAGGAATTTCGGCACGATGAACAGCGAGATGCCCTTGACCCCCGGGGGCGCGTCGGGCAGGCGGGCCAGCACCAGATGGACGATGTTTTCCGCCATCTCGTGGTCGCCATAGGTGATGAAGATCTTCTGGCCGAACAGGCGGAAGCTGCCGTCGCCCACCGGCACGGCGCGGGTGCGGATGGCCGCCAGGTCCGAGCCGGCGGCCGGCTCGGTCAGGTTCATGGTGCCGGTCCATTGGCCGCTGACCAGCTTGGGCAGATAGGTCGCCTTCTGCTCGTCCGAGCCGTAGCCGGCGATGGCGTTGACCGCGCCTTGCGTCAGCATCGGGCACAGGGCGAAGGCCATGTTGGCCGAATGCCACATTTCCTGCACGGCGACGTTCAGCAGGTTGGGCAGGCCCATGCCGCCGAACTCGGCCGGGAAGGCCAGGCCGTTCCAACCGCCTTCGACCAGCACGTCCCAGGCCTGTTGCCAGCCCTCGGGCAGGCTGACCTTGCCGTCCTTCAGATGCGCGCCCTCAAGGTCGCCCACCCGGTTCAGGGGGGCGATGGTGCCGGCGGCGATCTTGGCCGCTTCTTCCAGGATGCTGTCGGTCAGGTCGGGGCTGGCATCCTCGAAGCCGGGCAGGGCGGTGATGTCGGCCAGCCCGGCCAGCGAAGTCAGGACGAAACGGATATCGGCCAGGGGTGCGGTATAGGTGGTCATGGTCGTGTGCTCTCCGCCCGGCTGATCACAATGCCTTGGCCTGCTGGCGCAGCATGAATTTCTGGATCTTGCCGGTGCTGGTCTTGGGGAGCGGCCCGAATACCACGGTGCGCGGAATCTTGAAATGCGCCATGTGGTCGCGGCAAAAGGCGATGATGTCGGCCTCGGTGGCGGCAGCCCCGGGCTTCAGATCGACGAAGGCACACGGCGTCTCGCCCCATTTGTCGTCGGGCCGGGCCACCACGGCGGCTTCCATCACCTCGGGGTGGCGATACAGCACGTCTTCCACCTCGATGGACGAGATGTTCTCGCCGCCCGAGATGATGATGTCCTTGGACCGGTCCTTGATCTCGACATAGCCATCGGCGTGCCACACCGCAAGGTCGCCGGTATGGAACCAGCCGCCCTGGAAGCATTCCTGGGTCGCCTTGGGGTTCTTCAGATAGCCCTTCATGACGTTGTTGCCGCGCATGAAGATCTCGCCCATGGTCTGGCCGTCCTTGGGGCAGGGCTCAAGGGTCATGGGGTCGGCCACCATCACCGCTTCCAGCATCGGGCCGCGCACGCCCTGGCGGGCCTTCAAGGTGGCCTTTTCGTCCAGGGTCAGGCCGTCCCACTTGTCGTGCCACACGCACAGGGTCACCGGGCCATAGACCTCGGTCAGGCCGTAGACATGGGTGACTTCCCAGCCCATCCGCTCCATGCCGGCGATGACGGCGGCCGGCGGCGCGGCGCCGGCGGTCATCACCTTGACCGGCTGGGTGATGCCTTCCTTCAAGGCGGGCGGGGCGTTGTTGATCATGTTCAAGACGATCGGCGCGCCGCAGAAATGGCTGACCCGCTCGGCGCGGATGGCCTCCAGGATCGGCTCGACCCGGACATGGCGCAGGCACACGCTGGTTCCGGCGGTGACCGCCAGGGTCCACGGGAAGCACCAGCCGTTGCAATGGAACATCGGCAGGGTCCACAGATAGACCGGGCCGTCGCCCATGTTCCACGACAGCGCGTTGGACACCGCGTTCAAATAGGCGCCGCGATGGTGATAAACCACGCCCTTGGGGTTGCCGGTGGTGCCCGAGGTATAGTTCAGGGTGATGGCCTGCCATTCATCGGCCGGCATGGTCCAGGGATGCTGGTCGGCGGCCAGCAGGTCCTCATAGAGGCCCTGGCCGATCAGCTCGCCGCCGGCATAGGTGGGGTCGTCGATGTCGAATACCGGGACGGGCATATCCAGCATCGCCAGCGCCCGCTTGGCGACGCCCGAGAATTCGCGATCGACGATCAGCATCTTGGCTTCGGCGTGCTTCAGGATGAAAGCGATGGCTTCGGCATCCAGGCGGGTGTTGATGGCGTTCAGCACGGCACCGGCCAGCGGGATGCCGAAATGGCCCTCGAACAATTCGGGCGTGTTGGCGGCCAGCATGGCGATCGTGTCGCCCTTGCCGATGCCGCGCGCCTTCAGCCCGGCGGCCAGGCGGCGGCAGCGGACAAAGGTCTCGGCCCAGCTTTGGCGGCGAGCCCCATGGATCAGGGCGATGCGGTCCGGCCACACGGCGGCGGCGCGTTCCAGGAAGGTCAATGGGGTCAGGGCGACGAAATTGGCGTCGTTCTTGTCCAGATCCTGCTCGTACACGCTGGCGCCGCCCATGCGCTTTCTCCCTTGGCCAAGGTTTCCCTGTCGCCGCTTTCAGCAGCGTTGGGCAAAGCTGTATCAGGCGGGCATTTCCTAAGTGTCTCAGGATTGTGACGAATTGTTGCGGGCAGGGGATTACTCCCCGCTCAGCCACACCACGTCGGCGGCGAACAGGTAGCCGGCGCCGTAAACGGTCTTGATCAGACGCGCCCCCTTGGCATCGCGTTCGATCTTCTTCCTGATGCGCGAGATGCGGACATCGATCGAGCGGTCGAAGGCGCAATCGTCGCGGTCGGATTCGGCGCCCTGCAACTGGTCGCGCGACAGCACCCGTTTGGGGGCCTTCAACAGGGCCATCAGCAGGCCGGCCTCGGCGGCGCTCAGGCTTTCCTGATGGCCGTCATCGGCGATCAGGGTCAGGTTGCCGGGGTCGAACACCCACTCGCCGAAGCGGGCGCGCTGCAGATTGTTGCCGGCCGCCACCGCCGCCAATTGTTCGCGGCGGCGCACCAGCGAATTGATGCGGGCCACCAGCTCGCGCGGCTCGAACGGCTTGACGATGTAATCGTCGCCGCCCAGTTCCAGGCCCAGCACGCGGTCGGACACCCCGCCGCGCCCGGTCAGGATCACCACGCCCATGCGGGCGTCGCCCCATAATTCGCGCACCAAGGTCAGGCCGTCCATGTCGGGCAGGCCCAGATCGACGATGCATAATTCCGGCGGCTGGCGGCGGATGGCGGCGCGGGCGTCCTTGCCATTGCCGAAGGTCTGGACCTCGTAGCCATAGCCCTCCAGCACCGAGCGGACCAGGGTGCGGATGTCGGGTTCGTCGTCGATGACGTAAAGAAGTTTCCTGCTGCTCACCCGGTTGCTTCCCCTAAAACCTGACCGGCCTTGGCGATGGCGTCGATCAGGTCCCGTTTGTCCCACGGTTTGCCCAACACGATGATATCCGATCCGACCACGCTGTCATCCATGGCGAATCCGCTGATCAGCACGATTGCGATCTCGGGCCGGGCGGTCTTCAGCCGTTTGGCCAGTTCGGTGCCCGACAGGCCGGGCATGACGATGTCCGACACCACCAGATGCAAGCCATCGATCTGCTGGGCTAGGTCCCAGGCCTCGTCGCCGGATTCGGCCTCGACCACCGAGAAGCCCAGTTCGACCAGTTGCCGGCGCATCACCCGGCGGACGTCGGCATTGTCCTCGGCCACCAAAGCCAGGCGGCCGGGCCAGGCCTGATCGACTTTTGCCGAGACCGGGGCCTGATCCTGCGAAACAGGTTCGGCCCTGGGCAGCAAGATGGTGACGATGGCGCCACAGCCCGGCCGGCTGTCGATCCTGATGAAGCCGTGCGACTGCTTGACGAAGCCATAGACCATCGACAGGCCCAGGCCCGAACCGCCTTCCTTGGTGGTGAAGAACGGCTCGAAGGCGTGGGCGGCGGCGGCGGCCGCGAAGCCGTGGCCGCTATCTTCGACCTGGATGCGCAGATAGTCGCCGGCCGGCGCCATTTCGTCGAATTGTTCGGGGGCGTCGAGCACCCGGATCGCCGCCGACATTCGCAAGCTGCCGCCGTCGGGCATGGCGTCCTTGGCGTTCAGGGCCAGATTGACCAGGGCGTTTTCCAACTGGTTGGGGTCGGCGATGGCCCAGCAGGACAGGCCTTCGTCGGCGATGTCCATCTGGATCGAGCTGGGCAGCGACCGGCGCAGCAGCACCGCCATGTCGCGGATCAGCAGGGCGACATCGACCGGCTGCGGCTTCAGGGGCTGGCGGCGCGAAAAGGCCAGCAGGCGGCTGGTGATGTCGGCGCCGCGCCGGCCGGCGCGCTGGGCCGGTTCCAGATAATCGTCCAGCCCGGCGACGTCGCCGTAACGTTCCCGCGCCGCCGCCAGGTTGCCGATGATGATGGACAGCAGGTTGTTGAAATCGTGGGCCAGCCCGCCCGATAGCTGGCCGACGGCGTTCAGGCGCTGGGCTTCCATCAGCCGGCGTTCGGTCTCGCGCTCGGCGGTGACGTCCAGCGACAGGACGAACATGCCGCCGCTGGCCTCGCCGTTGGCCAGTTCCGGGATCAGGGTGTTCTTGGTCACCATGTTCTGGCTGTCGTCGCCGAACGGGAAGGCATATTCGAAGGTGACCGGCTCGCCCTGGTGGGTCTGGTCCAGATAGGGCGCCAGCACGCCGTGGGCCGAGCGGCCGACCACATCGGCCAGCAGGCGGCCGATCACTTCGGACTTGTCGCGCCGCATCAGGTCGGCCCAGCGCTGGTTGGCGAAGCGGATCGTCTGGTCGCCGTCGAGATAGGCGATGGCCGCCGGGATGGCGTCGAGGATCAGGCGCTGGCGCGCCTCGGTCTCGGCCAGGGCGGCCTGGGCGCGGTTCTGCTGGCCGATGGCGGTCTGCAGGCGGCGGTTGCTGTCTTCCAGTTCGATGGTGCGGTCACGCACCCGGCTGTCCAGGGTGGCGATATTGTCCTGCACCCGGTCGATCATGGTATCCAGACCGGCGGCCAGGATGCCGATCTCGTCATCGCTGGTGATGCCGGTCCTGGCGGTCAGGTCGCCGGCCTGGACCTGGGCGGCGGTATCGACCAGCCGACGCAGCGGCCGGACCAGGCGCCTGGCCCCCATCCATGCCATGGTGATGCCGACCAGCAGGATCAGGATGGTCAGCAAGATGATGCGGTTGGACAATTCCTCGGCCGAGCGGCGCAGGTCCTCGACATAGACCGACGAGGCGATGTACCAGTCGAAGCCCGAGAAGTGCCGCACCCAGCTGATCTTCTGATAGACGTAATGGCCGGGGTCGGACGGCTTGTCCCACAGATAATAGACCGGCTCGCCCGAATCGGCGGCGGCCTTCAATTCGTCGGCGATGGACCGGCCCGATTGCGGGTTGGTGAGGCCCGAGAACTCGCTGCCCTCGATGTTGGGGTTGGGGTGGATCACCATGTTGTTGCGGGCGTCGAAGATATAGACGTAACCGGCCACGCCGATGCGGATGGCGCGCAGGACCTGGCGCAGATCCTCGATGGCCACGGATTTGCGCCGCTCGACCTCGGCGTCGATGTCGGCCAGATAGGCGCCGGTGCCGACCACCAGCCGGTGCTCGGGCAGGTCGCGGAAATACGAGATCTTCTGCTCGGTGGACCCGCCCTTGGCCCGACGCCACGGATAGGTGTGAAAGCCCTCGCCCCAGGCCCGGGCCGTCGAGATGATCATCGGGATGATGGTGTTGCCCGACTGGTCGCGGAAATCGGCGGCGTTCTTGCCCTGGAACTCGGGGTCGGGGTGCGACAGCAGGTTCGAATAATAATCGGTTACCCAGATGTAATCGTCGCGGCCGTACTTCATCGAGCGCAGGCCCTCGAACACCAGGCGCCGGGCCTCGGAATCGGAAATCTCGCCGCAGTCGCGCTGGCCGAACACCCAATCGACATAGCCCGCCGCCAATTGGACGATGCTGCGCAATTGCTGTTTGTAGGAGGCCTCGGTCAGGCTGCGCTGCTCCTCCAGCCCGCCCTTGATCTTGGTCGCCATGGTGAAGACGTTGTCCAGGATGGCGCCGCTGGCGTTCAGCTCGATGGTGTAGGCCCTGGACTGCACCAGCGGCACCACCAACAGATAGACCGCCGCCGAGAACGAGCCGACGACGATCAACATGGTGGAAAACAGCCGGTGAAACAGGCGAGAGCGGATCATGCGTGGTCCCGACGACGGGCGTGGGTGCGGTGTCCATCCTTATCCGCAAGCCGCAGGCGGCTCAAGTGTCTCGCAAAAAACCTCAAAAAATGAAGAGGATGCTGACCGAGTCTGATGTTTTCTGTGCGCTTTAAACGCATCGTTAAGGGGTGCGGAAATAAGAGTTGATGTTGGAATGGAGTATTGTCCTTTGAAGAAATCGGGGGCTTTCGGTTCGGTCATGATGGCGGCGGCGCTGGCGTCGTCGCTGTCGGCCTGCGCCCTCGAGCCCGAACAGTTGGGCGAAATTCGCCAGGACCTGCAAAAGCACGCCGACACCTTGCCGCAAGAGGTGTTGTCGCGGCCGCTGACCGTCGATGATGCCATCGCGTTGTCCATCACCCACAACCTGGATTCCCGCGTCCGCCTGCTGGAAGAGGTGTTGGCCCAGGGCAAGGCCGACCTGTCGATCTTCGCCATGCTGCCGACCATGGCGGCCAAGGCCAACGTTTCGCGGCGCGGCCCGCGCAAGGCCACCACCTCGAAGGACCTGACCGACGGCACCACCGGCAATTATTCCACCAGCGAAGACGTCATCAGCCGCACCCGCGACCTGACCGCCACCTGGAACCTGATGGATTTCGGCATCGCCATGCTCAGGTCCGACCAGGAAGAGGACCGCGTCAAGCTGGCGCTGGAAAAGCGCCGCCGCGCCTTGCATCTGTTGGTCCAGGACGTCCAGGCCGCCTATTGGAAGGCGGTCATCAACGAATTCGCCGAGGCCAAGTACAACGCGCTGGAATTGCGGCTGATCCGTTCCGTCAACGACGCCGAGGAAGCCGAGCGCAGCAAGGTCGGCGACCCCATGCAGATGCTGGCCCACCAACGGGCCATCGTCGATACCATGCGTCAGATCGCCGAGATGCAGCGCCAGACGGCGACGGCGCGGGCCGACCTGGCCGGGTTGATGGGCATTCAGTCGATCGGCGCCTTCCGCCTGGCCGAATTGTCGGAAGGTGCCACCTTGGCGGTCACGCCGCCGGCCCCGGATGTCGAGGCGCTGCAGCAGGTGGCCTTGGACAACCGCCCGGAATTACGCAGCGAGGAAGCGCAGTTCCGGATCGACGTCCAGGACATCTACACCGAGCTTTTGAAGTCGCTGCCCGGCATCGGGCCGTTCATCGGCGGCCACCATGACAGCAATTCCTATCTGAAATACAACGCCTGGGCCGATGCCGGCGTGCAGGTGGCATGGAACCTGGTCGACGTGCTGTCGATGCCCAAGCGCATCCGCCAGGCCCAAAGCAACGTCGAGGTCACCCGGGCCCGGCGTCTGGCCCTTGGCATGGCGGTGGTGACCCAGGTCCGCGTCGCCGACATCCAGTACCGCCACGCCCTGAAGGAATACCGCCTGACCGAGCAGATGGCCGGCATCGACCGCCGCATCACCTCGCTGGCCGGCAAGTCCAAGGAAGCCGGCAGCGGCAGCGCCATGGAAGAGATCAAGGCCGAGGCCTCGTCGATGCTGTCGGCGATGCGCCGCTTCATCCTTTATTCCGATCTGCAGGCGGCCAAGGCGCGCCTGGACGCCGCCATGGGCCTGGACCCCAGCCATCCGGGCGAGGAGAAGCCCCCTGCCACCGCTGCCCTCACCAACTGAGCCGCACATTCTCGACGGCCAGGCCAAGGCGGTGTCGGCCTGCCTGCGCGCCTTGGGCCAGGCGGTGGCGGCGACCGCCTTGAAGGATTCCTACCGCATGGCCGAGGCCGAGGGCGAGGCGCAGCCCTGGCCGGTGGCGCTGGGCCGGCACGGCTTCGCCGCCCATGTCGAGGCCCGCATCGACCCCTCCACCCTGTCGGACGATTTGTTTCCCTGCGTGCTGCTGAGCGGGGCCGAGCCGCGCCACCTGATGGCGCCGCCGTTGCAGCCAGGCGCGGCCACGATGCTGTTCGTCCGCCCGTTGCTGGACAAGTCGGTGGCCGACACCCCCACCGCCTGGCCGGCGCTGCTGGCCTCGTGGCGGCCGATGATCGTGCGCGCCGGTCTGGCCGGCGGGCTGGCCAACGTGCTGGCGCTGGCGGCGCCGTTGTTCTCGGCCCAGGTCTATGACCGCGTGCTGCCGCATGGATTGCTGGATTCGCTGGCGGCCATGGCCATCATGTTCCTGGCGGCCGCCATCTTCGAGCAGGTGTTCCGCCGCCTGCGCGGCCTGTTCGTCGAGGACGCCCTGCACGAGGGCAATGTCCGCCTGGCCATGGACATGCACCGGCGCATCCTGGAAACCCGCTTCGACGGGGCGGCGGCGCCATCGGGCCATCTGATGCGCATGCTGCAGGATTTCGATGCGATCCGCGACGGCTTCGGCGCCGCCGCGGTGTCGCTGCTGGCCGATCTGCCGTTCATGGCCCTGTTCCTGCTGGGACTGTTCCTGTGCGATCCGCTGATCGCCCTGGCGGTGCTGGGGCTGAACCTGGTGGTGGCCGGCTCGACATTGGTGGCGCTGCATCGCCAGAAACTGCTGCATGCCGAATTGTCGCGCGCCGCCAGCTTCCGTGCCCAGGCGGCGCAGGAAAGCTTCTTCGATCCCGAAACGGTGCGCCGGGTCGGCGCCAAGACCTATCTGCAGGGCCGCTTCCGCCAGGGCACCGCCCTTTACGCCCAGGCGGCCCGGGCCATCCGCACCATGGCGGCGGGGCGCGGCAACCTGTCGATGCTGGCGCAGAACCTGGCCATGCTGGCGGCCATCGGCCTGGGCGGCTGGCGCGCCGTCGAGGGCCAGATGAGCGCCGGAATCATCCTGGCCGCCACCATGCTGGCGACCCGCTTCACCGGGGCCACCATGCAGTTGATGAGCGTGGTGCCGCAGACCCTGTCGGCGCTGGCCTCGCTCGAGGCCTTGCGCACCGTCACCGGCCGGCCGACCGAACGGCCGGTGGGCGTGCATCTGATCCACCGGCCGCTGGCCCAGGGCGCCATCGCCGTCGAGGGGCTGGTCGCCCGTTATCCCAAGGCCGCCCACCCGGTGCTGGACGGCATCGATCTGGCCATCGGCGCCGGCCGCCGGCTGGCGGTGGTGGGGCCGTCGGGCTCGGGCAAGACCACGCTGGAAAAGGTTCTGAGCGGCATCATCCGGCCCGAGACCGGCCGGGTGCTGCTGGACGGTGTCGATATCGCCCTGATCGATCCGGCCGACCTGCGCCGCCATATCGCGGTGTGCCCGCAAAACCCGCCGCTTTACAGCGGCACCTTGCGCTCGAACCTGTCCTATGACGGGCTGGTGTCGGACGACGACATGATCGCGATGCTGAATTCCCTGGGGGCGGGGGGCATCATGCCGGTCGGCATGGGGCTGGATTTCGAGGTGATGGAAGGCGGCCGCAACCTGTCGGGCGGCCAGCGCCAATTGGTGGCCGTGGCACGCACCCTGCTGCAAGCGGCCCCGGTGACCATCCTGGACGAACCCACCGCCGCCCTGGACGAGGCGACCGAGCGCAAGGCCATCTCGGGCATCCACCGCGCCATCGGCACCCGGACCCTGGTGGTGATCTCGCACCGGTCGGCGGTCGGCGCCCTGGCGCTGCGCACCGCCACCATGGAGAAGGGCAAGATCACCCAGCTGACCCAGCGCGAGCCGCCGGCCGCGCCCGCCGCCAAGGGGGCGTGACATGACCGACAAGAAGCCGGCCGCCGACAACCCGATCATCGATTCCTTCCGCAGCCCGATCCACGGCATCGCCCCCAAGCTGACGCCGCCGTCGGCCAATGCGCTGCTGCGCTGGTCCACGGCCGCCTTCGTCGGGTTGATGGCGGCCGGGGCGGTGCTGGAAATCGACGAGGTGGTCACCGCGCCGGCCCGGGTCGAGCCGTCGGGCCAGATCCGCCATGTCCAGCATTTCGAGGGCGGCACCATCCAGGAAGTGATGGTGCGCGAGGGCAGTTTCGTCGCCGTCGGCGAGGTTCTGGTCCGGCTGGTCAATTCGCAAGGGGCCGGCGATCTGGCCGACAAGCGCGCCCGCTGGCTGGCCTTCCAGGCCCGCGCCGCCCGCCTGAAGGCCGACCTGTCCGGCGCCAAGGACATCGAGTGGCCGGCCGGCATCACCATCGATGCCGACACCAAGCGCCGCGAGCTCAGCATCCATACCGAGCGTCTGTCGCACCGCGCCCAGCAGGTGACGGTGATCCAGCGCGAGATGGAACGCCGCCGTCGCGAGGTCACCGAGACCGAGACCCGCCATTCCGGTCTGGTGCGTGCCCAAGCCAAGGGCAACGAGGAAATGCGCATCAAGAAGAAGGCGTTCGACGCCGGCGTGGTCGGCAACCAGGAAATCGTCCGCCTCGAACGCGAGCAATTGATGCTGGACACCGAGGTCGCCACCGCGCGCGACACCATCTCGCGCCTGCAGGCCCAGCTGCACGAGGCCGAGGCCAAGCTGTCGGAGTTCGAGAAAGGCTGGCGCACCGACGTCTTGGAGGAAATCAGCAAGGTCGAGGCCGAGATTTCCTCGCTGAAGGCGACCATGGAGGTGGCCACCGATCGCGAATCGCGGTCCGACGTTCGCTCGCCGGTCCGGGGCGTGGTCAAGATGGCCGCCATCACCAGCGTCGGCCAGGTGGCCAAGCCGGGCGACACCTTGATGGACATCGTGCCGCTGGACGACGCCCTGGTGGTCGAGGCCCGCGTCGCCCCCGAGGACATCGCCCATCTGCGCCCCGGCCTCAAGACCTCGATCCGGCTGTCGGCCTATGATCCGTTCCGCTATGGCCAGTTGAAGGGCCAGGTGATGGCGGTGGGCGCCGATTCCATCGAGGATGCCAAGGGCAACACCACCCAGACCTATTACAAGGTGACCATCCAGTCCGATCAGGCGGTGCTGACCGATGCCAAGGGCGTCGAGCATGCGGTGCGCTCGGGCATGGCCGGCACCGCGTCGATCGTCATAGGGCGCAAATCCATCCTTCGCATGGTGTTCGACCCGCTTTTGCGCAATGAGATGATTTTTTCACTGAATTCGTTCAGACTACCCTGACGAGCCATTCCCAGAAAGGTGAAGGCCATGCCGATCCTGACCAATCCGGTCGCCGAGCCAAAGTTGCCGGTGACCCAGGTCGCCGACGAGAAACCCGCCGCTCCGCCCGCCGCCGGCAAGGTGCCTGTGGTCATCGGCAAGGTCGATGCCGTCGAGGGCGAGGCGTGGATCGTGCGTGGCGGGCAAAAGATCGCCGCCACCCAGGGCGCCGCCCTGCAAAAGGGCGACAGCATCGAAACCAGCCACGATGCCCAGATTTCCCTGGTCTTCGCCGATCGCTCGACCTTCGTCTTGAAGGATCGCGGCATGATCGCGGTCGATGATTTCTCGTACGATCCGGCCACCAAGACCGGCCACGAAACCATTCTGGTGGCGCAAGGCGCCTTTTCCTTCGTGTCGGGCGACATCGCCAAGGCCAAGCCCGACGCCGCCAAACTGGCGACGCCGGTGATGAGCATCGGCGTGCGCGGCACCACCGTTTCCGGCCTAGTCGGCTCGGACGGCGCCACCTCGGTCGCGCTGCAGGCCGACCCCGGCAGTTCCTTCGTCGGCCAGATCGTGTTGTCCAAGGTCGGCAGTTCCGACGCACCGCTGGTGCTGAATTCCGCTGGCAGCGGCGTGCTGGGCGCCACCCTGGGTGGCGCGGCCTTGACCGCCAGTTCGAATGCCGGCGCGGCGATGGCGTCGGTGGCGCCGACCCCGTCACCGCCGCCGGCCGCGCCGCCGACCCTTCCGGCCGCCCCGGCGGCGCCAACCGGGGGGCAGCAGGGACAAGGCCAGGGGCAGGGAGCGGCTCAAGGTCAAGGCACTGGCGGCGACGCCCCGGCCGGGCCGGCGGCCGCGCAGGCTGCGGCGGCCGATCCGGCCGCTGCGGGCACTGCCAACGGAGAGCCGGTCCAGCAGGCTGCAACGGCCGAACCGCCGCCACCGCCGCCACCGCCGCCGCCACAACCGATCGCGGCGGTTACCTTGGTCACGGTCGGAACGATCGGGCAAACGGGCGGCACCACGCAGGTCGGCGGGACAGACCCCGGCACCGGTGGTGGTGACCTTGGCGGCAGCAAAGGCGGCGGCGATACCGGCGGCAATCCCGTCGGGGGCGGCCAAGTTAATCGGGCGCCGGTCGGCACGGCGGTAACGTTGGCCGCGCACGGCACCGAGGACCTGTCGCACACGGTCAACGCCGCCCAACTGCTTGCCTCGTTCTCCGACCCTGACGGTGATCCGCTGCAACTGGTGTCGGTGACCGCCGACCATGGCTCGGTGATCGACAATCTCGATGGCACCTACACCATCGTCCCCAATGCCGACTTTGCCGGCAACATGGTGCTGAATGTGGTGGTCAGCGACGGCAAGGTGACGGCGTCCAACGCGGTGACGGTGATCTTCGACGGAATCAATGACCAGCCGACCAACAGCCCGGTCACCCTGACCGCCGGCACCGAGGATACCAGCGTCGTCATCACCAAGGCCCAATTGCTGGTCAACGCCGCCGACCCCGATGTCGGCGACACCCTGAACGTGACCGGCATCACCGCCAGTTCCGGCAGCCTGACCGACAATCTGGACGGCACCTACACCTTCGTTCCCGCGGCCAATTCGGCGGCGGCGGTGACGTTTGCTTATACCGTCAGCGACGGCAATGGCGGCACGGCGGCCGGCAGCGCCACCATGACCATCAATGCGGTCAACGACTCGCCGACCCTGGCCGCCAGCGTGGCGTTGACTGCGATCGCCGAGGATACCGTCTCGCCGACCGGGCAGACGGTGACCAGCCTGCTGAATACCGGTTTCGCCGATGCCGACGGCAATAGCCTGGCCGGCGTCGCGGTGATCTCTAACAACGTGGTTTCACCCGACGGCGACTGGCAATATTCCAGCGACGGCGGCACCACCTGGGTCGATATCGGCGGCGTCAACGACAACTCGGCGGCGCTGGCGCTGTCGGCCTCGACGTTGGTCCGCTTCCTGCCCAGCGCCGATTTCAGCGGCGCCACCCCATCACTTTATGTGCGCGGACTGGATTCCACCTATGCCGGCGGCTGGTCGGACAGCAGCACAGCGACCCCGGTCACCGTCAACACCGCCAGCCCCGGCGGCGCCAGCGGTATCGCCGCCGCCGCCACCGAACTGACCGGTTCGGTCACCGCCATCAACGACGCACCGACCTTCACCACCAACGCCAATCACGGCGCCGTGACCCTGACCGGGTCCGTATACCTGACCTCGGCCGGCGCCCAGTCGCTGGGCACCAATTTCACGCTGGAAGCCTGGGTCAAGGATAACGGCTCGCCGATGTGGGGCGGCATCATCACCACCACCGGCGGTGCCACCAAATGGGTGCAGCTGAACAAAGACTTTTCCGGCGGGGTGATCCTTGAGGTGACGGACGGGGTGGGGCTGTCGATCATCACCAGCACCACCCTGATCAATGACGGCAGTTGGCACCATGTCGCCGCCTCGTTCGACGGTACCACCATCACCCTTTATGTCGACGGCGTGGCCGAGGGTACGGCGGCGGCGCTGCCGTTCGCCGATCCGGTTTCCTTGCAGATCGGTACCTCGCGGGATACCTTGGCCCATTTCGTCGGCTCGATCAGCGACGTCAAGGTGTGGAGCGAAACCCGCAGCGCCGCCCAGATCGCCGCCGATTCCGTCGATGACCCGGTCGGCAACGAAGCGACCCTGGAGGCGTGGTATCCGATGACCGACGGGGCGGGGACCACCGCCACCAACAGCGCGACCAGCTCGTTCGGCAATGCCAGCGCGACCGGAACTCCGACCTGGCTTGCCGCCTCCACCCTGACCGGCTTCGCCGGTACCGGCGTCACCATTACCGAGGCCCAGCTTCTGGCCGGCGCCGCCGATGTCGATGTCGGCGATGTGTTGTCGGTCAGCGCGGTCTCCGCCAGTTCCGGCAGCCTGACCGACAATCTGGACGGCACTTACACCTTCGTTCCGGCGGCCAACACCAGCGGAACGGTGACCTTCAGTTACACCATCAGCGACGGCAACGGCGGCACGGTCGCCGGCAGCGCCACCATGATCGTCACCGATCTGGCCGCGACGGCGGGAACCGACACCCTGGATGGCGGCAACGGGTCCAACACCTATACGGTGGCGGCGGCCAACTTCGCTGCCGGCGATGCCATCACCGATACCGGCACCAACGGCGGCGACATCGACACCATCAGCCTGAGCACCAGCGGCACCGTCCTGCTGGCTGCCGGCACGGTGACCGGCATCGAGAAGCTTCAATTCTCGGGCGCCGGCAACAGCGTGGTATTGGGCGGCGGCGCCGACCCGCAGCAATTCGCCTCGATCGTCGGTGGGGCCGGCTCCGACGCGGTGATATTGACCGATGCCGGCACCACTTTGGACCTGACCGGCATCACCATTTCCAGCATCGAGACCATCTCGACCGGCGCCGGCAGCGATTCTGTGTCGTTCGACGACGTCTCGGCGGCCGGCGCCACCTTCATCCTGGACGGCGACGGCAGCAGCGGCGATACCGACACCGCCACCTTCTATCAGACCCAGGCCGGCACGCTGGACATCAGCGGCAAGACTTTTTCCGCCATCGAGAAGGTGGTGATGGAGGTCAGCGGCACCAGCGCGGGCGTCACCCTGGTCGGCCACGCCCAGGGCACCAGCTTCGTCGGCGGGGCTGGCAACGACGTGCTGACCGGCGGTCTTGGCGCCGACACCTTTGTCAGCAGTGCCGGAATTGACAACATCGATGGCGGGTCCGGGACCGATGTCCTTGATTATTCGGCCGACTCGGCCGGCGTAAGTGTCAACCTGCAGCTTGGCACCGCCACCGATGGCTGGAGCGCCACCGACAGCTTCACCAACATCGAGAAGGTGGTCGGTTCGGGCTATGCCGACACCCTGACCGCCAGCGGCAGTGGCGCCAGCACCCTGACCGGCGGCGCCGGCAACGATGCCTTCGTGCTGGATTCCAGCGCCAGCACCACCATCACCGATTTCGGCAACGGTTCGGACTTCTTTACCCTGTCCAACTCTGAATTCGGCTTCGGGTCGGTCGGCGACATTCTGACCTCGGACTATGCGGAAAGCGCCACAGCCATGTCGGGCACCGCCACCAATTACGGCGGCGGCAACACCGGCACCGGCCTGATCGCCATCGATAATGGCGGCAATGTCGAACTGTGGAGCACGACCGCGATGGAGGCGGCGACCACCGCCAATTCCACCCTGGTCGGCACCGTCACCGGGGTTGACACCACCGCGCTCGACAACACCAGTTTCCACTTGGCGGTGTGAGGGGCATCATCGATCAGGCCGAGCGGCCGGTCGTCACAGGTGAGTCTGTATCTCGGCCATCAGCTTTCCCCACAGCCAAAGCAGGGTCGGCGTGCAGGCCCATGTGGGCGGTTGCAGCCCGGCGGCGCGGCAGATGTCGACGGCGTTGGTGGTGCAGCTGTTGACCAGATAGCTGTAATTGCCCAGGGTGCCATCCAGTTCCGAGCGCCGATGCTTGCGGTTTATCAGGGTAAGCGCCGCCGACGCGCGGTTGGCGGTGATGTGGATTCGCCTGATGCGCGCCCGGCCTTCGTCGAAGTCATCATCCTCCTCGGCGCCCCCCCACGGACCAAAAAACGTCTCGGTATTCACGCCGATCAACGGTTTCAGCGTGCCCTTCATGCCCTCGGGCAGGTTGCCGACGGTCTGCTCGTTGGCAAGACCGTCCACGACGACGATGTTGTGGCTGACCGTATGGCCCTTGCTGGTCAAGCCGATCCCGATGTAGTTGCGGGACCTCTTGCCGGCGACGAGGATCTCGATGTTGTTCTGCCCCCCGATGTAAGGGCCAAATCCGGCGGCTTTCAGGGCGAGATAGAGGGCCGCGGCGGTCACCGCACCGGTCACGGCCAGGACGCCGGAGACCGACGCGATCAAGGCACCGATGGCCGCCGTGGTGATGGCGCCGGTCAGTCCGCGGGAGACGCCGCCCATGCTCCACATCTGGGCCGATCCGGGCGCAAAGGGGGCTGGGGAAGGCGAGGGCGCCTGAATGGCCGGCGGGCCGAACCGCGTCGGCGGCGGCGGCGCGATTCCCGGGGGCGCGGCAACCGGTGGAGAGAGGGTGGAACGTGGAGCCGCCTGAATGACCGGCTGACCAAACCTTGTCGGCGGAGGCGGAACCGGGTGACGAGAAGCATGATGCTGGCCAGCCATGGAAAAACTCCTGGTGCGGGCTATTCGTCTGGGGATTCACGATACACCCGCCAAGGTGGTATTTGAAAGCGGTGACTGCCCGTTAACATTTTGATGGGGACTTTGGTCGGTCGCCACGGATTCGGGCAGGCTTGCGACCAATGATCCATCCGCAGGGCTGACCGCATCCAAATGGTCATTTGCGCGTTTTTGGCAGGGGTGTACGATACCTATCGATGATCGGACCGAAGGGGGGATCGAAATGCCTGCAGCGGAAGGGACAGCACCTGTGGCGGTGATCCTGGACCAGGCCGGGTTGGGCGGGTTGTTGGCCGCCATTCGTGCCAAGGGCTGGCGCACCATCGGTCCACGCGTCGCCGACGACGCCGTCATCTATGACGAGATCGAGACCGTCGCCGACCTGCCGATGGGTGTCGGCGACGAACAGAAGGGCGGCCATTACCGCCTGAAGGCGCGCGGCGACCAGGCCTTGTTCGGCTATACCAGCGGGGCTCAGGGCTGGAAGCGGGTTTTGTACCCGCCGCGCCAGAAGCTGTTCTCGGCCAAGCGCACGGCTTCGGGCTTCACCATCGACCAGCCGGCACAACCCGACGCGCCGCTGGCGCTGATCGGCGTCAGGGCTTGCGAGATGGCGGCCATCAATGTTCAGGCCAAGGTGTTCGGCGACAAGGATTTCGCCGATCCGGGCTATCAGGGCCGCCTGAAGGGCGCGCTGATCGTCGCCGTCGAATGCACCCGGGCCGGCGACACCTGCTTTTGCGCCTCGATGGGCACCGGACCCGAGATGGGCACCGGCTACGACATCAAGCTGGTGGAAATGGTCGGCAAGGGGGGCGTGACCTATGTCGCCACCGCCGCCACCGACACGGGCGCCAAGCTGTTGAAGGCGGCCAAGGGCACGCCAGCGGCCGAGGCCGACGTCACCGCCGCCGCCAAGGCGGTCAAGGCGGCGGCCAAGCAATCGCGCAAGATGGAGACCGCCACCTCGGCCAAGCTGAAGGACGTGCCGGAACATGCCCGCTGGGATCAGGTGGCGGCGCGCTGCATGACCTGCGGCAATTGCACCATGGTCTGCCCCACCTGTTTTTGCACCACGGTCGAGGACGTCACCGACCTCAAGGGCGACCATGCCGAGCGGTGGCGCAAGTGGGATTCCTGCTTCACCGTCGATTTTTCCTACATCCATGGCGGGGCCATCCGCACCGAGGTTCGCTCGCGCTATCGCCAATGGATCACGCACAAATTGTCGACCTGGCATGATCAGTTCGGCCAGGCCGGATGCGTCGGTTGCGGCCGCTGCATCACCTGGTGCCCGGTCGGCATCGACATCACCGAGGAAGTAGCGGCCATCCACGACAGCACCAAGGGGAGGAAGTGACATGGTCAAGCCGGACGATCTGGGGAAGATCATCGACGAGCATCCCTTCTTCCAGGGTATCGACGACAAGCTGCGCGCCCTGCTGGTCGGCTGCGCCGCCAACGAGCGCTATGAATCCGGCCAGTTCCTGTTCCGCGAGGGGCAGGAAGCGGCCAAGTTCTATCTGGTCCGCGCCGGCACGGTGGCGGTGGAAATCGATGTGCCCGGCAAGCAGCCGATCGTCATCGAGACCATCGGCGAGGGCGAGGTGGCCGGCTGGTCGTGGATCGTCGAGCCCTATCGCTCGACCTTCGACGCCCGCGCCATCGGCCTGGTTCGCGCCATTTCCTTCGACGGCAAGTGCCTGCGAAAGAAGATGGCCGCCGATCCGGCCCTGGGCTACGAGGTGCTGCGCCGCTTCGTGCCGATGATGGCGCATCGCCTGTCGTCGGCCCGCCTGCAGATGCTGGATCTGTACGGACCGTCGGCCAAGCCGGAAAAGGTCAAGAAGGCCAAGGTCAAGTCCGCTGGCAAGACCAAGGGCACCAACCGCAGCCCGGCGGCGCGGCTGGCCAAGGCGGCGAAGAAGTCGAAGAAGGATTCCTGATCATGACGGCCGTCCCCAGGGATCCGATGCTGCCGGTCTTGTTCCGCATCGAAAAGGTGCGCCGCGACCTGTCCGACACCTTCACCATGGAACTGGTGCCCGAGGCCGGGGGCGAGTTCTCGTTCAAGCCCGGCCAGTTCAACATGCTTTACGTCTTCGGGGTGGGCGAGATTCCCATCTCGATCTCGGGCGATCCGGGCGACCGCTCGGTGCTGGTGCACACCACCCGCGCCGTCGGTGCCGTCAGTTCGGCACTGGATTCCTTGAAGGCCGGCGACCAGATCGGCGTGCGCGGCCCCTATGGCACCGCCTGGCCGATCGAGTCGGCCTATGGCCAGGACGTGGTGTTCGTGGCCGGCGGTGTCGGCCTGGCCCCGCTTCGTCCGGCCATCTACCACGCCATGAACAACCGCGAGCGTTACGGCAAGGTGATGGTGCTGTACGGCGCCCGCACGCCCGAGGACATCTTGTTCAAGAAAGAGCTGGAACGCTGGCGCGGCCGCTTCGACATGGACGTGCTGGTGACCGTCGATCGCGCCACCGGCAAATGGAGCGGCAATGTCGGCGTCGTCACCAATCTGGTGGCCAAGGGCGGCTTCGACCCCTTGCACACCACCGCCTTCGTCTGCGGCCCGGAAGTGATGATGCGGTACGGAGCGAGCGCCCTGGAAAAGAAGGGCGTGGCGCGCGACACCATCTGGATCAGCATGGAACGCAACATGAAGTGCGGCGTGGGCCTGTGCGGCCATTGCCAATGGGGCTCGCATTTCGTCTGCAAGGACGGGCCGGTGTTCCGTTATGACAGCGTCGCCGATCTGTTCCAGGTCAGGGAGCTTTAGCCATGGCCGAAAGAAAACGCCCGAAACTGGCGGTGTGGAAGTTCTCGTCCTGCGACGGCTGTCAGTTGTCCCTGCTTGATTGCGAGGACGAATTGCTGGCCCTGACCGAAGAGGTCCGCATCAGCTATTTCCTGGAAGCCACCCGCAAGATCGAGAAGGGGCCTTACGACGTTTCGCTGGTCGAGGGCTCGATCACCACGCCGCACGACGTCAAGGCCATCCGCGAGGTGCGGCGCCAGTCGAAGGCGCTGATCACCATCGGTGCCTGCGCCACCGCCGGCGGCATCCAGGCGCTTCGGAACTTCAAGAGCGTCAAGGAATTCATCCGCTGCGTCTATGCCCACCCGGAATATATCGACACCCTGACCACCTCGACGGCGATTTCCGACCATGTGTCGGTCGATTTCGAGCTGCGCGGCTGTCCGATTTCCAAGCATCAATTGCTGGAAGTGCTGAACGCCTATCTGAACGGCCGTAAGCCCAACGTGCCCCGGCATTCGGAATGTATCGAATGCAAGGCCAACGGCATCGTCTGCCGCATGGTCGCCGCCGGCACGCCCTGCCTGGGTCCGGTCACCCAGGCCGGCTGCGGCAGTCTGTGCACCGGCAAGGATCGCGGCTGCTTCGGCTGCTTCGGCCCGATGGAAACCCCCAACACGGCGGCCCTGGCCGCGCATCTGAAGGAACTGGGCTGTTCCGGCCGCGACGTCCAGCGCCTGTTCAGAAGCTACAACGCCAACGCCGAGGCCTTCCGCAAGGAGAGCGAGACCCATGGCTGAGACACGCACCATCAAGGTCGAAGCCCTGGCCCGCGTCGAGGGCGAGGGCTCCCTGCACGTCAAGATCAGGGACGGCCGCGTCAAGGAGCTGCATTTCGGCATCTTCGAGCCGCCGCGTTTCTTCGAGGCCTTCCTGAAGGGCCGCGACTTCCGCGAGGTCCCCGACATCACCGCGCGCATCTGCGGCATCTGCCCCATCGCCTATCTGATGGGGGCCAGCCAGGCCATGGAAGACGCCCTGGGCATCCAGGTGACCAAGCCGATCCGCGATCTTCGCCGCCTGATCTATTGCGGCGAATGGATCGAAAGCCACGCGCTGCATGTCTATATGCTGCACGCCCCCGACTTCCTGGGCCTGTCCGACGCGCTGGAACTGGCCGCCGTCAACCGGCCGCTGGTGGAAAACGCCCTGCGTCTCAAGAAGGTCGGCAACGAAATCCTGGAAGTGATCGGCGGCCGCGCCATCCACCCGATCGGCCTGAAGGTCGGCGGCTTCTACAAGCTGCCCGACAAGAAGGCCTTGAAGGGCCTGGAAGAGGATTTGAAATGGGCGCTGGAAACCTCGATCGCCACCGCCAAGCTGGTGGGCGGCTTCGATTTTCCCGACATCACCCAGGATTATAATTTCATGGCGCTTCGTCACCCCGACGAATACGCCATCCATGAAGGCCGGCTGGTCACCTCGGCCGGGCTCGACATTCCGGTGTCGAAGTTCCTGGACCATATCGACGAGGAGCATGTGCCGTGGTCCAACGCGCTGCACGGCGTGGCTCGTGACGGCTCGGCCCACCATGTCGGGCCGCTGGCCCGCTATAACCTGAATTACGACAAGTTTTCGGCCACCGCCAAGGAATCGGCCAAGGCGGCGGGATTGGGCAAGGTGGTCAAGAACCCGTTCCAGTCCATCGTGGTGCGCGCGGTCGAACTGGTGCAGGTGTGCGAGGACGCCCTGAAGCTGGTGCAGAATTACGTCGTGCCCGACCGCGCCTATGTCGAAGCGCCGGTGCGGGCCGGCGAGGGCCATGGCTGCACCGAGGCGCCGCGCGGCATCTGCTATCACCGCTATCGCATCGACAAGGAAGGCACCGTTCTCGACGCCCGCATCATCCCGCCGACCGCCCAGAACCAGAAGGTGATCGAGCTTGACCTGATGAAGGTGGTGGAGGCGAACCTGAAGGAAACCGACGACACCATCAAGTGGAAGGCCGAACAGGCCATCCGCAATTACGACCCGTGCATTTCCTGCGCGACCCATTTCCTGAAGCTGGAGATGGATCGGGGATAGGCCCGGCCGTTTGCAGGCCGGGCCGGGCGCCCCTACATTAAGGGCATGACAGATTACGTCCGCACCGTCGATGCCAAGGGGGCGACCAGCCAGGTCAACTTCATCGCCAACCAGGAAGCCGCCTTCTGGGTGCGCGCCCGGCGCAACCGGCTGCTGGCCGAGTGGTTTTCCGACCTGACCGACGAAGACAGCCAAAGCTATCTGAAATTGCTGCTGGACGAGGATTTCGCCCGCGTCGAAAGCCGCGAGGCCGAACGCTGGATTCTGCTGAAGATCAGGAACGACCTGCTGGGTTTCGGGGTGTTGCAGTCCTTGGACGATCTGCGCGACCGTTTCCAGCGCTTCGAGCGCCAGGCTTGGCTGGAACGGACCGGCTGATCAGCCGGGCTTGCCCCACTTCCGTCCGGAGTCCGGGGCGTGAAGGCTGTGCCGGTGTTTGGGAAAAATTCAATTCACCACAGAGGCACAGAGGCACAGAGGGGGCTTTCGTGGGGCAACCCTGTCGCCACGGCTCGGAAACCTCTGTGCCTCTGTGTCTCTGTGGTTCAAGATAATTGCACACTCCGTCATGGCCGACCGTGACGATGAAATCAGCCAAATTGAAATCCGGCCTCGTCGCCCGGCTGATCAGCCGGGCAGGATCAGCGCGCCGTCGTCGGCCAGCGGGAATTGCGGCACCCAGGCCACTTCCCACGGATGGCCGTCGGGATCGGCGAAATAGCCGACGAAACCGCCCCACGGTGTGTCCTGGGCCGCTTTCAGCAAGGTCGCGCCGACCGAGATCGCCTGGTCCAGGGTGGCGGTGACCTCGTCCTTGCCGCGCATATTGACCGCCAGGGTGATGCCGCCGGGGCGGGGGGCATCAAGGCCGGTATCGGCGGCCAGGGCCGCGGCGGCATAGAGCGCCACCACCATCGCGCCACACTGGAAAAAGGTGATGTCCGGGGCGTCGATGCCGGTCCAACGCTTCCACCCCAGCGCCTGGTAGAACGCGGTCGAACGGCCGACATCGGCGACGGCCAAGGTGATCAGGCTGATGCGTTGGTCCATGGAATGGGCTCCGGGGGGGGCAATGACCGGGGGCATCCATTTCTGTCCCCGGTCATTTCTGTTCATGCCTAAGCGTCGTCGCCTTCTTCGTCATCCTGAGATTGAGTGCTATCGCCATAAAGTCCGCTTTCGCGGAGCCACGTCGCGAAGCTGTCCAGGCTCCCTCGAAGGATTACCTCGACAACGTGGATTCGACCCAGGGAGCCCAGGTCGCCGCCATGGCCGTCAACGGTCATCAAGACAGACCAGCCGAAAAAACCTGAGATGCGGATACGCCCTTTGGCATCCAACTGGATACGCTGAACCCCGTGGCGGCTGAAAAAGTATGGGGTGCGTTCGCCGGGCTTGGTGGCTCGGTTGCGCGCCCAAGATGCAATCAGATCCACGAATCTGGAAATCACTTCCGGGTTCTCGACCTCGTAGGTATCGCGCTGCCGACAAACTTTAGAAATACCGGGAAAGCTGGTGGGGTGGGTCGCAATGCTGAGAAAGCAGTTGAGTCCATCTGTACTTTCAATTTCTTCCACAGAAAATCCGTTGGCAACCGCGGCGGCGATGAAGGCGCCATTTGCGAGATAGTAGTAAACTTCCGGATGTGTACGCTTTATCCACTTCTCGACTGCATGCTTCATGCCGTAGCTGGACCAGCGCCTATGCATCTTCGGCGCTTTCTTGCAGTGGGCCAACCACAATTCCGCTTTCAGGAACATCTCGACGGTTCCGTCCCCAAGGAACTCATCGCGTGACTGCGCCCAGTCCTCGTGGGTCTTATAGACATAGCGGCGCCCAATGGACGGATTCAGTCCGTTCAAAGTCATGCGGGGAAACTGATCCGCCACCTTTCGGATGCGCCGTAGCGTGGCTTCATGCAGGGCGGCGGAAAGTGGCGCCCCATCAAGAGCAGAATGGCCGAGCGCCCGAAGGCGGCCATTGAACGCTTCATCGTCGATCTCGGTAATGACCGCCCCCTGTGCGAGAGCCGTTTTGAGAGAAATGTTAGTCCTATATCCCATCCCCGAGGCGATGGCTTCGGACAGGTGTGACGAGCCGACGCCTTGGATGAAATCCATGGTCGCCCGCTTGATCATCTTCAGGGAATCGTGGGTAAGCGCTACCGGCATCGCCGTATCTCCTTGCGATGGTCGGACGCCTGCCGATTAAACGCCGACCAGGGAGATAGGTCGATGCGAAAAGAAGAAAATCCAGGAGGTTTAACCCGGCAGGATGTCTGGTCCCTGGATGCCCACGCGAGAAGGTTGCCACCAGTGCAGGCTCGAAGTCAATCATCTCCGCAATAGGAGCCGTACAGTGAACTTCCATCACCCCCGCAACGGCAACGCCACCCCGATCGCCACGAACAGAGCGCCGCAGAAGTGGTTGAAGCGCCGCCCCACCCGGGCCAGCCAGCGGCGGACCTTGTGGGCGCTGGCGGCCAGGCCCCATTCGGTGGCGGTCTCGGTCACCGCGAAGGTGCCGGCCATGATGAAAAATTGCGGCACCAGCGGCCGGTCCGGATCGATGAATTGCGACACGAAGGCGCCGAAGAACAGCAGCACTTTGGGATTGCTGAGCGCCGAAGCGGCACCCTGGCGGAACAAGGTCAAGGCGGTTACCGCGCGTGCCGCAATCGGCAGTTCAAGACCGATCGGCGGGGCCCGCCATACGCCGATGCCCAGCCACACCAGATAGGCGCCGCCGATCCATTTCAGCGCCACCAGCCAATGGGCCGAGGCCTGCAGCAATGCCCCGATGCCGAACATCGAGGCGGCGATGACGATGACGAAGCCCAAGGCGCCGCCGGCCACCGTCCACAGCGCGCGGGCCTGGCCGTAAAGGGCGCCGTGGGTCAGCGCCAGCAGGCTGTTGGGGCCGGGCGACAGCGACAGGCCGATGGCGGCGGCCAGATAGATCAGCCAGGTGTCGAAATCCATGCCCCGATGGTGCCGGGCCAGCAGGCCTCGGTCAAGCCGCGCGGTCGGCCTGACGGTGCGGGGGGCGGGCGGTGGCGCTGGCGGCCTCGGTCTGGGCGCGCATATGGACGTGATAGCAGGTCTGGCACCACAACGCGTCGGCCAGCTTGCGTTCGCCCCGGCTGACCCGGTGGCGGGTGCGGCGCTGGCATTGCGGGCAATGGTGGAATTCGTCGTCGTGGTCGTACATCTGTCCTCTCCTGTTGGCGGGCAGAGTAAGCCAGCCGATTATGGTTTTCCCGTGGCGTTTTGGTGAAAGTTCAGGCCGCCTTGACGACCATCGCCCGGGCCCGTTCGAACCACAGATACAGGACCGGGGTGATGTAAAGCGTCAGCACCTGGCTGACCACCAGCCCGCCGACCACCGACAGGCCCAGGGGCTGGCGCAGCTCGGCCGCCGCGCCGTGGCCCAGGGCGATGGGCAGCGTGCCCATGATCGCCGCCATGGTGGTCATCATGATCGGGCGAAAGCGCAACAGGCAGGCCTGGCGGATCGCCTGATCGGGGCTTAGGCCCTGGTGGCGGGTGGCTTCCAGGGCGAAGTCGATCATCATGATGGCGTTCTTCTTGACGATGCCGATCAGCATCAAGATGCCGATGATGGCGATCACCGACAATTCCATCTTGAAGGCCAGCAAGGTGGCCAGCGCACCGACGGCGGCCGCCGGCAGGCCGGACAGGATGGTCACCGGGTGGATCAGGCTTTCGTACAAGATGCCCAGCACCACATAGATCACCACGATTGCGGCCAGCAGCAGCAGGCCCTGGTTCCGCAGGCTTTCCTGGAACACCTTGGCGGTGCCGGCGAAGTTCGAGGTGATGCCGGCCGGCATGCCCATCTCGGTCTCGATGGCGCGGATGCGCGTGGTGGCGGCTCCCAGCGCGGTGTCGCCGGCCAGGTTGAAGGCGATGGTGACGGCCGGCAGCTGCGATTGGTGGTTGACGGTCAGCGGCCCGACGGTGCGGCGGATGGTCGCCACCGCGTCCAGCGGCACCAACGGCCCGTTGGCCGAGCGGATCTTCAGCTTGGCCAGCGCCGCCATGTCGGTCTGGAAGCGGGGATCGAGTTCCATCACCACGGCATAATCGTTGGCCGAGGCATAGATGGTCGAGACCTCGCGGGTGCCATAGGCCGAATAAAGCGCCGAGCGGACCGCATCAAGCTTGACCCCTAAGGCGGCGGCCTTGTCGCGGTCGACATCGACCAGCGCCTGGGCGCTTTTGATCAACAGGTCGCTGGTGACGTCCTGGATCAGCGGCTCGCGCTTCAGGCGGTCTTCCAGGCGTTCGGCGAAGGCGTAAAGCTCGGCCTGGTCGATGCCTTCCAGGGTGTACTGATATTGCGACTTCGACGACCGGCCGCCCAGATTCAGGGTCTGGACCGGCACGATGAAGACGTTGATGCCGGGGATACCCGACACCTTCTTGCGCAAGCTGGCGATGACCTCGGTCACCGGGCCGCGCTGGTCGCGGGGCACCAGATTGATGAACATGCGCCCCGAATTGACCGCGTTGGACAGGCCCGACACCCCCATCGCCGAGGTCACCGTGGCGATGTTGGGATCGGCCTGGATGATGGCCATCACCTTCTGCTGCTGCTCGGCCATGGCGGCGAAGCTGATATCCTGCGCCGCCTCGGTCTGGATGAAGATCTGGCCGATATCCTCGGTGGGGAAGAAGCCCTTGGGGATCTCGCGGAACAGCACCACCGTACCGACGATGGTCACGAGCGTCGCCACCAGCATCGAGCCGCGATGGACCAGCACCCAATCCAGGCTGGCGCGATAGCTTTCGGCCAGGCGCTCGAAGCCCTTCTCCAACGCCCGCTCGACCGGGCCGGCCTCGGAATCATGTTCGGGGCGCAGCCAGCGGGCGCACATCACCGGGGTCAGCGTCAGCGATACGAAGGCGGAAATCACGATGGCCAGGCTGACCACCACGGCGAATTCGTGGAACATCTTCCCGATGACGCCGCCCATCAGCAGAATCGGGATGAACACCGCGATCAAGGATACAGTGATCGAGATGATGGTGAAGCCGATCTCGCGCGAGCCCAGCAGCGCGGCATCCAGCGGTTTCATGCCGGCATCGACGTGGCGCTGGATGTTTTCCAGCATGACGATGGCGTCATCGACCACCAGCCCCACCGCCAGGGTCAGGCCCAGCAGCGAGATGTTGTTGAGCGAAAAGCCCAACAGGTGCATGGCCCCCAGGGTGGCGATCAGCGACACCGGCATGGCCACCGCCGGGATCAGGGTGGCGGACACCCGGCGCAGGAACAGGAAGATCACCATCACCACCAGCGCCACCGTCAGCCCGAAGGTGAATTGCACGTCGGCGATGGCGGCGCGGATCGGCTTGGAGCGGTCGTTCATCACGTCGATCTTGACGCTGGCCGGCAGGCTGGCCTGGACCAGCGGCAACAGGGCGCGGACATCGTTGACCACCGACACGGTGTTGGCGTCGGGCTGGCGCTGGACCGCCACCACGATGGCGCGGGTGCCGTTGAACCAGCTGGCGGTGCGGTTGTTCTCGACCGAATCCGACACCGTGGCGACGTCTTTCAGCCGCACCGGGGCGCCGTCGCGCCAGGCCACCACCAGCTCGGCGAAGGCGGCCGCGTTGGGCAATTGCGGATTGGATTGCAGCACCAATTGCTGGCGCGGCCCGTTCAGCACCCCCAAGGGCGAGATCGAGTTGGCCGATTTGACCGCGCCCTGCAATTCGTCGATGCCGATGTTGCGAGACGACAGGGCATCGGGATCGACCTGGACCCGCACCGCATATTTCTGGCTGCCATAGATCAGCACCTGGGCGACGCCGGAAAGCCGCGAGACCCGGGGGCTCAGGATGGTCTGGGCGTATTCGTCCAGCTGCGACAAGGGCAGGGTGGCCGACGACAGCGCCATCAGCACGACCGGGGTGTCGGACGGGTTGACCTTGCGAAAGGACGGCGGCACCGTCATCTCTTCCGGCAGCCGGCGCAGCGCCCGGGTGATGGCCGACTGGACGTCCTGGGCGGCGGCGTCGATGTTGCGGTCGATGTTGAATTGAAGCGTGATCGAGGTGGTGCCCTGGCCCGAGGACGAGGTGATGGTCTCGACGCCGGCGATGGTCGAGAACTCGCGCTCCAGCGGCGAGGCCACCGACGAGGCCATGGTCTCGGGGCTGGCGCCGGCCAGATTGGCCGAGACGTTGATGGTGGGAAAATCGACGTTGGGCAGTGCGGCCACCGGCAATTGCTGCCAGCCGACCAGGCCGGCGAACACCAGGACCAGCGTCAGCAAAAGCGTGGCGACCGGCCGGGCGATGAAGGCGGCCGACAGGTTCATTGCGGCGCCCCGGCGGTGCGCTCGACCACCTTGACGCCGTTGCCCAGCCGCATCTGGCCCTCGACCACCACCTTGTCGCCGGCGGCAAGGCCCTTGGCGATCACCGCCAAGCCGTCCAGCACGCGATCGACGGTGATGGCGCGGATTTCGGCGATGGTTTCGGGCGTGACCACATAGACATAGGTGCCGATCTGGCCGGTCTGCACCGATTCGGCCGGCACCACCAGGGCGGCTTCCTCCGTGCCCAGCGTCAGGCTGACATTGACGAACTGGCCCGGCCACAGGCGGGTGTCGTCATTGGCGAAGGTGGCCTTCAGGCCGATGGTGCCGGTCTGGGTGTCGATGGCGGAATCGATGAAGGTCAGCGCCCCGGTGGCGGCCAGACCGGGATCGGCGGCGCTGGTCACCACGACCTGCAGCTCGCCCTGGGCCATGCCGGCGCGAATGCGCGGCAGCACCGATTCGGCCACCGCGAACGACACCCGGATCGGGCGCAATTGGGTGATGGTGACCATGGCCTGGGCATCGGACGGCTTGGCCAGGCTGCCCAGCTTGGCGTTGACCACCCCGGTCCGGCCCGGCACCAGGGCCTTGATGGCGGAATAATCGATGGTCAGGCGGGCATTGTCGATGGCGGCCTGGTCGGATTTGATGGCCGCTTCCAGCACGGCGACGTCGGCGGTGGCCTGCTCGACCTTTTGCCGGGTCGCCGAGCCGGTTTCCAGAAGCTTGGCATAGCGGGCCAGATCGGCGCGGGCCCGGTCCAACTGGGCGCGGTCGCGGGCCAGATTGGCCTCGGCCTGACGGCGCGCGGCTTCGGCCGGGCGGGCATCCAGGGTGAACAGGATGTCGCCGGCCAGCACTTCCTGGCCTTCCTGGATATGGACCTTGATGACCTCGCCCTCGGCGCGCGGGCGGACCGGCACCACCGACAGCGGCTGGACATTGCCGACGGCGGAAACCCGCACCGGCATCGGCCTGGCCTCGACGGCGCGGGTCACCACCGGCATGGGGCGAGCCTCGGCCTTGGGCGGGGCGGCCTGTTCGGATTTCGACGTCACCAGCCAGCCGCCGCCAGCGACGGCGGCAAGGGCTAGGGCAATAAGGGCGGGGCGAGAGATCTGCATGGGTTTGATCAATCTCTCAACGGCCGCCCGCCGTCAATCGGGGATCGGTAACGGATGGTAACGGGGGGAGGGGGCGAGGGTCTCACGCTCAGCTTAAGGCGTGTGCAGATGTCCTGCGCCCCATCGTGTCACTCCGACCTCGATCTCACCGAGAGCCCGATGGGTGTCGATTATATGCCGTAATATTTATGTGCACTGTCACCGTAATCCGGCGACTTTCGCCAGGATGAACCAGCCGCCATCCTTGTGCCGGGCCAGACACCGCAGCGGCGTGCGGGCCAGCCGCGCGAACTCGCTGTCGATGCCTTGCGCCTTGAAGCCGATCGCCTTGGCAGTGCGCAGCAGATCGACCTCGTCCGCCATCTTGCCCGGGTCGCCATGGCCGTGGCGCAACTGATCATGTTCGCCCGCCTTCTCGAAGAACTTCGCCAGCATCGCCAGGCAGGCCAGGCCGGGATCGAGGGTGGGCGGTGGCAGCGGGGCGGTGGGCTTGCCTTCTTCTGCGGCAACTTGATTCATGGTCACCGTATTCCTCAATCCACCGCAATATCCCCATTGGCATGCACTATGCCGTTGGTGTGCTCTATTACGAGTGCTGCACGATATTGAGCGCGTAAATAGAGCAAATATTGAATAGCACGCCTTGACGCGTGCATGCAAATCGTACGAGCCTAAAAATAAGGTGTCGGCAATGTGCTGGCGCCAGCCGGAGACGTGGGGGCAGCAAATGACTGGCATCGGCAGGGGCGTTCCGGAAAAACTGACCAAGCCCGATGTCGCCAGCGCGGACCCAAAACCTCCGCAAAAGGGGCCGGCAACGCCGGCCCAGTTGCTGGGCGAGGTGATGTTTCTGGCCCTCAAGTCGCCGGACCATCGTGGTCTGACCCTGGCCGAACTGGAATCCCGCCTACTGCCCCCCTTGACCCTGGGGCAGTTCCGTCTGTGGCGTGTCGGCGGCCGGCCGGTCGGCTTTGCCAGTTGGGCGATGGCGGCGGATCAGGGCAGCCTTCCGCCCTTCACGACGCCAAGCGCGGCGGACTGGCGTGCCGGGCCGTTCCCGGTTCTTGTCGATCTCATCGCCCCTTTCGGCGGAGGCGAGGGGTTCGAGCGAGATTGGCGGGAAAAGGTGCCGTCGGGGAAAGCGGAGGCCGGAGCATGAGACGATGGGCACTGAACCAGGATTTCCGTGCTCCGGTTTACCCGTGGTGGCGGGCGGCTGTCCTGATTTTGATTCTTTGGGTGATGTCCAGCCCATCCCCCGCAGAAGAAACGCTGCTTGGCCATCCCATCCATACAGCGCCGTTCGGAACCCGGGCGACCACAGGGGCTTTGAAATGGGTCGATGACAGCCATCTAGCCCTCAATGAGACCGATCGGGTGATCGTGTGGAATGTCGATACCGGCCAGACCGTTGAGGAAGTTGGGCGGCATCTGATCTGTGTTGATACCAACGGGTCGGAACCAATTTTCCTGATGAAGGGAGTGGAACGGGTTCCTCCGCAAGGCGATCCGCCGGAGGGCGACCCGAAGCGGGATCTGCTTTTTCCAAAGTACCTTGGTCCGTGGGGCCAGGAAACTCGGCTGGGGCCGGATCAGGAACGGACCACCGATTTGCCGACCCGGGACCTTCATCAGCCATCGGGACAGACATTCCGCCAATGGTTCGTGCGGGAAAGCTTCACGGGCTGCCTGGGGCGGTGGCTGCCCGATGAATCAACCCCACCCCATATGATCGAGCCGATACACAAGCATTATCCGCTGTTTGCCGGCAAGATCGTGGTTGATTGGCGTGGAGGAAGAAAGGACGAGCCGTTAAGGCTGCATCTGGCCGACCGACCCGAATCGGTTGAACTGGACATACTTCGCCGCGACATTAGCGCTGGCTGGTCTGGCCTCGGATATTATGCCTTCAAGCGAGCCTATCTTGCCCTTGGCTATGGAAATGAACTCCGCAAACCATGGCGCTATTGGTGGCTTCACGAGGATGGCGCGGTTGAGGCGGGGGGGATGCCTCCGCTGATGGAGGCCTCTAGCTTGGTGCAAAATGAGGCGCCTGGGCGAAAGTTCTCTCATCAGGTCGTAGGGCTTACGGCCGCCATACCGACGAAACTTGGGTTCATCGTCACGATCACTTTTTCGCTTCGCGACGGCCCGCCGCTGGATATTCTCGTACTCGAGGACGGCACGCGCTGGCGCCTGCTGTACAAGGCGGCCTACATCCAGGGGCCGTTGCTGACATCGCCAAATGGCTGCCGCATTGCCTTTGCCGCAACGAATGACCGCCAGAGGAGGACTTTTAACGGGCCGCCAATGCCCATAAAGGTCGTCGATCTTTGTGATGCCACCACCAATGCCCAATAAACACCCTGGGGGAAAGCCATGACAACCTATTCCAACGATCAGGCCAACCTTCTGCTGGGAAACGCCGCAACGTTTCAGGCTTACAACGATGTCCCCGGAAGGGGGACGATCGTGAACGATGTCATCATGGATCCACGGACCTTGGCACCGGGGTACGAGTTGGAGGCGGTCGTCTACGCCGGTCAGGAAGGAAATCCGCCGACCCCGGGAAGCCATCAGGCACGGCTGGACGGGTGGGTCAATGCCAGCACCGGCAACGCCATCATCGCCTTCGCCGGAACCTACGACAATGCTGCCGATTGGCGCAGCAATGTTGATCTGGTCAGGGATGAATTCTTACACAAAGGTGTCCCGACAATCGCCGATTACGGTGACAGTGCACTGAATCAATCGCGCTCGCGCCGATGAGATACATTCCGATGCCGCTGGCTTGGTCACCTACCCCCATCACGCCGCATGGGGCCGCACTTCGGCGTTGATCTTCTCCCCCAGGGCGAGCCGGGTGGTTTCCAGGTCATAGGCGGCCTGGAGGCCCAGCCAGAAATCGGCGCTGGTCTCGAACAGGCGGGCCAGGCGCAAGGCGGTCTCGGCCGTCACCGAACGGCGCCCCTGGACGATCTCGTTCATGCGCGACCGGGGAACACGCAGTTGTTCCGCAAGGCGATAGACCGACATGCCGGCGGGCTCCAGATACTCATGGCGCAGCACATCGCCCGGGTGAACGGGGGGCAGGCGAGCGGCATTCGGGTCGGCCACCTCCGACAGGTCGATCCGCCCCGATTCCAGGTCATCACGGCGAATGGTCATGGCGCACCTCATGCGTGGTAATCACAGAACTCGACGTCCTCGGCGCCGTCGGCCGTCCAGCGAAAGCAGACGCGCCACTGATCGTTGACGCGGATGCTGTGTTGCCCCTTGCGGTCCCGTTCCAATGCTTCCAGTCGGTTGCCGGGTGGGCTGGGCAGGTCGGTCAGGTCAACCGCCTTGTCGATCATCGCCAGCTTCCGGCGCGCGACATTCGCCACATCGGCCGGCGTGCCCTTCGGGCAGAGCCCCGCGAAGATCGCGGCAGTGCGCTTATCTGCGAAGCTCCTGATCATTCATCAAGCGTACCGCGATACGGGACGTATCGTCAATCGATACGTCCCGGCCATCACCCTTACCCCTTCGGCCGCTTGTCGATGATCCGCTTGGCCTTGCCCATCGAGCGTTCGATGCTGTCGGGGGCCACCACGTTGACCTTGGTCGAGATGCCGATATACGACTTGATGTGATGGACCAGGTCCTTGGCCGCCGCCTTGGCGGCCTCATCGTCATAGGGTTGGTCGGACCGCATCTCGACATTGACCGCCAGGCTGTCCAGATGGTTCTCGCGGGAAATTTCCAGCTGGTAATGCGGCGCCAGCCGGTAATCTTTCAAGATCAGTTCCTCGATCTGGGTCGGGAAGACGTTGACGCCCCTGATGATCATCATGTCGTCGGACCGGCCGGTGATCTTCTCGATGCGGCGGAACGACCGCGCGGTGCCCGGCACCAGCCGGGTCAGGTCGCGGGTGCGGTAGCGGATGATCGGCAAAGCTTCCTTGGACAGGCTGGTGAAGACCAGCTCGCCCATCTCGCCGTCGGGCAGAACCTCGCCGGTGGTCGGGTCGATGATCTCGGGATAGAAATGGTCTTCCCAGATGTGCAGGCCGTCCTTGGTCTCGATGCATTCGCAGGCCACGCCCGGCCCGATCACTTCCGACAGCCCATAGATATCGACGGCGTCGATGCCCATGCGGGCCTCGATCTCTTCGCGCATCGCCCCGGTCCACGGCTCGGCGCCGAAGATGCCGATCTCGATCGGGCAGGTCTTGGTGTCGATGCCCTGGCGGTCCATCTCGTCGGCGATGGCCAGCATGTAGCTGGGCGTCACCATGATGATGCGCGGCTGGAAGTCGGAGATCAGCTGGACCTGCTTCTCGGTCTGGCCGCCCGACATCGGGATGACCATGCAGCCCAGGCGCTCGGCGCCGTAATGGGCGCCCAGGCCGCCGGTGAACAGGCCATAGCCATATGAGATGTGGCACTTGTCGCCCCTGCGCCCGCCCGAGGCGCGGATCGAGCGGGCCATGACGTCGGCCCACATGGAAATGTCATTGGCGGTATAGCCGACCACGGTCGGCTTGCCGGTGGTGCCGGAACTGGCATGGACGCGCACCACCTGATCCTGCGGCACGGCGAACATGCCGAAGGGATAGGTCTGGCGCAGATCGTCCTTGGTGGTGAAGGGGAAGCGGGCCAGGTCCTTCAGGTCGCGGACGTCGTCGGGATGCACCCCCTTGGCCTGGCACTTGGCGCGGAAGTGGCCGACATTGTCATAGGCATGCTTCAGCGACCATTGCAGGCGCTTGAGCTGCAGGGCGGCGATCTCGTCGCGGCTGGCGATCTCGATCGGGTCCAGGATGTCGCGGGGTGGCGGGTTGCGGCGGGTGCTGACGGCGTTCAATGGATCCTCCCTCTTTTGAGATGCGGCCCCCGTCTTGGCGCGGGGATCGGCCGCCGAATGTCATGAAGTCAGGCGCGTTCCAGCAGAAGCGACACGCCCTGGCCGACGCCGACGCACATGGTGGCGACGGCCATCTTGGCGCCCGAGCGGGCGAGTTCGATGGCGGCGCTGCCTGCGATGCGGGCGCCGGTCATGCCCAGCGGATGGCCCAGCGCGATGGCGCCGCCATTGGGGTTGATGTGTCCCGCGTCGTCGGGCAGGCCCAGGGCGCGGGCGCAGGCCAGCACCTGGGCGGCGAAGGCCTCGTTCATTTCCCACAGATCGATATTGGCGACGGTCAGATCGTGGCGGTCCAGCAGCTTGCGGGTGGCCGGCACCGGGCCGATGCCCATGATGCGCGGCGGGCAGCCGGCCGAGGCGAAGCCCTTGATGCGGGCCAGCGGGGTCAGGCCGTATTTTTCCGCCGCGCGCGGGCTGGCGATCAGCAGGGCGGCCGCGCCGTCATTGACGCCCGAGGCATTGCCGGCGGTCACCGATCCGCCCTTCCTAAACGGCGCCTTCAGCTTGGCCAGCGCCTCGATGGTGGTGGCGCGGGGATGCTCGTCACGTTCAACCACCACCGGATCGCCCTTGCGGGCGGGCAGGGTGACCGGGGCGACTTCCAGCCCGAACCGGCCCGACGCTTGCGCCTTGGCGGCGCGGTCCTGGCTGCGCCACGCGAAGGCGTCCTGGTCGTCGCGGCTGATGGACAATTCCTCGGCCAAATTCTCGGCGGTCTCGGGCATCGAATCGATGCCGTACTGGGCCTCGATCGCCTTGTTGACGAAGCGCCAGCCAATGGTGGTGTCGTAGATGGCGGTCTCGCGCGAGAAGGCGCTTTCCGCCTTGGGCATGACGAAGGGTGCCCGGCTCATGCTTTCGACGCCGCCGGCGATCATCAGATCGGCCTCGCCCAGGCGGATGGCGCGCGCGGCCAGCGCGACCGCGTCCATGCCGGACCCGCACAGCCGGTTCATGGTGGTCGCCGCCACCTCGACCGGCAGGCCCGACAGCAGCACCGCCATGCGGGCGACGTTGCGATTGTCCTCGCCGGCCTGGTTGGCGCAGCCCAGCACCACCTCGTCCAGATCGCGCCAATCGATGGACGGATGGCTTTCCATCAGCGCCTTGATCGGATGGGCGGCCAGGTCGTCGGTGCGCATGCCGGCCAGCACGCCGCCGAAGCGGCCGATGGGGGTGCGCTTGACGGCGCAGATCAGGGCGTCGGTCATGGATGGGCTTCCTCGGGGATGTGGTGGCCGTCGATCACCCGGCAATGGCCGCGAAACAGCGCCACCACCTCGCCGTCGGGACGGCTGACGGTGACGTCATAGGTGCCGTTGCGGCCCTTGCGGTGGGTTTCGACGCATTCGGCGGTCAACAGGTCGCCTTCCTTCGCCGCCGCCGGATAGGTGATGGTGCAGGCCAAGGCCACCGCGTGGCGGTTATAGGAATTGCAGGCATAGGCGAAGGCGTCGTCGGCCAGCTTATAGGTGAAGCCGCCATGACAGATGCCCAGCCCATTCAGCATGTCTTTGGTCACCCGCATCGACATGCGGGCATAGCCGGGCCGGATCTCGTCCAGGGTCACCCCCAGGAAATGCGAGCTGGGATCGTTGGCCATGATCGCCCGGCCGACTTGCTCGGCCAATGCTTGCGCATCGTTGCCGACTTGCTCGGCCAATGCTTGCGCATCGTTGCCGACTTGCTCGGCCAGGGCCTGGGCATCCTTGTGGCGTGCGTGCATGGTGACCGTTGAACCTCCCTCGGGGTCTTCGCCCCATTTCGGTATTTTGATACCGAATTATTGTCGCAAACGCAATGGCCGTGTCGCAACGGCGCAAGGCCTTGTGTGCAAAGGCCTTGCATGTGCGAGATGGACCAAGTACCGTTCGATGGAACTGGTGGTCACGGGGGCAAAAGGATACCGCCAAGTGAACATGGTCAAGGTGTTGATCGGCAGGGTGCTGTCCATCGTCTTCTCTGGGATGACGCTGGCGGAAATCTTCGATCTGTTCATCCCCACGCGTCAGTCGGCCTTCGTCCAGCGCCGCCGCTCGCTGCTGATCCTGTCGCGTGTGCGGCTGGTTTCTGCGGTTTTCGCCGTGCTGACGCCCCTGTGGATCCCCGTCGATCTGTTCATTTTCGAGACCGCGCTGTCGATGTATCTGGCCGCACTGCGTGTGCTGGCCTCGATCGCCTTCATCTTGCTGTGCCTGGCCTATCGCGGTGCCGACAGCGTGGCGGTGGCCCGCTGGGGCCTGATCTGGCTGTTGTCGATCCCGACGGTGTTCTTCCTGATCAGCCATCCGCTCTTGGCCCAGTTCGCCATTTCCGATCCGGCCCAGCAGGTGGTGGCTGCTGGCTATGCCTTTTTGCCCTTCGTCATGGTGGCCGGTCTGGCGGTGTTCCCCATCACCGCCATCGAGGGCGCGCTGCTGTCGCTGCCCTTGCTGCTGGCCTATCTGCTGACCGGTATCCTGGGCTACCAATTGCTGCCGTTCGCCTCGCACCTGGGGGCGCAGTGGCTGCTGCTGCTGCTGGCGGTGGTGGCGACCTTGGCCGGCATGAGCCAGTTGCATTTCATGAGCCAACTGGTCGACCAATCCTCGCATGATGGTCTGACCCGGGCTTATAACCGCCGCGTCGGCGAGGAGATGCTGGTCCAGCAATTCCTGACCTCGATGCGGTCGAAGATTCCGTTCTCGTTGGCCTTCGTCGATCTGGACAATTTCAAGTCGATCAACGACCGCTACGGCCACGAAGAGGGCGACAACACCTTGCGGGCGGCGTCGGCGGCACTTCGCAAGGTGCTGCGGCGCGGCGACGTGCTGATCCGCTGGGGCGGCGAGGAGTTCCTGGCCCTGATGCCCAACACCGACCCCGAAGGCGCCCGCATTGCCATGCTGCGCCTGCGCGAGACCGGGCTGGGCGTGCGCCCCGACGGCAACCCGGTCACCGCCTCGATCGGCGTGGCCGAGCGCATGTCCGACGATTGCCAGCAATGGCAGGAATTGGTCGAAAAGGCCGACCATCGCATGTATATCGCCAAGCAGACCGGCAAGGACCGGGTCGTCGGCGACGGCGACAAGCTGATTGCCGGCGGCGACATGCCCGAACAGGCCGTCGCCGCCAGCTGATCAAGACGTCGCTGGGTCAGGCGATTTCGAAGATCGCCTCGATCTCGACGGCGACGTTCAGCGGCAGGGCGGCGACGCCTACGGCGACGCGGGCATGGCGGCCGGCCTCGCCCAGCACCTCGACCATCAAATCCGACGCACCGTTGACCACCTTGGGCTGGTCGAAGAAGTCCGGCGTGCCGGCGACAAAGGCGGTCATGCGTACCAGCCGTTTGACCCGGTTCAGGTCGCCGCCACAGGCAGCGCGCGCCTGGGCCAACAGGTTCAGCCCGCACAGGCGGGCGGCGCGAACGCCATCCTCGATGGTGACGGTGTCGCCCAATCGGCCGACCACCGCTGCCTTGCCGTTTTCCAGCGGCAGCTGGCCCGACACGAACAGCAACGAGCCGGTCAACACCGACGGCACGTAATTGGCCACGGCGGCGGCAGGAACCGGCAGGGTGATCCCCAGCTCGGTCAGGCGGGTTTCCGGATTGGTGGCCATCTTGGTCTCCTTGGGGGGGCGGTCGTGGGCGGCCAGGGTAGCCGGCAAAGGCGCGGCGGGGAAGGGGGTGCGGAAGTGATGCAAAAAACGCCGGCACTCATGCAAAAATGTATCTTGTTGTTCGGCGTTGCCAAACCATATGCTTCTTACAAGCATTCAAACCCTGCTCGATGGAGCCGCCGATGTCCCTGTCCCCCGCCTTCGGGCCTTGCGCCCCCAATCCGGTCTGCGGGCCGAGCCCTGTTCCCCGTCGTCCGGCGACCTCGCTGTGGCAGCAGGCCGTGTCTTTCCTGGAAGACACCGTCGTCCGTCCGGTGCAGGACCGCATCGCCCGCGATCGTCTGCAATCCGAGATGGCCGGCCTGGATCATCGCGAATTGAAGGATCTGGGACTGTCCGAGGACGAGGTTCCCTATTTCGTCAATCAGTGGAAGCCGAAGCACTGAGCGCCTGAACCCGGGCGATCCGATACGGACCCGGGCAGAATTTCGACACGCCCTGTTTGTCCTTGAGCGCCGCCCCTCTCTTTGGGCGCTTGGACAGGCAGGGCGTTGTCGTTTCGGCCAACCGATTGACCATTGATCGAGATTGGAGCGCCGAGCCTCCATAGTGAGGCACGGCGCTCCGGCGAGCGTTGAGCGAGCGGCCAAGGGCGCGGATGCGCCCGCCCGGCGAGGGACAACCAAAAAATGAGACCATCGTGCGCCATGTTTGGCGCTCGATGGT